>NZ_JBWZCG010000005.1:0-162533 GCF_059383415.1 Pseudarthrobacter sp. RHLT1-30-1
TTCTTGTCCTATCCCTTGGGTTGGGGGGGGGGGGGGGGGTGGAGGTGACGCCCCCCCCCCCCCTTCCGCGTTTAACGCAACCCCCCCTTAACGCGGCGCCGCCCGGCGGATCTCCGGGAGCCCTCCGCCGGACCGCCGCGTGTGGCGTCCCGGTCCGCGATTGTGTCGGGAAGCCGCGACGCCTTCCTGGCGGGTCAGTAAACTCGCACCATGACTGAGCCAGCCGCCAACACCGTAACCCTTCGCTTCCTCGCGGCACCCACCGATGTCGGCCACAGCGGTTCCGTCGACGCCGGCACGGTGCTCGAATGGGTCGACAAGGCCGCCTACGCCGCGGCGGTCGGCTGGGCGAAGTCCTATTGCGTGACCGCGTACGTGGGCAACATCCATTTCGCGGACCCGGTCAACAGCGGCGACATGGTCGACGTCGAAGCGACAATCGTCTATACCGGCCGGTCCTCCATGCACATCCGCACCGTGGTGTCCTCGGGCGATCCCAGGGGCGGTCCGGCCACCATGCGCAGCCAGTGCATGGTGATCTTCGTGGCTGTCGGAGAGGACGGCAAACCCATCCCGGTGCCGCGCTTTGAGCCGACAACGCCGGAGGAAATCGAACAGCGCAACCATGCCCTGGCACGGATCAAGGTCCGTGAAGATATCGTCCAGGCCATGAGCGGCCAGGAATATACCGACGCCGGGACCGCCGAGAACGTGGTGCTCCGCTTTATGGCCGCACCCACGGATGTGAACTGGGGCGGCAAGGTGCACGGCGGCATCGTGATGAAATGGATCGACGAAGCGGCCTACGTCTGCGCGTCGCGGTACTGCGGCATGGACACGGTGGCTGTCTTCTCCGGCGGCGTGCGCTTTTATCGGCCGCTGTTGATTGGGCACGTGGTGGAGGTGGAGGCCCGGCTGGTCTATACCGGAACCAAGGGCATGCACATCGCGGTCCATGTCCGCTCCGGGGATCCGAAGGGCAGGGAGCTGGACCTCACGACGTATTGCCTGACCGTGATGGTGGCTCGCGACGAGCACGGAACGTCCGTCCCGGTTCCACAGTGGGTTCCGGTCGCGGAGGAGGACAAGCGGCTCCACGCGCATGCCCGCGAACTGTTGGAGATCCGGGGACGGGCGCCGGGGAACCGCCTGCCCAACCACCTGCTGGGCGCAGGCGGCCAGTAGCGGTTAGAAGCCGCCGCCGCCGGCGTCGGCGGCCATGTTGGCGAACCGCGAGTAGTGGCCCTGGAACGCGACCACGATGTCCTTGGTGGGGCCGTTACGGTGCTTGGCGATGAGAATGTCCGCCTCGCCGGCGCGCGGTGACTCCTTGTCGTACACGTCTTCGCGGTGCAGCAGGATCACCATGTCGGCGTCCTGCTCGATGGAGCCGGATTCACGCAGGTCGGAGACCATCGGGCGCTTGTCCTGGCGTTGCTCCGACCCACGGTTCAGCTGCGAGAGGGCAATGACGGGGACCTGCAGTTCCTTGGCCAGCAGCTTCAGCGCACGGGAGAACTCGGAGACTTCCTGCTGGCGGGACTCCACTTTCTTGCCCGAGCTCATCAGCTGGAGGTAATCGAGGATAACCAGCTTGAGATCGTGCTGCTGTTTCAGGCGGCGGCACTTGGCCCGGATTTCCATCAGCGACATGTTGGGACTGTCGTCGATGAAGAGCGGGGCGTCATTCATCCGGCCCATCGTCGTGGCGATCTTGGACCACTGCTCGTCCTTGATCGTGCCTTTGCGCAGGTCCTGGAGGCCGATCGTGGCCTCCGCGGACAGCAGGCGCATGGCGATCTCGTTCCGGCCCATTTCCAGCGAGAACATCACGGTGGCGAGGTTGTTCTTGATCGCGGCGGAGCGGGCAAAGTCCAGAGCAAAAGTGGATTTTCCGACGGCCGGGCGGGCCGCGATGACGATCATCTGGCCGGGGTGCAGTCCATTCGTGAGCTCATCGAGCTCGTAAAAGCCGGTGGGAACGCCCGTCATTCCCTCCTCGCGGTGCCCGGACGCTTCGATCTCGTCCACCGTGGACTCCATGACGTCCTTGAGGACAACGTAGTCCTCCGCGGTGCGGCGCTCCGCGACGGCATAGATCTCGGCCTGCGCCTGGTTGACCAGGTCCTCGACCTCGCCATCCTGGCCGTAGCCGAGCTGGACGATCTTGGTGCCGGCGTTGACCAGGCGGCGCAACACGGCGCGTTCGCCCACGATTTCGGCGTAATAGCCGGCGTTGGCGGCAGTGGGAACCGTCTGGATGAGCTCGTGGAGGTAAGCGGGACCACCGATCCGGTTGATCTCGCCACGCTTGGTCAGTTCGTCCGAGACGGTAACGGCGTCGGCGGGTTCGCCCCGGCCGTAGAGGTCGATAATGGCCTCGTAGATCGTCTCGTGGGCGGGGCGGTAGAAGTCCACTCCCCGAAGGATCTCGACGACGTCGGCGATGGCGTCTTTGGACAGCATCATGCCGCCCAGAACAGACTGCTCGGCGGGAATGTCCTGCGGCGGCTTGCGGCTGCCTTCGGCTCCTCGAGTCCCCTCGACTGAGTCCAGATGCGTTACTGACAAAACTGCCGTCCTCCATTGTGTGCCGCGGCGGACGTCCGTGCGCCGGCGACGTCCCTGCGGGCTGCTGCCCGGTGGCGTCGACGCCGGCGCAGGTCCGACGGGTTAAGTACTATCAGCCAGCTGCGACACTTCTGCTGCCGCTCCGTACGCCCTTATTCACAGCCCGGGCCCGGCAGTTGCAGGGGCCGGGTTGAGAGGAGTTCCGTGGAGCAGCAGCGGCAGTGGTTCGATAACCACGGCTCGATATCCAGCAACGTTAGCCGCCGACGGGGCAGGCACCAACCCGGTGCCGTGTCGCCCCTGTGGATAAGCTGTGCACTACTACCCTGTGCTTGTGCACAGCCTGTGGGAACAGCTGTGGATAAAGAATTATTTGGACCCACAATCGGGTGCTGACCTGCGGAAACACTGAGTTCACCTTGTGGACACAAAAGAATTTTCGTCCCGGTTCATCCACAGCCTGTGGACTGCGGCTGGGGATAGCGGCGGCACAGCCGGCCCAAAATATGCGCATTTCATGATGTATTTCACACGGATCCCCGGGACAGGCCTGTCCTGCGACGCACTGTATGCCATTCGCGGAATGTGCTGTGGATAACTGTGATCTGGCATAAGCTCTTCCCATGGGCGATGTACTGCTAGTCATACTGCCTGCCCTTATGCTGGCAGGAGTCCTCTGGGCGTTCGTCACGGCCCTCAAACCGCGCGACTTCGGCGTATCCGACGCGGAACGTTATCAGCAGGAACTTGCTGTCCGTTCGCAGGCCCATTACGCCGCCCAGGTTCAGGCCGCCACTGCCGCCCGCGCCCGCGTGGACGCAGCCACCCGCCCCAGCCAGAATGAACAGCAGCAGTCGCAGCAGGCCGATCACGCCCGTCAGGCGCTGCGCGCCCAGACGGGGGCAGCCCCCGCCGTCGGGCAGCACGGCTACCAGGGGCCCGTACTGCCAGGCGGCCAGTTAAATCCGCAGTTCGCGCTGCAACTCCAGTCGTTGGCCAGGGACGGTAAGAAGATCCAGGCCATCAAGCTGTTGCGCCAGGCCACCCATTCAGATCTTTTGACCGCCAAGAAATATGTAGATCGGCTGTAGTTTCATGGAATCCCTGCTTATCCCCCTCCTGATTCTCGCGCTGGTCGGCGCAGGCGTTCTGCTGGGCGTCCGTTTCCTCGGCCGCCGCGGCCCCCGGCCCCGGCCCGAAGCGTCCCCCCGGACCGGCCAGGACCCGATCGAGCTTGCGCGCGCTGCGGCGGCGAAACTCAGCCAGGAACAACACCGCCGCCTCTACGCCCTGATCGCCCAAGGACAGGCGATGGCTGCCATCAAGCTGTACCTCGAGGCCACTGGGGACGGCCTGCGGGCCTCCCGCGACGCCGTGGGCGCCCTCGCCGCCCATCCGCAGCCCTTCCGGCCGGAGTCCTCCGACGAGGCGCCCAGTGACGACGACGACGACTCTCCGCAGCGCTTCCCCTACCGCTACCGCGCGATCGCCAGCAAGGGAGATGTCACCCGCGAGGTCAGCAGCAATATGCTCAACGACGAGATCTACGGCCGGATCCGTACCCTGGCGCGAAGTGGGGACACGGAAGCCGCCGCTGAAGCCCTGACCCGCCATTCGGACATCTCCATAAAGCAGGCGCGCGAATTCATCGCCCTCCTGGAGGATTGAATTCCTCCCACTGGGGCGGAACGCCGCCCGGCAACCGGCCCTCCTACTGTTGCAGGCAGAGGCCGGCCTGTCGGCCGGGCCGGTCAGTTCCGGGCGGAAATGCCGGCGAGCAGTTGTTCGAACGGCAGCGACTCCAGCGCAGCCGCATTGTGCTGTGGCTGTGGGCCCTGCAGTAGTGCAGTGAACTCCCCTGCCGCCCTGTCGATCCGCGTCGAAAGGGGAGAGCCGCCGTCGTCGTTGTTGCCCCAGTCCTGGGGGCCGGCGAAGACGGCCGTGTTGGCGGTCCGGGTCCGGAAGTAGGTGAACAGCGGCCGCATGGCAAAGTCCAGGACCATCTGGTGCCGGTCCGTGCCGGCTGTGGCGCCAAGCAGGACGGCTGTGCCCTCGAGCGACTTGGGGTCAAGGACGTCGATGAAGGACTTGAAGAGCCCGCTGTAGGAAGCGCTGAAGACGGGGCTGACGGCGATAATACCGTCCGAGGCTTCGACTCCGGCGATCACCTCGGCCAGCTTCGGTGCCGCGTAGCCGGTCACGAAGTTGTTCGCGATGTCCACTGCGAGGTCGCGCAGTTCGACCACCTGAACGTCGACGGCGTAGCCGGCCGCAGCAAGGTGACGTTCCGCGGAGGCGGCCAGCTGGTCCGCGAGCATTCGGCTGGACGAGGGGACGCCGAGTCCGGCGGAAAGAACGGTGATGCGGCGGGATTCCACGGTGATGCTCCTCTATTCGATTCGTGGGCACAAACGCTGTTACATGCGTTTGCATCTACCTGCACAAGGTGTGGCGTGCCGCTTTTATTCCCGCCGGCGAACTGCGACACTTCCCGGATGGCTGCGAACACATCCCAAAACAAAACCCAGTCCACCGGCGCCTCCGTCGAGGCGTTCCTGGCCGCCGTCGAGCATCCCGTCCGGCGGGAGGATGGCTTCCGGCTGCTGGAACTGATGTCAGCGATCACGGGCCACCCGGCGCAGATGTGGGGTCCATCGATTGTGGGGTTCGGCTCTTACCACTACAAATACGGGACCGGCCGCGAGGGGGACGCCCCCGCCGTCGGCTTCTCCCCCAGGAAGGCGAGTCTTTCGCTCTACGGTCTGACGTACGGTCCCGAGTCGGCAGGCCTGCTGGGCCGGCTGGGGAAGCACCGGACGGGCGCGGGGTGTCTCTACGTCAACAAGCTCGGCGACGTCGACGAGGCGGTACTGGCCGAGCTCGTCCGGACCGGCTACCGGCACGTGACCACGGTGCTGCACCAGCCCTAGCCTCCCCGCAAGCTCCCCCCGCAACGCGGGGTCACTTACGGCCCATCCCGGGCCCCGACATGGGCCGCATGTGACCCCGCGTTGGTGTTAAAGCAGAAGGCCCCCGCGTCCGGTTCCCAAGGGGAATCCGGAGGCGGGGGCCTTCCAGCAGTTCAGGACTGCAGAGCCGGTGAAGGCTACTTGCCTGCGACTACGTCGAGTTCGATCACAGCGGCAACGTCGGCGTGAAGGCGGACGTTTGCCTGGTAGGAACCAACCGACTTGATGTGCGTCGGCAGTTCAACCTTGCGCTTGTCGATGCGGCCAAGGCCAGCGGCCTCAACAGCGTCGGCCACGTCGCCCTGCTTGACGGTGCCGAACAGGCGTCCGGTCTCGCCTGCCTTGACAACGAGCTTGACCGGCTTGGCGGAGAGTGCAGCGGCCTGCTTCTGAGCATCTTCCAGGGAAGCGTGCTCGCGGGCGGCGCGGGCAGTCTTGATGGACTCAACCTGCTTCTCGCCACCCTTGGACCAGGTCAGGGCGAAGTTGCGGGGCAACAGGTAGTTACGTGCGTAACCGTCCTTGACCTCGACAACATCGCCTGCAGCACCGAGACCGGTTACTTCGTGGGTCAGAATGAGCTTTGCCATGTTAGTTAATCCCTTCCTTAGCCGCGGCCAGCGCCGGAGTAAGGCAGCAGAGCAACTTCGCGGGCGTTCTTGATTGCCTGTGCGATCTTGCGCTGTTCCTGCACCGTGACGCCGGTGACGCGACGGGCGCGGATCTTTCCGCGGTCGGAGATGAACTTGCGCAGCAATGCTACGTCCTTGTAGTCGATGACAGTGATGTCAGCGGCCTTCAAGGGGTTGGACTTTGGTTTGGGCTTACGGAGTTCAGCCTTAGCCATCGTGGAGCTCCTATTCGATGGAGCCCGTGGATATTGATCCACGGGATGGTGGTGATCCGACGCCGGTCAGCGCCCGTCGCCTTGCGGCGTTCCGGCGGGTTCCGTCGTCGAACCTTTAATATTGTTTAGAAGGGAGGTTCGGAATCCGGGCCGTTGCCCCAGCCGCCGCCTGCAGGGCTGACGCCGGGCGTGGCCCAGGGGTCATCCTGCTGCTGTGCGGGCTGGTTGCCGCCCCAGGTTCCGCCCGAGTTACCGCCCTGGTTTCCACCAGAGCCGCCGCCAAAGCCGCCACCGCTGTTGCCACCGGCGCCGAAGCCACCCTGGGCGCCGTTGCCGGCACCCCCACCGCCGGAGCGCTGGGTGCGGTTGACCTTGGCGTTGGCGTAGCGCAGGCTGGGGCCGATTTCATCGACCTCAAGCTCGATAACGGTGCGCTTTTCGCCTTCTTTGGTTTCGTAGGAACGGCTCTTCAACCGGCCGTTAACGATCACACGCATGCCCTTGGTCAGGGATTCGGCGACGTTCTCGGCTGCTTCACGCCATACCGACGCGCGGAGGAACAGGGTTTCCCCGTCCTTCCACTCATTGGACTGGCGGTCGAAGGTGCGGGGAGTAGAAGCGATGGTGAAATTCGCTACGGCCGAACCTGACGGTGTGAACCTCAGTTCGGGGTCACTGGTGAGATTACCGATGACCGTAATAGTGGTTTCGCCTGCCATCTACTGCCTCCTTGTTCGTTCCTGCGGGGTGAAGAATGAAAATCGGGAGCTGAGATTACTCAGCGACGACCTTCTGCACTTCGGGGCGAGTGATCTTGGTGCGCATGATGGTCTCATTGAGGCTCAGCAGGCGATCAAGTTCTTTGGCGGTAGCCGGCTCGGCGGTGAAGTTCACCACGGCGTAGATACCTTCGGTCTTCTTCTGGATTTCGTAAGCCAGGCGACGACGGCCCCAGATGTCAACCTTTTCGATGGTTCCACCATCGGTCGTGATGACGTTCAGGAACTTCTGAAGCGTTGGCTCAACGGTACGCTCTTCGACCTCGGGGTCGATGATTACCATCAATTCGTAAGGACGCATATGTGAACCCACCTCCTTTGGGCTAAGCGGTTACGGCATTTCCGTAACAGGAGGTTCATTTGCGGTGCCATGTGCCCGCTTCACCCCCAGGAACGGAGGCAGGGCGCAGCACAGACTTCAATAGCTTAGTGCATCGGAGCCGGATTCCGCGATTCCACGCCCGTTCAGCTTGGCCGCGGCCGGCAGGTTCCCGGAAGCAAGGCTGGCCTCCATGTGGACAACCCTGTGCCAGAATCGGGGCATGACCACCGGCTCCCCGCTCCGCGACAACGCCCAGCCGATCCGGCGCAGCCGGCTGCGCTTCGCGGTTATGCTCCTCGCCGGGGTGCTCGCGGCCACAGCGGCCGGCCTGGCCGGGCATTGGGTGGAGGCTCCCGCGGTCGGCTGGGGCAGCGCCTCGTTGACCTACGTTGTCTGGGTCTGGCTGGCGATCGGCCGCTTCGACCCGGCCGAGACCCGGGCGCATGCCACCACAGAGGATCCTTCCCGCAGCATCACCGACCTGCTGATCCTGGCAGCCAACGTCGCCAGCCTCGGTGCGGTGGCCGCCGTCGTCGTTGATTCGCATACGAACGACGGCGGGTCCCGATTCGGCGGCGGCCTGCTGGCGCTGGCGTCGGTGGCCCTGTCCTGGCTGCTGGTGCAGACGCTGTTCACCCTGCGGTATGCCGAGCTGTACTACAGCACAGGCGGGAAGGCCGGGCCGGTAGTGGGCGGCATCGACTTCAACCAGGACGACCCCCCGCGGTACACCGACTTCGCCTACCTCGCCACGAGCCTCGGTATGACCTACCAGGTCTCGGACACGGCCCTGCAGAACCACGGCATCAGGGCGGAGGCGCTCAAGCACAGCCTGCTGTCATACCTCTTCGGCACCGTCATTCTGGCCACCACGATCAGCCTGGTGATCAGTTTGGCCTTCTAGACGGGCACATCCGCACCGGAACCTGGGTCTTCAAGGCATCCCGGAAACTGAAAACGAGTACTGGGGACACAAACTACTCGACTTCAGTCGATGCCCTACCTGACTATCCATGCGGCCTAGTCCCCCGACAGCGCCCCGGCCTATATTTGCAAAAGCACAGCCAATTTGGTCAAGGTTCCGCTCCAACCCCGAGCGTGACCCGGGCCATCGTTTTTTCAGAAGCAGTGGGCGTGCGGCAGTGATTACGTCAGTCGGGATCCGACTCTTCTCGTCGGAAACCACGGATGGATGGTCTCTTGGGGTGAAATGGGGGCATTTATGGTTTTGTTCGGCCGCAACACGGAACTTGCGCGGGTTCTTGCGCTGATCCGGTGTCCCAGGGAATCTGCGATGACCATCACGGGTCGCCACGGGACCGGCAAGTCGTCGTTGCTCGCAGCGATCCCGAAATTGCATGAGTATCGAACCGTCCTCCTCCGCGCCAACCCTTCGGAATCCACCTGGCGCTTCTCCGGCCTCACCGCCCTCCTCATCGCTATCGATGACCCAGCACTCGCGCCCGTGGCGGACTACGCGGCATCCTCATCCGGCGGAGACCACGAGGCTGCAGAGCTGTCGGCGATGCTCCTGTGTGCACTCCGGCAATGGTCTGCGGACCGTACCGTGGTGGTCATCGACGACGCCGAGGACTTGGACCCTGCCAGCCAAACTGTTCTTGGTTTCCTGGCCCGACGTCTCGCGGGAACGGGGCTCGTGCTGATCGCGGGCATGCGGGATGAGGCGCCCAACAGCCCGTTTGCCCGGCTGGCCAGTCTTCGGTTGGAAAACCTGGACATTGGCGACACCGTAAAGCTGCTCGAATCCGCGACGACAGGACAGGGCTGCCAAGCAGCCCTGCACGCTGTCGCAGCGGCTACTCACGGCAATCCGTTGGCGGCGATTGAACTGTACAACCAATTATCGGAACGCCAGCTGCAGGGCAATTACGCCTTGCCCGTCCCCTTGCACTGGAACGGGAGCTTCGAGGCTGAACTGGCGGCATCGATTTCGGTGCTTTCACCACGAGCACGGCAGGCAATTGACTTTCTTTCCCTGTCCTACCGAAGCAGCACGATTCTTCTGCGAGGAATGCCCGGGGATCTCTGGGCAGGGGTGGATGAAATTGTTTCCTCAGGAATTGCTGTGCGCTCCGGTTCCTACGTCAGAATCAAAGACCAAATGCTGCGTGCCCACATTTCCTCCGCTATGCAACCGGGGGAAAGAGCCGCCCATCACAACGCCTTGGCTGCTGTCGCCGAAACTGCGGATCGTCAGGCGTGGCCCTGGCACCTGAGTCATACTGCCGCCGCGCGCAGGGACACGTCGTTCAGTTTGCTCCGCCACGCCGTTGAACTTGTGCGGGCAGAGGAGATCCCATCCGCCGTCGAGTACGTCGAGCGGGCCCTCACCATCAACCCTTGGGAGGCAGAGACGGCCGCCCGGCTGGGCACCGTGGCGGAGGTGCTGTTCAGCAGGGGTGAATTCGTCTATGCGAAACGCTACGTGGACTGGGCACAACGGATCACGAAAGACCGGGCCCTGACGCTGCGTCTCACCGGGCTGAATTTCCAAATGGAGCTGATGCAGGGCAATTCCGTGCGGCCGAGCATGATGATTCGGCTGATCAAGGAGTTTGGGCATCATGATGCTGCCCAATCTGCCTGCCTTCTCTCCATTGGCGCACTGCATTTGGCCGAACGCTGGCAATCGCAGGACGCGGAGCAGTTGCTCGAATATGCGGAGCAATTCATCGGGGAAGCTTCCGGCGAAGCTTTGGCCGTTAACCAGCGCGCCAGAGTTCTGGCCAACGCCGCGCAAGGGACGGTTGAACGAATCTCTCGAGCAGCCGACGGCGGCAACAGTTCCCCGGCGTCCCTCCTGCTCAAGGGGCGTGCCATGACATACGCCGAGAATTACGAGGGAGCCCGTGACCATTTTTCCCTGGTCCGGAACTTGAGCGCGGCCAGCGATGCGAACTGGAGTGAGACCGCACGCTACTTCGCCGCCGACAATGAAATCCGCGCCGGGAACTTTCGTTCCGCCTCAGCCCTGATCGACGAAATCGCCGGTTCCCCAACCAGCCAGAAGTACCACCGCGGCATGCGCAACTACCTCTTACTCTGGCGGGCCCATTCAGTCGGGGACGCGGTGAAGGCCCAGGCCTGTCTTGCAGAGGCCCAGACGTTTGTCAGCGCCGACGCGCCCCGGCAGGCGGCAGCGCAACTGTTCGCCTGCGAGGGGCATTTTGCGCTGATGCGGGGCGACGTAGACGAGGCCTGTACGCTGCTGGCGCGGGCCACCGAGATCGGAATGGACATCAGCAATCCCGCCCTCCTGCGCTGCGAGGCGGACCTAGTGGAGGTGCTGGTGAGGTCGGGCCGCCGACGGGAGGCCGCCCGCGCCCTCACCAGGCTGGAATCCCGGTCAGTCGGACTGAAATCCCGATGGCTGCGGATGGCGGTAACCCGGTCCCGGGCATTGGTTGCGGAGGGAGGTCAATCCCTGGAGCTCTTCAACCGGGCCTTGGATTTGTGGCAAAAGGATGATTCGTTGTTCGAGCGCGCCCGGACGTTGCTCTGCTACGCGGAGCGGCTGGAGACGTCCGGCCTAACGAAAGAGGCCAAGAACTCCCTGCTGCGGGCAAAGGCGCTGTTCGATGAGTCCGGCGCCGCCTCGTGGACCCAGCGCGTGGACGCGCTGCTGCTCGGCGACCACCTGCGGGATGTTCCAGAGGCCCACAGCCCGGCCGTACTGACACTCTCAGACCAGGAGCGCGAACTGGTGCAGCTGGTGGCCCGCGGCTGGCGCAACAAGGAAATTGCCGCATCGCTGTTCGTGTCCGTCAGGACGGTCGAAGTGCGCCTGACTGCCATCTATCGGAAGCTGGGAGTTCAGTCGCGTTCCCAACTGACGTGCCTTGTGTCGACCGGCAGGACTTCGGCACCGAACGCGCTGGCCCGCGAGGGATCCCCGCTTGCTGTGTGATCGCCTCCCAAGTCCGACGAGGCCGGTTGTGCCCGGGCGCGCTGTATCGCGCCCGGCGGGCCCTGCGCGCCGCGGGCAACGGTCGGGGACTCCATATCCGCAATCCCGCAAATCCCGCACACATCCCCGGGTCCAGCCACATGTAGTCGCGAATCCCGGTTTTGTGGTCCAGGAAAGCGCTAGTTTTCTCCTAAGCGCAACGTGACCGGCTGGTCAGGTCAACGCGACCGGCCACCGCCGGCACGACCCGAAAGAAACGGTGTCGCACCGCGAAGGCCGGCCAGGGAGAAGGTGGAGGATGGCGGTCTTTGCAGTGGCATGTCCGGACAGGGCAACCACGTGAGTGAGCTCTTGCTGATCGGCGCGAGCGGGCTGGGCCGCGAGGTACTGGCCGCTGTCCGCAGCAGTGGACGGTATGACATCGCCGGCTTCCTCGACGACGAGGAAGCGATCTTCGGGGCTGACGTGGATGGCGCCCCCATTCTCGGGCCCACCGACAAAGCGGCCGACTACCTGCACGCACTCGTGCTGGTCTGCCTGGATTCCGGCAGGAGGCGGCAGTCCGTCGTGGAACGGCTGTCAGCACAGGGTGTTTCGGCCTCACGGTACGCGACACTGATCGACCCGACGATCCGGCTGCCTGAGGGCTGTCGGATCGGCCGCGGCAGCATCCTGCTGCAGAACGTGACCCTGACGGCCTCGGTAACCTTAGGGTCGCACGTGGTGGCCATGCCGGGGGTCACGTTCACGCATGACGACGTCGTGGCGGACTTCGCGACTTTGGCGACCGGAACCTCGCTGGGCGGCGGTGTCCGAATTGGCCGGGGCGCCTACCTCGGGATGAATTCTAGCGTTCGGGAACGGACATCAATCGGCGCCTACGCGACAGTCGGCATGGGATCTGCTGTCCTGAACAATGTCCCCGACGGCGAGACCTGGGTGGGTGTGCCTGCGCACGGCGTCGATCGCGGACGGTTTAGGAATGCATGCGCGTGATCCAGACAGCATCTGCAGAAGGGCATCGAGCATGAACTTTCCGATCGCGAGCCCGGTCGTTGAGGCGGGAGCGAAACAAGAGGAAACCGCCCTGATCTCCTTGCCGATCTATCCGCACGTCACCGCCGCGCGGCAGGGATATATCGTCGAACGAATGTCTTCAGCGCTGGGCATGCCGTGAACAACGGGAAGACACCGGCCACACGCACGGACGGGGGTGCCATCACGGGGCCGGTTCAGGGCTCCGGCGCCAATGCTGCCCTGGGCTGGAGCCTCCTCAACACGGGCGTCGCCAAGCTGGGAACGTTAGGTATTGGAATAGTACTGACGAGGCTGCTCGGACCCGAGTCCTACGGAACATTCGCGGTCGCCATGGTTGCTTTGTTGGCTGTCCTAACGTTCAACGAACTCGGAGTCAGCCTCGCGATCGTCCGCTGGCCGGGAGATCCCCTTATCATTGCGCCGACGGTGACGACGATATCCATCGCCAGCAGCCTACTCTTTTGCGGCGCGGGCCTCGTAGCCGCACCTTGGTTCGCAGCCACCATGGGTGATCCCGAAGCAACAGACGTTGTGAGGGTGATGGTTTGTTGCGTGCTGGTGAGCGGCGTGGTGGCTACACCCGCGGCCCTAATGCAGCGTGGATTCGATCAAAAGACCAAGATGATGATTGATCAGGCTAACGTATGGGTCGGTACCATCGTGTCGGTCGCTTTGGTCTTGGTTGGACTAGGCGCCATGAGCCTGGCCATCGGGCGGCTAACGGGCACGGTCTTTTCAGGCGTTCTTTTCGTTATGAAGTCGCCGGCGCCCTTCCGGGCAGGGCTTGACCGAACCGTATTGATGCCGCTGTTGCGGTTCGGGTTGCCGTTGGCCGGAGCAAGCATCATAGTGTTCTGCGTCAGTTACTTGGACCAGCTCCTCACCGGCAATCTGCTCGGCCCGATCATGCTCGGTCTCTACGTTCTTGCCTTCAACTTGTCCAGTTGGCCGGTGACCGTTTTTTCGCAACCGCTCCGTAGCGTGGCACCGGCCGTTTTTTCCAGGCTTCAGAACGACCCCGAAAGTATGCGCTCCGCGATGGCGGCCCTGATCGGCGTGCTGGCGTCAGTGACGTTTCCCATGGTTGCCCTGCTTGCTGCGGCGTCCGGTCCAATCGTCGGGCTGGTATATGGCCAACCTTGGCTGGCGGCTTCGGGAGCCCTCTATTGGCTGGCAATCCTTGCCGGTTTTCGAATCCTCTTCGAGCTGATTTATGACTACCTCGTGGTCGTGGGCATGACCGGCTCCATCTTGTCCACTCAATTACTATGGCTCGCTGCCCTGGTTCCGGCCCTACTTCTCGGCGCGCGCGGCGGAATCTCGGGCGTGGCGATGGCTCAGCTGCTCATTGTGGCAGCCGTGGTGCTCCCCATCTACCTATGGCGACTCAATGTCGCGGGAATCGCGCCGCTGAAAGTTGCGCGCCAACTCTGGCTGCCCGCCGTAGGTTCAGCACTGGTTCTTGTCACCGGTTCCCTGTCGGCCGGCCGGCTTCCCGGGTGGATCGCGCTCGTCGTAGCCGCCGTCGCCGCGCTGGCCATTACGGCAGGACTTCTATGGCTCCGACGCGATGACGTCGCCGCTCTGCGGCTTCTCGGCAAGCGAGGCAGCCTTGACCTGCATTAGGGAAAACCTCGAAATCTTTACGGGTCTAGTTCAGCGTGCGGCATCGCTGTCGGCGGCCGGAGCCCTGGAGGAGGCCGCCGTTCAGTCACAACTAGCCGCCCGGTTTGCCTGGCTGGACCACACTGGACTTTTCGCCAGCACCGAACTCGAAACGGTTGTGGACCAGATCCGGAAGTCATTGCCCGGAAAGCAGCCCGAGCGACCGACACATCGCGGCGGGATGCTCAATGTGGTTCATGTTGCGACGCAGCTGTACGGTGCCGGAGGCCACACCCAGACGATTGCGTGCTGGATCCGTCAGGATGGTTCTTCGAGCCACCGGCTCGTTCTGACCCGGCAAGGCAGCGCAGCATTACCTAAGAAAATCTCCCGTTGCCTCCCTGGGTCCCGCGCAGTGGAGTACCTGGACCGCATGCCAGGCGGTCTCCTACGACGGGCTGCCGCTCTCCGAACGGCAGTTGAAACCGCCGACGTCGTGATCGTGCATGCGCACCCGGATGACGTCGTCCCGGCCATCGCCTTGGGCACCGGAAGCTCTCCGCCGGCCGTGTACGTCAACCATGCGGATCACGTGTTTTGGCTTGGCACCTCGGCCGCGGACGTCGTTCTGAACCTCCGCAGGAGCGGGGAGCAGCTCAGCATTGCCAGACGAGGCGTCGATCCCAGCCGATGCATGGTGGCCAATCGCCCTCTTGAACTGGCGCCAAGCACCCCCCCGTCCAGCGCCCGACGTTCGGAGCTGCGGTCCCGATGGTGCGTCACCGACAACGATTTCCTGGTCGTTTCTGCGGCGGCGGCCACCAAATATGATTCAGTGGGAACAGAATCCCTGATCGACCTGTTTGAGACCTTCCTGCAACGGCAACCACGTGCAAAACTGCTCGTGGCCGGGCCCTCCTGCGAGGGCCAGTGGGCCGAGGCGTCCTTGGCAACAAATGGACGGATCCGGGCTCTCGGTCGGCTTTCCGAGGTAGCCACCCTGTTGTCGGCGGCCGACGCCTACCTGGACTCTTTTCCGTTCGCTTCCCTCACCTCCTTGCTTGAGGCCGGAGTCCACGGACTCCCCCTGGTGACCTATCGGGGCCATCCCGCTGAGTGCGACGTCCTCGGCGCTGACTCCCCGGGACTTGAGGCAGCCCTTTTTACCCCCTCGTCACGGCATGAATTCGTGACAACAATGACATCGTTGGCCGAATCACCGTCATTCAGAGCGCTGAGCGGCGACACCACACGGTCCGCCGTTCTGGCCGGGCACAGCCTTGTCGCGTGGGGCGACACCGTCAGGGAGATTTATAACCAGGCCCAGCGGGCAGCGCCTGAGCTTTCCCCCCGGATGGCCCCGTGGCAGGACGGTCCTCTCGATCAACTTGTGGCCCTCGTCCAGCGACAAACCGGGTTCGGCGGCGGTGTAGACGCCGCCGAAGCCGACGTCGTGTCGCTCCGGCCGGCTGGGCAGCGCCTCAGGCTGTGGGCCGAGCTAAGAAAGTCCCGACCTATGCGCGTTTCACTCCTGCTGCCCGAGTGGACCCGTGCCAGTGTCGCAGGGCTCCGCAAATAGTTCCCGGTGAGCCTCGACCCGGCACGCCTAGATAGGCTTCATGGCGAACGGCGTCGATCTCCGGGCGCGGTAGAACGTCTCCGCTGCCGTCACAGCCGGGCCCGTTAGCAGCCACGCACCGGTGTTGTCATGGAAACCGGCCATGACAGACCGGCCTGCCATCGCAGCGGCGATGTCGGCCACGGCGTCGAAACTGATATTCGTCAGCGCCATGGACTGACCCTCGGGGTGCGAGCGGGCCATGGCGGCTATCGCCGACTCGTCCACAGTGAGGAAGCTGAAGCAGACACCCCGCCGGTTCAGCTGCAGAGGACCGTCCACCCACATAGGATCCTGGTCATCAGGAATGCCGCTTATTACCAGCGCAGATGTCAGGCCGGCGGATGACCAAATCTCATCGATGTCCCGGCGGATGTCACCCAGGACGGTCGCCGTTTTTGCGCGTTTGCGCAGCCGATGGGCAACCAATGAGTCCCGCAACCACCGGCAACTCCACTTCTGGGCTCTCAAGGCCACCGATATCAAGGGGTGCGAACTGACGCGGGAAGCCAGCCGTGCGGTGCCACATGTTGTGACCACAGGCATATGATCACGGTATTCCTCGACTATCCGAGAATGTGCCTCAGCCAGACGGTCCAGGTTCACGGTCAGGCTGTTATGCGTAAGCGGGATGTCCGCCACGGCGACCCTCAGGCCCATGGTGCGCATGCGGACGCCATATTCCACGGCATAGGCATGCCAGGACAAATCATGATCCTCGGAGAGCGGCTGCCGGAGGATCTGCTCCCGTGAGGCCATGAAGAGCACTTCGTCCACACTGTCGACATCCGACAACCCGTCGCGCCTCTCTCCCGAGAGTATGATCCGGTCCCGGATCCTGCCGAGCAACTGGCCCCGCTTCGTGACCCCAATAGCGCCCAGGAGCCCGATGGAGTCATCGTCCAACAACGCAGCGGCGACCGCTTCCACTGCAGGCAGAGAGTGGAGATAGACGTCCTGATGCACAAAGACCAGGACGTCATTTTGGGCCAACGAGGCGCCATGGTTTAGGGCCGCACCGGCCGAGGAGAATTGCCCTGCCGTGTTGTCTACCGGGATGAATTCCGTTTGCGGGGCCTCAGAGGTCCCGGCATGCAAAGATGCGATAAGGCACTCACGCAAGACGGCGAGGTTGTTGAAAACACAGATGACGGATACGGGGCACCGCCGTGGCTGACCAGAATCGGGCATGTACATCTGATTCCCGTTCATTTTTCGCCTTTCGCGTGGGGAATTGCGAGGCCGCTTCTATGAAGCCTTCGTATTGAAATTGCCAACACGTCAGGTTTCCCAAGGTTTCCTTCTGCCCCACCGGGCGCCGACGGCCGCAATAGTATCTGCCTGCCTTTGGGGCTCATGGGTGGACGCGCTTTAGGCTCCTCTCCTTGACGCAGCGACTCCGGAAGCGAGAAGCCTCTTTGCCTGGTCCAAGCCGTTCTTGCCTAGAAGCGCCATGGCAATGCCCTTTATTGCCCTCCGTACTTGCTCCGTGCCGATGCGGATGGGCGAGGACCAGATTGTGTCCCGCAAGAAGTCAATTGTGGACGGACTCACCATTGAAGCCAATAGCCCGGGAAACCGGTCAATATATGCCGCCGGTGAGGTCAATTTTCCATGCACGCGGTTACTCACATTTCCGCCGTGGACTACCTGCAACCAGGCCGGTCTTCCCCCGATCTCGACGACCGGCATGTGCTTGCCGAGGAGATTATGCCAATCAGCCCAACAAGTCACGGGGCTGTCCCACGACTCCACAACGGAGCAGAACGCATTGCGCCGGTCTGTCCGTCTGAACAGCCGCTTATCAAAAGCTATGAGACCTTCCGTCATATAGAGTGCAGTTCGATGCGGCTGAGCGGAGAAAAGCTGGAGGCGGTGTGCGAAGTCAACCGCCAGCGCGTCATCGTTGTCCAAGTTAGTTGTGATCAACCTTTCCCCAGGGTGACTGACAACTTCGCGAAGGTCGGCGCACAGCTCTGAGCTGCTGACTTCTGCCCGAAAGATTGGCACAAAGACATTGCCTGCGGACCATTCCTGAATGCGCTCCAGCAACCAACCAGGGCTTTCCGGATCGAAGTAGATGATCCAATGGATGTTTTCAGCCGTTTGCGCCTTGACGGATGTGAGGCAATATCTCTCGAAAAGCTCGACTCTGTTTTCAAGCCAGCCGTCCTGAGCCCGCACCATCCGCTCCACTCCTGGGGACGGCAGGTTGAACCTAGTCAATAGAACATGATCAACCGGATTATCGTTTCTCATCGCGCCTCCGCCCGCTTCTCCGATCCGCACGACCGCGGTCTCGCTCCCGAAAGCAAGGAGGCAGTCCGGGAATCAGGCGGGGCCCACACACTGTGGCGGTCTTCATATAGAGCTCCATAATCGAAGTGCGACGACCCGCACCAAGCCAAGGCACCGCACGCTGGGAAACTGCCGTGTGCCTAGAACCATACGGCTGGTCCGGGGGCCCCACCCCGCTGCAGGCGGAAGTCTGTGGGTATCCGCAGAATCAGTGTGGATTGATGAAGCGCCTAGATGCTTCATCTCCGGTCCCGTCAAGCCCAATCTGCTCCGGATTTTCGCCACGCTGAGACCGGTCCCGGCGCAGTTGCACCAGCAACCTCGTGTTCGGCCACACCCCGGACAAGGCCCCTGTTACGCCGACGTGCGGAAGAAGACCCTGGTCACCTTGGCAAGCCGGTAGGGGTCCTGGACGCCGCAGAGTTCCCGGGCCGAGTGCATCGAGAGCAGGGGCACGCCGACGTCGACCGTCCTAATCCCGAGGCGGGTGGCGGTCAGCGGCCCGATCGTGGAGCCGCAGGGCATCACGTTGTTGGAGACGAATTCCTGGTACGGGATGCCGGCGTCCGAGCACAGCCGGGCCCAGAGGGCGGCGCCGGTGGCGTCGGTGGCGTAGCGCTGGTTGGCGTTGATCTTCAGCAGCGGGCCGCCGTTCAGGGCCGGCCGGTTGGCCGGATCGTGCCGTTCGGCGTAGTTGGGGTGGACGGCATGCCCGGCGTCGGCGGACACGCAGAACGACGCCGCGAAGGCCTGCCGCCGCTGGCTCGCCGAGGCCCCGAGCCCGTCGGAGATCCGCACCAGCACGTCCTCGAGGATGGGTCCGCTGGCGCCGGACCGGGAGGCGGAGCCGATCTCCTCGTGGTCGAACGCGGCCAGCACGGCAATCGGTGATCCGGCCGGCAGCGGCGCGGCGGCGTGCGCGATCAGCGCGGTGAGCCCGGCGTGGGTGGCCGACAGGTTGTCGAGCCGGCCGGAGGCGAAGAACTCACCCTTCGCGCCGAACACCGCCGGCGCCTGGGTGTCCGCAATGACAACGTCGTAACCGCCGATCAGGGCGGCGTCCACGTCCGCGCCCGCAACCCGGTCCGCCAGCAGGCCCAGCAGGTCTTCCCCAGCCGGGTCACCGAGTCCGTAAACGGGGTTCATGTGCTGCTGCTTGTCCAGAGCCAGTCCCTCGTTCACCGCGCGGTCCAGGTGGATGGCGAGCTGCGGGAATCGCAGCAGCGGCCCGGTAGCGGTGAGGTGCTGGGTGCCGTCCCGCATCACCAGGCGTCCGGCGAGCTGCAGTTCGCGGTCCAGCCAGGAGTTGAGCAACGGGCCGCCGTAGACCTCGACGCCGGCCTGCAGCCAGCCGAACTTGCCCGTGGTCGGTTTGGGCTTGAGCTTGAACGACGGCGAATCGGTGTGCGCGCCCAGGATGTTGAAGCCCGTGGTGGGGCCCGCCGCCTCCGGCGTCACCCAGGCGATGATCGCGCCGTCGCGGACGACGTAGAACTTCCCGGTGCCGGCGGCCCCGGTCCAGGCCTGCAGTTCGTCGAGGGCGGTGAATCCGGCTTGGTCGAGGCGGCGGGCCGCCTCGTGCACGGCATGGAAGCTCGACGGCGACGCGGTGACGTACGCGCCGAGGTCCTGGATGTGGGCTGCGGCGCTGGACTCTGAAGGCATGGCTTCGAGTCTAGCGCCGCGCAGTTGGGCCGGACGGCTGCTACACGGTGACGTTGAGTCCGGCTGTGTATCCGCCAGTCACGGACCCGGTCATGGTGGCGAGCTGGTAGATGCCGCCGTCGTTGCCGAAGACGTTGTCCGACTTCAGCATGGTCCGCGGGAAGTTCCGGGCGCTGGATTCGTATCCGGCCGAGGCGTAGATGTCCTTGCAGGCGGCGTCCGTGAGCGCGATCTGCGACACGGCAAGGACCTGCCCGGCCGCCGTCGCGTTGTCCATGGACTCGAAGACTTCGAAGTGGATGTGTGGCCAGCGGCCGCTGTAGGCGCCGGGGAAGATGGTCTGGAAGGTGACCTGGCCGTTGGCGTCGGCCTCCTGGACGCCGCGGAGGTAGTTCTCGTTCTTGAGTCCGGCGTCGTACATGGAATATTTGCCGTCCTTGTCGCAGTGCCAGGCGTAGACGGCGGCCCCGGCCAGCGGCACGCAGCCGTTGGTGTTGTCCAGCAGAGTCAGCGTGACGGTGAGCGGCACGCCGCCGGCCCTGGTGCTGGAGGTCCCGAAGCTGGAGGTGATGTCCTGCCGGACCACGCCGGAGGCGGCCAGCACGTTAGGGCCGTTGGAGCCGTCGCCGGGGTAGGGTCCGGCGGTTTCCTGGGGTATTTCGACGCCGCACTCGGCGATGGCGCGCGTCAGCGTGGGCGAGGCAGAGGACGACGGCGTCGGGGTGGCAGCCGCAGTTCCGGCGGATGCCGGCGCCGGCCCGGTCGCGGCGGCGGTGGACGACACGGCACCAGGGGAGGAGCCGCCCGGGGTGCAGGCTGCCAGGGCGGCGGCCGTTCCGGCACCCAGGAACATGCCCAGTGAGCGGCGGCTCATGAGGGTGGAGAGATCGAATTCCAGGCCGCGGTCATGGTTGGGGTGGGGCTCGTGCGGTGGCTGCGGGGAAGTGGTCATGCGTCTATGGAACCCCGGGGCAGTATGCCTTGACTAGGCCGGTCCTGTGCAGGAGCTGTGGCCTGCGCAGGAGCGGCCCGGGCGCCGCCCCGGTGCGGGACATGCCCTCCCCTGGCGGCGGCGATTGGACATAGTGCCACTGTGTCCAACGCTCCGCAGCAGGAGGGGGCATGTCCCATGGTGCTTGGCGGGCCCGCCGGTCAACGCAACCCGCCGAGCCCTCAGGGAGCTACGACGCCGGGCTGGCGCCCACGGTGGCTTCCTCGGCTGGCGCCGCGGTCTCGTCCGCCCGGGTGTCGCCGGCGCCGGAAGCCGCCGGCTTCCCGCCGTTTTTGCGGTAGCGCCACAGTCCGATACCCACGACGACGGCGGCGAGGGCCAGGGAGAGCAGCAGGGATTCGCGGGTGGAATCCAGGACCACCATGCCGATCAGCAGCGCGACGATGCTGATGATGGCCACCCAGGTCAAGTAGGGGAAGAGCCACATCTTGAGTTGGAGATCCTTGGCGGCCTCGCCCATCCGGCGGCGCAGGATCAGCTGTGAGCCGGCAATCACGAGCCAGACAAACAGGGCAATGGCCCCTGAGGTGTTGACCAGAAACAGGAACACGGTGTCCGGGGCGACATAGTTCAGGCCGACGGTAACGAAGCCCACCACGGTGGAGGCCAGGACGGCTGCGGCCGGGACGCCGCGGCGGGAAATCCGCATCCAGGACCGGGGCGCGTCGCCGCGCCGGGAGAGGGAGAACAGCATCCGGCTGGCGGTGTAAAGGCCGGAGTTAAGGCACGACAGAACGGAGGTCAGCACCACGATGTCCATGATTGTGCCGGCGCCGGGGATACCGAACAGCTCGATCACGGCAACGTAGGGGCTCTTGGCCACGGAGGCCGAGTTCCAGGGAAGGAGGGTAACCACGACCGCTATGGAGCCAATGTAGAAGACAAGGATGCGCCAGACGGTGGACTTCACGGCCTTCTTGACCGCATCGACCGGGTTTTCGGATTCACCGGCGGCGATGGTGGCGATT
Source organism: Pseudarthrobacter sp. RHLT1-30-1 (assembly GCF_059383415.1). NCBI lineage: Bacteria > Bacillati > Actinomycetota > Actinomycetes > Micrococcales > Micrococcaceae > Pseudarthrobacter > Pseudarthrobacter sp. RHLT1-30-1. Next base: position 21,621 of record NZ_JBWZCG010000005.1, read on the forward strand.
TCAGCACCGAAGAAGGAGAAGACGACCACGAGGATGCCCGCCAGCACGGCGCCCGGCCCATTGGGCATAAAGCCACCGTTTTCCAGCAGGTTGCTCACTCCGGGCGCCGGAACGCCCGGGACGAGGCCCAGGATTGCGGCGACGCCGAAGAGCAGGAACAGCGCAATCGCCGCAACCTTTATGGACGCGAACCAGAATTCGAACTCTCCAAAGGACTTAACCGAACCCAGGTTGGTCAGGGTCAGGAGCACCATCAGCAGCAGCGCCCACACCCACTGGTCGATCCCCGGGACCCAGCGGTGCATGATCGCCGCGCCCGCCGTGGCCTCGATGCCGAGGACGATAATCCAGAACCAGGCGTACAGCCAGCCGATGCTGAACCCTGCCCACCGGCCCAGGGCTTTGTCGGCATAAGTCGAGAACGAACCGGTTTCCGGGTTGGCCGCCGCCATTTCGCCCAGCATCCGCATGACCAGGATGACCACGAGGCCTGCCGCCGCGTAGGCGACCAGGATCCCGGGGCCCGCCTGCTGGATTGCAGCGCCGGAGCCGACGAACAGGCCGGCGCCGATCACGCCAGCGATGGCGATCATGGACAAGTGTCTGGGTTTCAGAGACTTGGAGAGCTGCTGGTCTGCCTGCATAAGGCGCCGTCCTTTGTGGATTGTGCGGGTCCGCGGATGGATCGTGAAAACTTGTGTTGCGGACCACATTGACGTTTCACACTAAACCGGGGCGCGGGCCGCGCGTCCTGTGCGATCCCACAAATGACTGACCCGATGTCCGGGCACCCTTCCAGGGAAACGGCCCGTGGAGCAACGAAAGTTGCTTCACGGGCAATTTTGTAATGTGCCTGAAACCACTGCTTCAGGCAATCTGCTGCCCGTGCCGGCTGGCCCAGCCACCTGGCCAGTTGCCAGCGCACGGGTTCAGTAGTCCGGGTTGCTGGGCACCACAAGTCCGGTCTCGTAGGCGTAGACCACTGCCTGGACCCGGTCGCGCAGATGCAGCTTGTTGAGGATCCGGCGCACGTGCGTTTTGACGGTGGCCTCGGAGAGGAAGTACCGGTGCGCGATCTCGGCGTTGGAAAGACCCTCGGCCATCGCCCCCAGCATCTCGGTTTCGCGCGGAGTCAGGTCTTCCAGCAGCGGATCCCTGTCAGGACGGTCCTCGTGACGGGAATCCCCTCCTGACGGCACGCCGCCGGACCCGGATGGGGCCCCAGCAGGAAAGCCAGCGGACCCGCTGGGGTGCGACCAGTTGCCCCGGACATACGTTTCCAGCAACCGCCGCGTGATCCGCGGCGCCACCACCGCGTCCCCGCTCGCCACCACCCGGACGGCGCTGACCAGTTCGGCGGGCGCGACATCTTTGAGCAGGAAGGCCGAGGCCCCGGCCTGCAGCCCGGCGAAGGCGTATTCGTCCAGGTCGAAGGTCGTAAGGATGATGATCTTCGCGTGGGCTCCGGACGCGGTGATCGCCCTCGTTGCCTCGATCCCGTCCAGCAACGGCATCCGCACGTCCATCAGCACGACGTCGGGCGCGAGGTCACGCACCCCGCCGACCGCTTCCGCACCGTTGGACGCCTCGCCCACAACGCTCAGATCCTCCTCGCCTTCGAGGATCAGGCGGAAGCCCATCCTCAGCAGCGGCTGGTCGTCCGCCAGCAGGATACGGATCCGTCCGGTCCTGCTCATCGGGTCCGCTTCACTCATTCGCCCTCATTTCCCTGTTATCGCCGTTCCAGTGCAGGACGGCGTGCACGCGCCAGCCGTGATCGGCGGCGCGTCCTGAAGCCACGGTGCCCGCGTAGATTCGAGCCCGCTCCAGCATTCCGGCGAGTCCCTGGCCGGTGCCCACGGACCGTGGGGAATCCCGTGCCCCCGGCGGCGCGGACGAGCCGTCGGAACCCACGGAGCCTTTGCCGTCGTCGTCGACGTCGATGGTGACCGTTGACCCGTCCCGGACAATCGCCACCTCCACCCGGCCCAGGGAACGTCCGTAGCGCAGCACGTTGGTCAGTGACTCCTGCACGATCCGGTACACCGTCAGCTGGAACGCGGCATCGTCCGGCAGCGACGGTCCGGTGTGCGTGTAGTGCAGCGGCAGGCCCGCCGTTCGGAAGCCTTGCATCAGTTTGTTCAGGCTGTCCGCTGCACCGAGCGGTTCACGCGGAGCCGGCCCGGGCGCCGAATCATCACGCAGGACGCCGAGGACGCGCCGCATGTCCGCCAGGGCGGTGCGGCCGGTGCGGGAGAGTTCCCCAAGTACCTCGGCCGCCCGCGCCGGGTCCTTCCGAACCACGACGGCGGCGCCGTCCGAAAGGCTGATCATCACCGTGAGCGAATGCGCCACGACATCATGCATTTCGCGGGCGATGCGGTTTCGTTCCGTGACCGACCCGAGCCGCGTGGCACCCGCGGCCCAGGCGGCCATCTCCTGCTGGTGCTCGCGTCCCTGCCGGACCGAGACGCCGATCCCGGTGGCAATGATGTTGGAGAGGGCAATGCTGACACCGGCGGCAATGCTGCTGATCAGCTGGAAGTTCTCCGGAGTGTTTACGCCCAGGTCCGGCACCCGGCCATCCAGCGGACCGACCGCCAGCAGGAGGTACAGGACCATCAGCGGCGCAGTGGCCGCGGCCAGGCAGACCAGGGCGAAACGCTGGCCACGCACCACCGCGACGGAGTACAGCGCAAACCACAGCCCGCCGGAGACGTTGGACCCCCAGGGGTGCAGCATGGTCACGCCCACCTCCAGCACAGCCACCACGGCAACCACCGGTACCGGATGGCCCCGCCGGAACAGCAGCGCCGCCGCGGCCGCCGCGAGCAGCACGGCGGCCGGCCAGACGCCGTCGAGCACCGATCCCACCGCGGCGGGGGTCACCAGCAGCAGGTAGCAGGCCACGACAACGGCGTCCATGGCCCGCGGATGCTGGAACAGGTAGCGCCGGATCCGCCCCCGGCGTCGGGCGGTGATTTCAGCGAAGGACGCGCCGGCCTGGTCGGCCGGCGCGCCCCTGACTGGAACTGCGTCGATCATGCTTTGAGCCTAGACGGCGGCCCGGCGAGCCCTAGACATCCCGCCTTTTCAGCAGCACGGCGGCCAGGACCACCGGGATGGCGACCCACGCCCCGAGCACCAGGGCGGCCTGCCAGACCTCCAGCGTGTCCGGGAGATGCTGCACGGCTGTCATTGGTTCGACCGTATTGCCGGGCAGGTACTTGCGGGCCTCGACGAAGAAGTCACCAGGGATCAGCTGGAAGGCGATCGGTGCGACGAAGAACAGCCCGACGAGGCTCATGATGCCGCCGGCGGAGTTGCGGATCAGCGCGCCCAGGGCCATGCCGATTGCGGCGACGGCGGCAACGTAGATGCTGTTGACGAGCAGCAGCTTCACCGACTGAGAGCTGCTGAGGTCCAGCTTGAGGTCGTAATTGTCCAGAATCGGCAGCGCCACCAGGCCGGCCAGCAACACGGAGGCGCCGGTGAGGACGAACGCCGTCACCATGACCACGAGCAGTTTGGCGGCGAACGCCGGGAGCCGTTTGGGGACGGCCGCGAACGTCGAACGGGCCATGCCCGTGGTGAACTCGGAACTCATCACCAGCACACCCAGTGAGCCCAGGATGAGCTGCGCGAACACGATGCCGGAGGTGGGGACACCGACGGCGAGGTCCCCGCCCTGGGCGGCGAAGGCAGCGGCCGCTTCCGGGTCGGTGGCCGCGGCCTCAGCGAACTGTCCCGTTCCCCAGCCGGAGAGGGCGCCGAAGCCCACGACCACCAGGACGGTGCAGCCGAGCAGGATCAGGGTGGACAGGAGCGTGCGGAACTTGATGAATTCGGAGTTCAGCACCCGGTGGAAGCTGGGGCCTGGGCCGGTGCTGGAGGGCTTGCCGGCCGGGGTGTGTCCGGAGCCGGCGGGCGCACTGCGGGAGGGATCAAGGGTCGTGGAACTCATGGCTTAGTTGCCTCCGGACTGGACGGGAGCGGCAGCGCCCGTGGTGATCAGCGAGTGGTATTCGACCTCATCCTTGGTCAGTTCCATGTAGGCCTCCTCGAGGCTGGCCTGAAGCGGGGTGAGTTCGTAGATCATGACGCGGCTGTCAAGGGCCGCGCGGGCGATCTGGCGTGGATCCAGTCCCGCGACCTCAAGCAGTTCGTTGTCCTGCAGCTCCACGGAGATGCCCTCCCCGGCCAGCAGGTGCATCAGGTGGTCCGGCTGGTCGGTCCGGACGCGGGTGCGGATCCGGCCCTTGCCGTTGATGATGTCCTGAATCGGCGCGTCGGCGATGATCCTGCCGCGGCCGATCACAATCAGGTGGTCCGCGGTGACGGCCATTTCGCTCATCAGGTGGCTGGAGAGGAACACCGTGCGCCCCTCGGAGGCCAGGTACTTGACCAGGTTACGGACCCAGACCACACCTTCCGGGTCCAGGCCATTAACCGGCTCGTCCAGGATGACGGTCTGCGGGTCGCCGAGCAGCGCCGCGGCGATGCCCAGCCGTTGCCCCATGCCGAGCGAGAATCCGCCGACCTTCTTCCGGGCCACTTCGGCCAGTCCCGTCATCTCGATGACTTCGTGCACGCGCTTCTTGGGGATGCTGTGCGTGGCGGCCATCGCCAGGAGGTGGTTGTACGCCGAGCGGCTGGTGTGGACGGCCTTGGCGTCGAGCAGGGCGCCGACGTCGCGCAGCGGCGCGGCGTGCCGGGCGAACGGAGCGCCGTTGACGGTGACGGTGCCCGACGTCGGCCGGTCCAGCCCCATGATCATGCGCATGGTGGTGGATTTCCCGGCTCCGTTCGGGCCCAGGAAGCCGGTGACCCGGCCGGCCTCGACGGTGAAGTTGACGCCGGCGACGGCCGTCTTGTCGCCGTAAACCTTGGTCAGGGCTCTTGCTTCGATCATGGAAGCGTTCCTTTGGCTAGCTGTGGGAGTGGTGTACCCACCACGCTACCGAGCCGGGAAGCTGATTTCGCCGGTCTCAGGGATGATTCAGGGTCGAATCAGGGTAGTCCGGGAGGATGACGGCGCAGTTCAGGAGGCCGGCGAGTAGTACGTCAGGGCCCCGGGCGTGACCGTGAATTCGACGGCGCGGACCCCCGGCATGACCTCTCCGTCCACTGCGAGCACCATGGTGGTGTCCCCCGGCTCCACCCGGATGCTGCGTGTTTCGCTGAGGTGGGTGATCCGGGAGGTGGCGACGGTTCCGGTCAGCACGGACCACAGCAGCCGGAGCCGGGCAAACGATTCGTCGGCAGTGATCATCCTGAGGTCGAAGACGCCGTCGTCGAGCACCGGCCGGACCAGCGGGGCATGGTCGCGGGGGTAGTAGCGGCCTCGGCCGACATACAGAATCCAGAGTTTATGCCGCACGCCGTCGACAATCAGGGTGGTGGGCTTCTCGGCGGCGAAGGTCCGGAACATGGCAACGACACCGGCCAGGGGTTTGCCGAAGGCCGGCTGGAGCAGTTCACGCCGGCGGACCAGGTTCGGGTACAGGCCGATACTCGCCGTGTTGAGCATGGTCAGCTGCGCCTGTTCGGGGCTGTCCGGGAGGCCGCGCTGCACGGACACCCGGCCCACGTCCGCCCGGGCCGCTTCGCCGCGGGTCGCGGCCTCCACCGCGGCCGAGAGATCCGGGATTCCGGCGTCGCGGGCGAAATGGTTCAGCGTCCCGCCAGGCAGGACCAAGAGCGGGAGGCTGTGCTCGACGGCGGCCGCGGCCGCCGTGCCGACAGTGCCGTCCCCGCCCCAGACCCCCAGGGCCACGATGCCGGGCCGGCCCGCTATCCGGTCGATCTCTGCCGCGAGGTCGTTATTCTGGTCAACTTCCTGTATGTACGCTTTGGGGAATACTTCCTGCAGGGCGGCCGCCGTCTCCTCCGCGTAGGAGCCGCCCAGGGTGTTGACGGCGATGCCCAGGCCGGCCCCCTCCGGCAGCTTTGCTGCCTGCACGGCGGTGCGCCGGATCGCGGGGAATGGCGGCCGGACCGGCCACCATTTCCGTGTCATCATGGCCGCTCCGGCGCCGATCGCCGAGCCGAAGAAGACATCCGAGGGCCAGTGCGCGCCGGTGTGGACGCGGGAGTAGGCGACACCTGCCGCGAGGGGTGCCAGCGCGGCGCCGATCGCGGGCCGCACCAGGCCCACGCCCAGGGCGAAAGCGACGGCCGAGGCGGAGTGTCCCGAGGGCATGGAGGAGCTCGTGGGTTGGGGGTGGACAAACCTGAAGACCGGCAGGTGCTCCGGCAGCGGCCGGGCACGTGGCAGCAGCGTCTTGAACCCCAGATTGGTGACGGCGGAAGCCACGGCCTGCGCCAGCAGTCCGTGCAGGGCGGCGCGGCGGGTCCGGCCTTTGAACAGGGCCATCACGGCGGCGATGGCGAACCAGAGTTTGCCTTTGTTCGCGGCGGCGGAGAGCCGGCGGAAGAAATCGTCGTGGTGGCCCCCGGGGAAGCCGGAGACGGCGCGGACGAGTTTGCGGTCGAGTTTCCCCAGCCGTCCCGGTGCCTTCCTCAGCATGCTGCGCATCCGACCACCTTACTGCCGGCACGACCGGAGCGCAGTCAGACGGGCGGGGACCCTGAAGCGGCGTTCCCGCACGGGACTCCCCGCCGGGTATTCAGTTGGTGCGCAGGGGCTTCGCGGCACCGGCGAGCAGCAGCGCCCCCAGAATCGGAATCATGATGGTCAGCAGGGCCAGCCGGATACCGATCAGGTCCCCGAGGTAGCCCAGCAGCGGCGGTCCGGCCAGGAACGCGACGTACCCGATCGTGGACACCACCGACACCCGGGCCGCGGCGTGCCTGGGGTCGTCCGCCGCGGCCGACATCCCCATCGGGAACGCGAGGGCGGCCCCGGCGCCCCAGAGCACCGCTCCGGCCGTGGCCAGCCAGAGGTTATCGGCCAGCACGAAGAGCCCCAGCCCGGCGGCGGCGGCGGCCATGCTGGCACGGAGCACCGGCACCCGGCCGTAGGCGTCGATTGCCCGGCCGCCGAAGAAGCGCACCGCGGTCATGGCCAGCACGAAGGCCGCGAAGAGCAGCGCACCGGTGGAATCTGTGGCCTCCAGTCCGTCGACGGCGGCTTTCGCGATCCAGTCGTTGCCGGCGCCTTCGGTGAGCGTCGCACCCAGCACCACCACACCGATCAGCAGCGTCCGTCCGTCCCGCCAGGCCGAGGCGCCCCTGGCTTCCCTCGGCTCCCCGGCCGCCGGCACGGGCGCCGGGAGGTGCGGCAGGAAGTAGCGCGGGGCAAACATGGTCAGCACGGCAACGATGGCGGCGATCACCAGCAGATGCGCCGGGAGCCCGACTCCCAGTCCCGCCAGGCCAGCGCCGATCAGGGCCCCCAGGAACGCGCCGCCGCTAAAGGCGGCGTGGAACTGCGGCATGATGGTGCGGCCGAGCCGGTGTTCGACGTCGGCGCCTTCAATGTTCTGGGACACGTCCCAGAGCCCGATGCCCATGCCAAAGAAGAACAGTGCAATGCCGGTCCCGGGCACGGACTCGGCCAGCAGCGCCAGGGCAACCCCGACCCCGGCCAGGGCGGCGACCAGACCGGCACCGCGAACGGTATTGGCCGTCCCGATCCGGGCCACGACGGTGCCGGCGGTGGGCAGCGCGATCAGGGAACCGGCCGCGACGCAGAGCAGCAGGGTGCCCATCTGGCCTGAGGAGATGTGCAGGATGTCCGTCACCGCGGGAATCCGGGCGGCCCAGCTGGCGAACACGAGCCCGTTGATTCCGAAAATCAGGAAGGTCGCGGCGGCAGCGGCATTAAGTTGCGGTCGGGTTGCTGTCCTGGTCATACGATCACTACTTCCACCGAGTGTTGGTCGAGCTGAACAATTTCAACGCGGGGTCACATCGAGCCCATAACCACGGCGGGAATGGGCGCGAGGTGACCCCGCGTTGGAGTGGCTAGCGGGCGCGCTGGACGCGCTTTTCGTCCCAGACGGGTTCGGCGGATTCGTAGACCTTGCCGTCCGAGCCGAAGACCAGGAACCGGTCGAAGGTCCGGGCGAACCAGCGGTCGTGCGTCACAGCCAGGACCGTTCCCTCGAAGTGGTCGATGGCCCGTTCCAGCGCCTCGGCCGAGTGCAGGTCCAGGTTGTCCGTGGGCTCGTCGAGCAGCAGCAGGGTGGCGCCGGAGAGCTGCAGCAGCAGGATCTGGAACCGGGCCTGCTGCCCGCCGGAGAGGGATTCGTATTTCTGCTCCGACTGCGGGGCCAGGCCGTACCCGTCCAGTGCACCGGCGGCCGCCTCGCGCCCCATGCCCGAGCGGTGTTCGTCACCGCGGTGCAGGATTTCCAGCAGGGTTTTGCCGAGCAGGTCAGGCCGGACGTGGGTCTGGGCGAAGAAACCAGGCCGGATCCGGGCGCCGAGTTTCACGGTTCCCTCGTGCGGGACTTCGGCGATGTCGACGTCGGACACCGGCAGGTGCTCGCGTTCGGGGTCGGTGCCGCCGGTGGCGAGCAGGCGCAGGAAGTGGCTCTTGCCGGAGCCGTTGGAGCCGAGCACCCCGACACGGTCACCGAACCAGACCTCGGTGGAGAACGGTTTCATCAGGCCCGTGAGTTCCAGTTTTTCAGCGACGACGGCCCGTTTGGCGGTCCGGCCGCCCTTGAGTCGCATCTGCACGTTCTGCTCGATCGGCAGGGCCTCGGGCGGACCGGCTTCGAGGAACTTCGCCAGCCGGGTCTGCGCGGCGTGGTACCGGTTGGCCATGTCCGAGCGGAACGCGGCCTTGTTTTTGTACATGTTGACGAGTTCCTTGAGCTTCACGTGCTCCTCGTCCCAGCGTTTCCGGAGCTCCTCGAAGCGGGCGTTCCGGTCCGCGCGGGCGTCCACGTAGGAGCCGAAGCCGCCGCCGTGGATCCAGGCCCCGGCGCCGTTGATGCCCGGTTCCAGGGTCACGATGCGGCCCGCGGCGTTGTTCAGCAGTTCGCGGTCGTGGCTGATGAAGAGCACGGTCTTTTTCGACTCGTTGAGCTTTCCCTCGAGCCAGCGCTTGCCCGGGACGTCGAGGTAGTTGTCGGGCTCGTCGAGGAGCAGCAGCTGATCGGGGCCGGCGAACAGTGCCTCGAGGACCAGGCGTTTCTGCTCGCCGCCGGAGAGGCTCGACGCCGGGCGGTGCTGCGCGCGGTCAAAGGGCAGGCCCAGGGCGGCCATGCAGACCTCATCCCAGACGGTCTCGACGTCGTAGCCGCCGGCATCTCCCCAGTCCACGATCGCCTGGGCGTAGGCCATCTGGGTGGGCTCGTCGTCGTGCTCCATCATGGCCAGCTCGGCTGCGTCCACGGCGCGCGCGGCGGCCGCCAGCGCCGGGGGCGCGGCGGAGACGAGCAGGTCGCGGACGGAGGAGTCATCCCGGACCTGGCCGACGAACTGGCGCATGATGCCCATGTTGCCGGAACGGCCGACTACGCCTTCGTCGGCGATGAGGTCTCCGGAGATGATGCGGAAAAGTGTCGTCTTGCCCGTTCCGTTGGGCCCGATCAGCGCCGTTTTGGTCCCGTCCGGGACTTTAAAGGTCACACCGTTGAGCAGCTGGGTGCCGTCGGAGAGGAAGTAATCGATGTTGGAAACGTCAATATGAGCCACGCTTCCATCCTCCCACGGGCACTAAGCAGGCCCGCGCGCCCGCGCGCCAGCTGAGGTTTAGCCCGCAGCGGTGAGGAACTGCTTCAGCAGCGGGCCGGAGACGGTGGCGCCGAGCCCGCCCTCCTCGACGAACACGGCGACCGCCAGGTCCCCGTGCACCGCCACGATCCAGGCGTGGGTCTTGGGCGGGTCGTCGGAGCCGAATTCGGCGGTTCCGGTTTTCGCTCCCACCGGGGCGCCCGGAACGGACGCGAGGAAGCCGGTGTGGCCGGAGGTGACGACGGCACGCATCATGTCGGCCAGGGCGGCCGATTCCGCCACGGTGACAGGAGTGCGCGGGGTCGCCGGTGCGGGGGCCGACGACGCCGGCGCGGCGCCTGACGTAGTGGCGCCTGACGAAGTGGCGCCTGCTGACGGGGCTGCCGTGGCGCCGGCGGGGTCGGCGCCCGCTGCGGCTTCGCCCGCTCCTGGGTTCAGAACGAGTTGCGGCGACACGGGCGCACCCTTGGCGACCGATCCCGCCATGATGGCGGCGGCCAGGGGGGACATCAGCACCTTGCCCTGGCCGATCATCGAGGCGGCATGCTCGGTTCCCGTGGCGTCGCCCGGGACGGAGCCCAGGAACGCGGACGCCCCCAGCAGGGGGGCTTCCACCGCGACGCCGAGGGAGGTGGCTGCGGCTTCCAGCTGGGCCTGGCTGACGGTGTCGCGGGCGTTGATGAACGCGGTGTTGCAGGAGTGCGCAAAGGCATCGCGCAAAGTTACGGATCCCAGCGAGGAGGCCGGGTAGCCTTCGGCGTTTTTGAAGGTCCGGCCGTCAACTGTCAGGGTTGCGGGGCATTCCACCGTGGATTCCGGGGTCATGCCGTTGCGGAACATGGCCAGCGAGTCGACGATCTTGAAGATCGACCCGGGGGCGTACTGCCCCAGCAACGCGGTGTCGTAGCCGTTGCTGCCCGGTCCGGAGGCTGCGGCCAGGACGGCGCCGGTCGAGGGCCGGAGCGCCACGATGGCCGAAGCGGGACCCACCTTGCCCAGAACGTCCTCGGCCAGCTGCTGGAGGGCAGGGTCGAGGGTGGTTTTCAGGGGCGTCCCCACCTTCATCTCGACCTGGAAGAGCACACGGCGGCCACCGTTGAGCAAGGTCTGGCGTTCCTCGGCTGTGAGGCCTGCTTTTTCGGCAAAAACCTGGGTTCCGTTGCTGCCGCGCAGTTGCGCGTCGTATTGCTGCTGCAGGCCACCGGTTCCGGTGGTGTCCCCGGCTTTGAGCGTTCCGCCGGATTTCTCGATCTGTTCGGCGTTGGCCTCCGCTGCGGTGCCCAGCAGGGCGCGGGCGAAGGTGCGGGTGGGTGCCAGGGGGAGGAAGTCGTGGATGGCGCGGGCGCCGGGAATCTCGCCGATCTGATTGTCGGTGATGGTCCGGCCGTCCTCGCGCAGGGTGATGGCGGTGACGAAGGCCTCCGGGCCGGCCGTCTGGACCTGTTGGGTGTAGGCCGCGGGGTCCACCCCGACCAGCTGGGCGAGCCGGGTGGCGGACGCCGCCGGATCGGCGGAGGCCAGCAGGGGTTTGTCGATGCCGACGTTCACGACCGGGCGGTAGGTGACGAGCTTGGCGTCGCCGGCGCCGAGGATCTCCGCCCGCTGCGGGGACTGGGACAAAGTGCCGAGGATTTCACCCTCGGCCAGCCCGGGGACGAGCGTCGCCGGGTTCCAGACGGTCAGCCACTTGTCGCCGGACTTTTTCAGTTCGGCGAAGGTGGTGTATTTCCACTCTCCGGAGCCGATCTTCCAGCTGTAGTTCAGCGGGACCGTGGCGGTGTCCTTCTCCAGTGTCAGCTCGCCGGTTTCCACCGCGGGTTTAACCGGGTCCAGTGCCTTGAAAATCTCCTTGAGCTGGTCGCTGGCGGCGCCCGGGTCCCTGCCGTTGAACGGCACCGCCCCGACGTCGAGCGCCGCAACACCGGAAGCAAGCTGCTTGGCCGCCTCCCGGGCGCCGGCGCGGCCGTCGTCGCAGGCCACCAGCGAGACGCCAAGAACCAGACCAACAAGGACAGCTGAAATTTTTGATATGTTCCCCACCGCGCCATTATGCACCGTGCCGCAGACAATTCCGTTGTCACACAGCGTTGGCCGCGGGCCCCTGGTGGCCCCTGCGGCAGCCGCACTCAGAAACGCCGGATGATCCTGCGCTGCGCGGCCACGGAGATCGCGGCCGTGCGGTTGTCCACGCCGAGCTTGCCGTAGATGTGCACGAGGTGGGTCTTGACCGTGGCCTCCGAGATGTACAACTGCTTGGCGATGGCCCGGTTGCCCAGGCCGGTGGCGAGCAGCTCCAGCAGCTGGATCTCACGGGCGGACAGGACCGGCTCGGGATTGCGGATCCGGCCCATCAGCCGCGCGGCGACTTCGGGTGCCAGCGGTGTCTGGCCTGCCGCGGCGGAAAGCACCGCCCGGCGGATCTGCTCCGGCGGTGCGTCCTTGAGCATGTAGCCGCTGGCGCCGGCTTCCACCGCGGCGAGGATATCGGCGTCGGAGTCAAAGGTGGTGAGGATGAGCACCGGCGGGGCGGGCTGGCCGGCATCGCCTGCCGTGATCCGGCCTGTCGCCGTAACGCCGTCCATGCCGGTGCCCATCTGCAGATCCATCAGGACGACGTCGACCGGCTCGCCGAGGGTGTGGAGCCGGGAGAGCTCGGCCAGGGCCGCGCCGCCGTCGGCCGCCTCGGCCGCGACCGAGATGCCCTCGAAATCGCTCAGCATGGCCCTCAGCCCGGCCCGGACCACCGGGTGGTCGTCAACGAGCAGTACCCGGATATCGCTCACGGTTCGTTCCCTGCCGGGGAGTCCCCGAGCGGCAGCCGGATGGCCACCACGGTTCCTTCACCGGGGGCGGACTCGACGTCCAGGCTGCCCGCCAGTGCCGCCACCCGTTCCTGGAGCGACTTCAGCCCGTAGCCGGAGCCGTCGGGGCGCCCGGTGTGGCCGGTGTGGCCGGTGGCCGCCGAGGGATCGAAGCCCACGCCGTCGTCGTAGATATCCATCGCAACTTCGCTGCCGAGGAAGGACAGGGTCACGACGGCGGTGCCCGCCTTGGCGTGCACCCAGACGTTCGCGAGGCTTGCCTGGGCGGCACGGAGCAGGGTGGTGCGGTACGGGTTGGGAAGTTCCACCGGTGTTCCTTCAAGGTCGAAGCGGCAGCGCAGCCGGGCGCCGCGGGCGGCCGCCTCGGTTTCGGTTTTTTCGCAGAGCCGGCGCAGGCTGCTCACCAGGGGATCCGCTGGCGTCTCCCGGTGGGAGTTGTCCGGCTGGATCTCAGCCGAATTGTCTGCCGGGTTCCCCGCTGGCTGCTCTGCTGGGTTCTCCGGCTGGCTTTCCGCAAATGCGGGCGGCTGCAAGCCCCGGACGAAGTTGCGGGCCTCGGCCAGGTTGGCCGAGGCCGTCTCCTGGACTGTCCGGAGCCGGTCGAGGGCTGTGGCGGTGTCCCCGTCGTCGAGGGACTTTTCCGCCGACCGGCCCATCAGCACAATGCTGGAGAAACCCTGGGCGAGGGTGTCGTGGATTTCGCGGGCCAGCCTGGCCCGCTCTGCGAGCATGCCCGCGTTGTGCTGGCTGCGCGCTAGTTCGGCGCGGGTGCGGCGCAGCTCTTCCGCCGCGAGCCGCTGGTTTTCCGCCTCCATATAGAGCGCCCGGTACGCCAGACCGGTGACCACCGCAAAGGCTGCCCCGAACGCCGGCCCCAGCACCATGGGCAACTGCAGGGCCTCCCCGTCCGCTCCGTTGTTGTGGAACCACAGCGCCACGATGACCAAAACCGTGCTCAGGGCGATCGCCGGCAGCGCCAGGCGCAGCGGGAGCACTCGCAACTGCAGAAAGAAGAGCGGGAAGGCCAGCCACACGAAGTCGGCGCTGGCCCAGATCAGCAGCAGCCAAAGCAGGCAGACGGCACCGAGCCACAGGTGCGAATACGGTATGGGGTCGAACTGGGACGGATCCGAGGAGTGCCGCTTCTCCAGGACGGTGCCGAGCACGTAGACGGCGGCAAGGATCAGCGCAAGGCCCAGGGTCAGCCAGTTCGCGCCCTGGGGTCCCGTCCCCAGCAGCCGTACGAGGGCGACAAGCAGCAGTACGGCGAACCCGCTGTGAAGGCACACCCGCAGGACGCGCAGGATCACCGCGGCCTCCGTCGTGCCTGCCACGGCGTTCCCTGCCAGGGCACTGCGGTCCTTGTCATCCATGCTTTCAGCGTAGTGCCGGGCGGAACCGATTCCGGTCTAAATGCGTGCCGCCGGAGCAGGATCAACCTTTTGTTTGACCCGCGGGTCACCCGCTCCGGCCGGCCGGCACCCCGCCCCGGACTGGTCAGCGCGGCACTGGCCTCTGACCTCAGGCCTGAGGCCTCGGGCCGGATTTGAGGACCTAGATCCCGAGCGCCGGCACCCGGAGTCCGAATATGTCCCGTAAGGCATATTTCGCTGCGTGGAACCCTGCCATGCCGGTCACGCCGGGGCCCGGCGGGGTCGAGGACGAGCACAGGTAGACGCCGCGCAGCGGAGTCCGCCACGGGACCGGGCCCAGGACCGGCCGCCGGATGATGCCCCGGAGGTCCACCCGGCCGGCGCTGAAGTCCCCGCCGACGTAGTTTTCGTTGTATTCCGCCAGTCCGGCCGCCGTTGTGACGTGAAAACTCACGACGAGGTCGCGGAATCCAGGGGCGAAGCGCTCCAGTTGGGCGATCACCGCCTCGGCCATGTCCACGGTGGAACCGGCCGGCACGTGACAGTAGCTCCACAGGATATGCCGGCCCGCGGGTGCACGTCCGGCGTCGAAGCGCGACGGCTGGGAGACCAGCACATAGGGCCGGTCCGGATGCCGTCCGGTGGCGACCTGGTACTCCGCCGCCGCCATCTCCGCACGCGTGCCACCCACGTGGATCGAACCGGCGTCGGCCAGTCCCGGCGCACTCCAGGGGACCGGGCCGGAAAGGATGAAGTCGACTTTGCAGGCCGCATTGCCGAACCTGAAGGATTCCAGCGCGCGGCGGTACCGGTCCGGGAGCCTGCCGTCAGCGAGCCTCAGCAGCCCGGGCGGTGCCACGTCCAGCAGGGTGGCCCGGACCGGTGGCAGCTCGGCCAGGGATCCGATCCGCGCCCCGGTTTCCACCGCTCCGCCGTGAGCTTCAATGTCCGCCACCATGGCCTGCGCGATCGCTGCGGAGCCGCCTTCCGGGACCGGCCAGCCCACAGTGTGGGCCAGCGTCGCCAGCAGGAGGCCCGCGCCGGCCGTCGCCGGGGCCGGGAGCCGCCCCACCGCATGCGCCGCGACGCCGGTCAGCAGCGCGGGCGCCAGTTCCTCCCGGAATCTGATCCCCCACAGGGGCGAGCCCTGCTCCAGGACCCGGGCGCCGAACAGGGCAGCCGCCAGCGGGTCCTTCGATATCCGCAGGAGCTGGTTCAACGTCAGGTCCGTGATGCCATCCGCCCGCTGCACGAGGGGGGCCATCAGCCGCCCGAAGGCGGCGCCGTCCCGCCCCAGGCCGGCAACCGTCCGCTCGAGTGAGTGGTACGCCAGCGCTGCCCGGCCGCCGTCGAGCGGAGTGCCGTACGAGACCTCGGGAACTTCGAGCCGGATCCGCCGGGACAGCTGGAACTGCCGGAAGAATGGCGAGGCCAGGGCCATCGGGTGCACCGCCGAGCACACATCGTGGAAGTGGCCGGGCTCCAACAGTTCGGTGGTCCGAAGCCCGCCGCCCGCGGTGGGTGCCGCCTCGTACACGTGCACTTTCAGTCCCGCGCGGGCCAGGGTTACCGCCGCGGCGAGTCCGTTCGGCCCTGATCCCACGACTGCGACGTCAGGCATCAGCGGCCTTCCGCCAGGGCAGCAAGGAGGCGGAGGGGTTGAGCAGGTCCACCCGCAAACGGTCCGGAGCACCTTCGAACGGCCCGCCCTGCGGATCATCCAGCCCGGACA
This sequence comes from Pseudarthrobacter sp. RHLT1-30-1, assembly GCF_059383415.1. Lineage (NCBI taxonomy): Bacteria > Bacillati > Actinomycetota > Actinomycetes > Micrococcales > Micrococcaceae > Pseudarthrobacter > Pseudarthrobacter sp. RHLT1-30-1. The sequence continues at coordinate 37,199 of NZ_JBWZCG010000005.1, forward strand.
CGCGAACGACGTCGTGGCCGGGGTCCCAGATATCCCATGCCACCCGCGCCATCAGATAGGCGGTGGCCATCATATGGAAGACCACGGCGAGGACGTAGTAGGGCATATCAATATTGTGCTGGGCCACCCCGCCGCTCGTCACCTGCCCGAGGTACATCCAGACGGCCGCCCAGTGCAGCCCCTCGAACGTCTGCCAGATCAGAAAGTCCCGCCAGCGCGGCCGGGCCAGCGCAAGGAGCGGGATGAGCCAGATGACGAACTGCGGCGAGTAGACCTTGTTCGTCAGGATAAACGCGGCGACGATCAGGAAGACAAGCGGTGCGAGGCGGGGACGGCGTGGCGCGGCCAGCGCCAGGATCCCGATCAGCACGCAGGCCAGCACAAAGAGGTTCAGGGCGAGCGTGTTGATCGCCTCCGGCTGCAGCGGAACCCAGCCCAGCCGCCCGGCGACGAGGTTGTAGGCAAACCAGGGGGAGCTGTAGCCGGCGGGCCGGTCCTCGGTGAACTGGTAGAAGTATTTCCAGCCCTCCGGATTGGCGACGGCGACCGGGACGTTGACGGCGAGCCAGGCGGCCGCGGCGGCGCCTGCGGTGACCAGGATGGCCCGGATCCGCCCGGTCCGCAGGGCCAGCAGCAGCACAGCGCCAAGGATCAGCACGGGGTAGAGCTTGGTTGCCGTGCCGAGGCCGATAAAGATCCCGGCGTGCACAAGTTTGTTGCGCGAGAAGCAGTACATCCCGAGGGCCAGCAACCCAACAGCCCACATGTCCCAGTTGATGGTGCCGGCAAGGATGATGCCCGGGGCCACGGCGACCATTGCGGCGTCCCACGGCCGGCGGCGGGCCATCCGCGCCGTGGCGAGTACCGTGACGATCCAGACGGCGGCGATGAGGGTGGCGTTGATGTCGAAGTAGGCCAGGATCCGGCCGGCGGAGACGCCGTCGCCCGGCACCAGCAGGGCCGTGGCTCCCGCGATGAACCCCATGAGAACGGGGTATTCAAAGAACGTTCCTCCGGTGATGAAGGGGAAGGCGCCATCGCCGAGCCCGCGGTTCTTGAACAGTTCGGGGAAGTCCGAATAGCAGCTTGCGTAGAACTGGCCCGGGGTTTCCCAGCCGCTGAGGCGGCAATACGACTTCAGGAGGATTCCGAGGACGGCTGCCAGGACGGTCAGCAGGATCAGGACGCGTTCCACGGTGAAAAACCCGGGGGAGACGATACCGGGGGCCGAACGACGGCCCAGGGGTCCGCCAATCACCTCCGTGAAATTCCTCAGCAGGGGATCGCTGCGGCTCGGGATGACCAATCGGACCCGTCGGCGGTGCTCCGGCGGCTTTGTCTCCTGCATGCCCCCGAGCATACCGGGGCGGCTCCGGCTGTCCTGGTCCGGGGTTGCCCAGTGGCGGTGCCGGTGTCGCCGGGGCGGTTAAAAGGGGGTGCCCACGCGTCGCCGCGTGGGCACCCTTGCGGTCAGTGCTGATGTGGTCATCGGGACTGTCGGTCTGGACTGCAGTCGGTCTGGACTGCATCAGCGGATGAACCCCGTCTGGTGCATAGCGGCATAGACGTCCTCACGCTTCTGGTCGAGGAGTTGTCCATTGAACAGCGTCGTGCGCCTGGGGGACTGCCGGAGGCTCAGGCGCAGGATTCGCTGGAGTCTCTGCATCATGGTGGTCACCTCCCGCCGGTGGCTCGCGGAGCGTCGTCGGTCGGTGCTGCTGGCAAGGGTCACAATGGACCTTTCATGGGTTGTGCCGGCGATGCCGGCGCAATTGGGCATGACAATTAGGGCCTCTGAATATTTGAGGAAGAAAAGGCCTAAATTTGGCAGGGAATTACCCGGCGCTCATTAAATGATTTCGCGCTGGCGAAAGGCCGGTTACCGAACGCGGGAAGGCCGCAACCCCGACAAGAAGCTGGTTCCGAATTTTGGGGATGCTGTTCCGACCGCGTTGTTCCGCCCGGGCCGGTCCGCTGTCACGGCACTCCCGCTAACGGGGGTGCCGGTATCGCCGCGGCTCCGGGGTCCTGGGAACGAGAAACCAGGCCGGAGTGGAGGGTCAGGAGGCAGGCGGGCCGAAATTTGGGCGCGGTTCAGCAGCAGAGGCCGGGGTGGCGGTGATGAAATACATCCATCCGCTAGTCAAAGTAATCATTTTTCCCAACCTCCTTTGCTGTCTTCCGAGGCTCCGGCTGATTTGCCGGGCGACGCGCTCCTCGACCCCGGCAGAACGCTCTGGGGTCAGACATAAAAATACACCATCAATGCGGCCCCTGACTACCGCATTCATAAACTTTTCTCGGTTATTTTCTAAACCCTATTTATAGTCCCCAGCGGACTACTGCCGGGGTCTTCTTATCCCAGCCGAGCGTACAGACTTTCGCGGTTCCCAGGATGAAGTGCCGGCCCTCGTGCGGGTCGAGCCCCAGCCACCGCGCGGTGAGGATCCGGGAGAAGTGGCCGTGCGCCACGATCAGCACATTGTCCAGACCGGATTCCAGCACGCGCGCGACGATTTTGTCAGCCCGTGCGGCGACGTCATCGAGCGCTTCGCCATTCGGCACGCCGTGGGTCCAGATCAGGTACTCCGGATTGTCCTTGCGGATAAGGTCCGAGCTGATGCCCTCGTAGTCGCCGTAGTCCCACTCGACCGCGAGCGGTTCCAGTTGCGCGTCGGGGAACCCGGCCAGTTCAGCTGTCCGGCGGGCCCGCCGCAACGGGGACGTGAGCACGAGGTCGAAGTCGACGCCGTCGAGCACCTTGCGTGCCTCCACGGACTGCTGTTCACCCTCCACGGTCAGCGGGAGGTCGGTAAGGCCGGTGTATTGGCCACTCTTGGACCATTCCGTTTCGCCGTGCCGGAGGATCCACAGCTGCGGGCGGGGGCCGTTGGAAGGTGCAGTCACTTGGACTCCTCGGTTGAGAGTGCATCGGCGGACTCGGGTTGGATAGCCCACCATTCGTGTAACTTGGCCTCGGCCACGGCGGGATCCAGCGGGCCGTGTTCCATCCGTTCCTCGAGCAGGAATTTGTAGGCGCGCCCGACGACGGGACCCGGCTTGAGGCCCAGGAGTTCCATGATCCGGCCGCCGTCCAGGTCGGGGCGGACGGCCTCGAGGGATTCCTGCTCGCGCAGGGCTGCGATCCTGGTCTCCAGATCGTCGTAGGCGAAAGCGAGCCGCTCGGCCTTCCGCTGGTTGCGGGTGGTGACGTCCGAACGGGTGAGACGGTGCAGGCGCTCCAGGAGCGGCCCGGCGTCGGTAACGTAGCGGCGCACGGCCGAATCGCTCCAGCCGGCCTCGCCGTAGCCGTAGAAGCGCATGTGCAGCTCCACCAGCTTGGCCACGGCCTTGATGGTGTCGTTGTCGAAGCGCAGCGCCTTCATCCGTTTCGACGTCAGTTTGGACCCGACCATGTCGTGGTGCCGGAAACTGACCGCGCCGCCCGGCTCAAAACGGCGCGTGGCGGGTTTCCCGACGTCGTGCATCAACGCCGCGAACCGCAGCACGAAGTCCGGACCGGGGACGGCGCCGTCGCCCCCGGTTTCAAGCGCGGCGGCCTGCTCCAGGACCTGGAGGGAGTGCTGGTAGACGTCCTTGTGCCGGTGGTGTTCATCCGATTCGAGGCGCAGGGCGGAGACCTCGGGCAGCACGAAGTCGGCCAGCCCGGTGTCCACGAGCAGGTCCACCCCGGCCCGGGGGTGCGCGGCGCAGATGAGCTTGACCAGTTCCTCGCGGACGCGTTCCGCGGAGATCATGGTGATCCGTTCGGCCATCCGGGTCATCGCGGCACGGACGTCCTCGTGCACCGTAATGCCCAGCTGGGCGGCGAAACGGGCAGCGCGCATCATCCGCAGCGGATCGTCGGAAAAGGAGGTTTCCGGGGCGCCCGGGGTGGCGAGGAGGGAAGCGTGGAGGTCGCGGACACCACCGAACGGATCCACCAGTTCCAGCGCCGGGAGGCGCAGCGCCATGGCGTTGATTGTGAAGTCACGGCGCAGCAGGTCGTCCGTGAGGGACTTCCCGAAGGCCACCACGGGTTTCCGGGAGTCGGGATCGTAAGCATCGGCGCGATAGGTGGTGATTTCGATCTGGAACCCGGCCTTGCGCATCCCGATGGTGCCGAAGGCCCGCCCGATTTCCCAGTAGTTGTCAGCCCACTTCCTGATCAGGGCAACCGTCTGGTCGGGCGTGGCGTCGGTGGTGAAGTCCAGGTCAGGGGAAACCCGGCCAAGGAAGAGGTCCCGCACCGGGCCGCCCACCAGCGAAAGTTCATGGCCGGCGTCGACGAATCGCTGCCCAAGCTCCAGAACCACAGGGTCTACCTGGAAATCAACAGTTTGCGGGTCAGTCTCGTGATGTGCGTGCGCCATAGTTTCTTAAGCTTGTCAGAAATCCCGGCCAGCACCACACTGAATCCTTCCTGGAGTCCCGCCGCCGGCGCTGAAGACGGTGTCGTCCCGGGCGATCCACTTTCCCGGCCGTCCACTTTCCTGCCATGTTTAGGTCATCAAGAGCGGACAAGAGTCGTTAGAGTGGACTTCATGGCCCATCCCGTACCGAGCGCTCCCGACAGGAGGACAAACGCACCGTTGCCTTCGGCAATCGGTGCCCACGTCGCGCCGGTGCAGCACTCCGGACAGGCCTCGCTCCCCACGGTGGAGGAAATCTCCGCCGGCGGCGTTGTGGTGGACACGTCCGACGCCGAACTCCGCGTTGCGATCATTGCCCGCCTTAATCGCGGCGGGCGGCTGGAATGGTGCCTGCCCAAAGGCCACCCGGAAGGCAAGGAAAGCAACGAGGAAGCCGCCGTGCGTGAAATCGCGGAGGAAACCGGTATCGAGGGAAAGATCCTCGCGCCGCTGGGCAGCATCGACTACTGGTTCACCGTCAGCGGCCACCGCGTCCACAAGACGGTCCACCACTATCTGCTGCAGGCCACAGGCGGGGACCTGACGATCGAGAATGATCCTGACAAGGAAGCCGTGGACGTCGCCTGGGTTCCCATTCTGGAACTGGCCCGTAAGCTGTCCTTCCCGAACGAACGCCGCATCGCGGACCTCGCCAAGGAAGTACTGCCGGAACGCCGCTAGGGCATCCACAGACGCTCCGCAACCCGTTTAATAGGACGCCGGTAGCGCCCAAAGCCTTTCCCGGGTGAGACGATGAAGACAATGTCATCTGCCAAACCCACCCCTGCGCCCTCCGGCCCCGCCGATTCCAAAGCTGTCCAGTCCGGAGAAGTCCGTTCCAGCGCCATTATGGCCGCCGGAACGCTGGTTTCGCGTTTCCTGGGATTCGGCAAGACCTGGATGCTGGCGGCCGCCCTGGGTCTCGGGTCCACCGTCAACGACACGTTCATCAACGCCAACAACCTGCCGAACCTGATCTTCCTGCTCGTGGCCGGCGGCGTCTTCAATGCCGTCCTGGTCCCCCAGATCATCAAGGCCAGCAAGGCTCCGGACAAGGGAGCGGACTACATCAGCCGGCTCCTGACGCTGGCGGTCCTGGTGCTGCTGACCCTCACGCTGCTGGTGACGCTGCTGGCGCCCTGGGTCATTGAGCTGACCACCCAGGGCTATTCACCGCAGCAGAAGGCCCTCGCGGTGGCCTTCGCCTTCTGGTGCCTGCCACAGATCTTCTTCTACGGCCTCTACGCCCTGCTGACCCAGGTGCTGAACGCCCACGGCGCCTTCGGACCCGCGATGTGGGCGCCGATCCTGAACAATATTGTCGCGATTGCCGGCCTCGGCATGTTCATCTGGACGTTCGGCGCCAACGCGGCCAACCCGCACACCCTGGACACGTGGGGCTCCACCCAGACCCTCCTGATCGCCGGATTCTCCACGATCGGTGTGATCTCCCAGACGGCCATCCTGCTGGTCCCGGTGTTCCGGCTCCGGCTCGGCCTGCGGCCGCGCTTCGGCTGGCGCGGTGTCGGCCTGGGCCAGGCCGCCAGGTTGAGCGTCTGGACCCTGGCGACGGCCGCCGTCGGGCAGTTGGCGTTCCTCTACGTCATGCGCATCGCCACGATCCCGGGCGCGGAACGGCTCCGTCTGGAACAGGCAGGGGACCCGGCCGCCGATACACTGCCCGGCAACGCCGTGCTGGAAGTGGCGAGCCAGCTCTACCTGCTTCCGCACTCCATCATTGCGCTCTCGCTGGCCACGGTGCTGTTCAACCGGATGACCCGGGCCTCCCAGGACGGTAACCGGGCCGCACTGCGCAGCGCGCTCTCCCACGGGCTGCGGACCATGGCCGTGGCGACGGTGTTCGGCGCGCTGGCGCTCTTTGCACTGGCCGGACCACTGGGAATGTTCTTCTCCGGCGGGGAGAAACAGGACGGCGTGATGCTGGCCCAGACCCTCACCATCCTGGCGCTCAGCACGCCGTTCATGAGCGCCAACTTCATGATGTCCCGCGTCTTTTACGCCAACGAGGACGCCCGGACACCGTTCTTCATCCAGCTGGTGCTGGCCCTGGTAAACCTGGTTGCCGCGTTCATAATCCAGTTCCTTCCGTTCGAACAGATCATCTTCGCGATCGCTGCCCTCTACACCGGCGGCAATATCCTGTCCGTGCTCCTCAGCGTCATCTTCCTGCGCCGGCTCCTGGGGCATCTGGACGGTCCGCGGATCGTCAACGCCTACATCCGGATGGGATACGCCGCGCTGGGATCCGCGCTGGCAGGTGCTGTGGCTTTGTGGCTGCTCGGGAGCTACTCCCCGGATGGGTTCGCCTGGAGCACACCCCTTGCCGCGCTGGTGACGATCGTCGTCGTCGGACCCGTCATGCTGGCGGCCTACCTGCTCCTGCTGAAGCTCTTCCGCGTGACCGAGCTGAGCGACCTGCTGCAGCCGCTGCTGGGCCGCCTGCGCCGCCGCCCGGCCGTGGAGCCCACCACGGATGCACCCGCCGGCGCCGCTGCGACACGGACGAGGCCGGACCGGGCAACTGTTGCGGTGGACACCGGCCTCATTCCCAGGATCTCAGGGGAGTTCGACGCCGCATCCTTCCGGGCCGGCCCGGACCTTGACGAACAGGACGAACGGGCCGGGCACGCGGGACCGGAGGCCGGCTACCTGCCGGCCGAGGACCAGCCCACCACGGCAGAGGGCGGCCTGGGCCGCGGCGATGTCCCGCTGCCCGGTCGCAGGACCTACCAGGGACCGGCGGGTCGCAACCCCTATTTCCCCTTCGGCGGCAAGAAGAAAAAATAGTTTCCAGCCGGGTACGCGGCGCCGCGCTTCCGCGGCCGGGACACCGCATCGGCTAGGATCGAAGACTAACAAGGGTAGTTGCAGGCCAGGGTTCCACCGGCTTTACCGGGGGACCTGCGCCCACTGATGAAGTGATCGGTCCCGCAGCTCCCGGACAGTTCTAGGAGGAACCTGTGTCCCACCCGATCGATGTCGGATCAGTACTGGGCGGCCGTTACAAGGTCACTGCCACTGTGCTGACCTCGCATGACCAGGATCTGGTGCTGGACGGCGTGGACCAGGTGCTGAACCGATCGGTGAGCATCCTGGTTGCCGGGCCGGACAATGCCGAGCAAGTGGCACAGAGCGCCCGGGAAGTCGCCACGGGCGAACGTCCCGGCAGCGTGCAGATCCTCGATCTGGGGGTCAGCGATGCCACCACGTACCTAATTACCAACCACACCTCAGCCGCCGATCTGCTCGACCTGGTTGTGTCCTCCCATCCGCCCTACGTCGAACCGTTCTTCACCGACACGCTGGGCAGTGAAATCTTCGGCCAGCCGCGCTCCCAGGAACCGGAGACCTACGACGGGCTCTACGACGATGAAGAAGTAGACGCCGGGTACATCAACTACGGGCAGAACCAGCAGCCGGGCGCCACGACACCGCGTGTTACGCCCGCCGCGCCGCGGGTGACTCCTGCGGGCCCGCGAATCACACCCGCCGGCCCGCGAGTCTCTCCCGCAGTGCCGCCAGTTTCGCCCGCGCGTGCGCCGTTGCGTCCGGCGGCGTCACCGGCTGCCCGCGCCGGAGCAGCAGGGGTTGCGGGACTCGCGGCAGGTGCCGCCGGTGGTGCCGCGGCCTCCGCCACGGCAAAGTCCTCCAAAACGGAGCCGGACAAAACGGCGCCGGACAAATCAGCGCCTGAGGTCACGGCGCCCCAGCCGGTGCAGGGAACCGTGCCGAGCTCCGGCGCACGTGACTCCACGCCGCCCGCTGCCGCCGAAACCAGAACACCCAAGGTGTCTCTATGGTCCGATGACGACTACGATCGGCCCGCTCCCGAATCCTCCCAGACTTCCCGCCCGGGTCGTGCACCTGAGCTCACTGCCGCTGCCGGCGGTGCAGCCGCCGCGGACCGCGTTCCCGGAATCTTCCCGGGTTCGGCCCGAAATAGCGAGAGCGACGCAGAGGCGGATGAGGAGTACTACGGCGAGGATGAAGAACCCAGGCGCGAGCCCCGCTCAATGCGCTGGCTGGTGGGTGGACTGCTGGCCGCGGTCCTCGTGGTCGGTCTGGTTCTTGCGGTCACCAATCTCGGCAGTCTCTTCAAGACGCCGCCGCAGTCCGCGGCGGGTGGCCCCACCTCCAGCAGTGCCCCGGCCCCGAGCTCGGCACAACCGTCGGGTACCGCCTCCGCTGCACCCGCGGCCGGTCCGCCGGCGATCGCGGGCGTCACCCGGCTGGGCAACTTCGATTTCGCCGGAACATATGACAGTGACCTGGTCAAAACCTTCGACGGCAATGCCGCCAGCTACTGGTCGGACATGGAATTCGCCACAGACAACTGGGGTGGCCTCGCCAGTGAGGTTCCGCTCGTCGTCAAGCTGAAGAGCCCTGCCAAGGTTTCCTCGGTGACCCTGAGCCAGCTGGGAGCCTCAGGTGGCAGCATCAGTGTCTTCACCAACGACCGCCCTTCCCTCGAAGGCGCCAAGCAGGTGGGCAGCAACAGCTTCACTTCCCCCGATCTGACGATGCCTCTGCAGGAACCCATTACGGCGCAGTACGTGATCGTTTCGATCAAGGCCCTGCCCCAGCTGGCGTCGCCAAAAACCCGCTACGGATTTGGCCTGCGTCTGGCTGAGATCAAGGTCCAGTAGCCGGTCCGAAACGACGGGATCGGCCGACGGCCTGCCAGCCAGGACTGCCCCTGAGTAGGGGTGTGCTTGTCCTGCGCCCGAACCGACCGGAATATTCAGCAACAAGTAGTAGTTGTGCCATGTGGCCGGCCACCCAGGCGGGCGGATAGACAAAGGAAGAGGTTCACCGTTCAGTGAGCAACGCAGAAAACACCACGTCCGAAGTACGTGATGTCATCATCGTAGGCTCCGGCCCCGCGGGCTACACCGCCGCGGTGTACACGGCGCGCGCCAACCTTAAGCCTCTGCTCCTGGCAGGGTCAGTTACCGCCGGCGGCGAACTGATGAACACAACCGACGTCGAGAACTACCCGGGATTCCCGGATGGCATCATGGGTCCGGACCTCATGGAGAACTTCGAGAAGCAGGCCGCGCGGTTCGGTACCGAAATCCAGTTCGAGGACGTCACCGCCCTGGATCTCGACGGCGACATCAAGACCGTAACCATCGGCACGGGGGAGACCTTCCGTGCGCGCTCAATCATTCTGTCGACAGGTTCGGCCTACCGCGAGCTCGGCCTGCCCAACGAAAAGCGCCTCTCCGGCCACGGCGTGAGCTGGTGTGCAACCTGCGACGGTTTCTTCTTCAAGAACCAGGACATCGCCGTGATCGGCGGCGGGGACTCCGCAATGGAAGAGGCACTCTTCCTCACCAAGTTCGCCAAGTCTGTCACCGTGGTTCACCGCCGCGACAGCCTGCGGGCGTCCAAGATCATGGCCGACCGCGCACTGGCCCACGAGAAGATCAGCTTCGTCTGGAACACCGGCGTCGAGGATGTCCTCGGTGAGGACAAGGTCACCGGCCTACGGTTGAAGAACCTCGTGGACGGCGCCGAGACGGAACTCGCCGTCAGTGGTGTCTTCGTCGCGATCGGCAACGATCCCCGCACTGAACTCATCAAGGGCAAACTGGACCTGACCCCCGAGGGCACGATCGCCGTCGACGGCCGGACCTCCAAGACAAGCGTCCAGGGCGTCTTCGCGGCCGGAGATGTCATCGACCCCAGTTACCGTCAGGCCATCACCGCCTCGGGTTCCGGCTGTGTAGCCGCACTCGACGTCGAACACTACCTCGCAGACTTCCACGCCTAAACGGCGCAGCAATCAACCGAAGAGAAAGACAGGGCAATGAGCAACGCAAAAGACGTAACAGATGCTAGTTTCAGCACCGATGTACTGGCTTCTGACAAGCCGGTCATCGTGGACTTCTGGGCCGAATGGTGCGGACCGTGCCGCAAGCTCGGACCGATCCTCGACGAGATCTCCGTGGAGTACAGCGAGAAGGTGGACGTCGTCAAGGTAAACGTTGACGACAACCCGGCGATCGCAGCCCAGTACGGAATTACATCTATTCCCGCTGTCTACCTGTTCCAGGGCGGCGAGGTAAAGGGTACCGTCATCGGAGCCCGCCCCAAGCAGTTCTTCGAAAAGGAATTCGCGGACGTTCTGTCCTAACGTGTTGGATTGGTCTGCACCCAGTGCGGACCTAGCCCGAGTGGCCTCACTTCCCAGGAAGTGGGGCCACTTTCTTTTCTGCCGTTGCCAGCCTGCTGCGGAACCGACGCCAGCTGCCCGGATCCTTAGCCGAGCGTCCCAGTTCCGGTGGAATCACCACTTCACGGCTGTCTTCGGCCGGTAAATGCGCCGTATCGCCGCCTCTGTCTGCATCTTCGTTTTTCCCCATCGGAGAAGGGCACCACCTCTTGTGTCTGGACCATACCGGGGTTCTGGGGCGTGCTGGCACTGCCCTCATTGTCCATCGCGGCCGCCCTATGCCGATTCTGTTTCATGCCGCCGAGCTTAGTCCACCGTTTCACATGAAACACTGCTGCTCGGTTTGGGAACGGGATGCTCCACGGGGGAATCACACCAGGCGCAGCTCCGGCAATGTTTCACGTGAAACGTGTTCGCAAGCGACGTGATCCGGGCCTTCACCCGGTGTTTCCCCGTGTGCGCAAGAGCTGTGGCGGTTGGCCCTGACCCGACACCGGGGCTTGATAGGGGTGGTTCAAGTGCCGCTTCGACCTCCCGGCTCCTGAGGTTCGATGTTGATCCGGGCGTGCCTCATTCGTGGCCTCACCCCGAGAATCAGTCGACTTTTGGTATTTCCAGGTCTGGCGCTCGCTCCACCTCTATGCGTGTCGGCGCGTTATTCAGAAGGAACGCCTTAGCGGCTTGTGGACCGCGGGTCCGGCCGCACTGCGTAGAGCCGTCCCGCTTCACCTGGTATCGACACAGACCACCCGACTATCCGACGGCACTGGCGAGAGATGTTTCACGTGAAACCAAGCCGTGAGCATGGCTCAACGCGGCGAGCCAGCTGAAGGATGGATCCCTGGGCTCGCTGGCAGCATGCTCCGGGACTGGCTGTTAGTTGGCGGCTCGTGGGCGATCAGCCAGGGGGTCGAGGCCGATCCGCCAGCTGGCCTCCCCTCAACGCCGATATGCAACGCTGCGCCACCCCAAACTTCCCTCCATTTACCCCGGGGACCCATAAATGTGCCGGGCAAACGGGCCCAAGGGCGACAATTGACGACCGGGCTACGGGCTTTGTTTCACGTGAAACCATATTTTTCCGATCTGCCGAATCACGTGAGACCCCAGCGGTCTCGATATTCGGTGCGCAAGGCCCGAGCGGTGCACACTTGATATACAACTCTCACATTTCGCATCATCTGTCTCCTGTGGTCTCAAGCCAACTGCCGGCGCCCGGAGGGAATCGCAGAGCTGGTCGAACCGCTTGGACGCCCTCACAGCGAGGAATCCATCGCTACCATGATGGACACCCAGGCGATCTGCGTGGGGATCCGCGGCTGTGGCCACTGCACGGTGCCTCGCCTGGACATGAAGGTTTCACGTGAAACAGCATCGTCCTTCGGCCGAGGAGGTGCCTACACCGCCAGCAGCATCCAATGCCCAGCAAATGGCTACACCCAGGGTAATGCTCATACTTGGACCGGAACGCGTAAGTCACTGTCCTGTGCAGCCGGTTCCTAACCGGCGGTCACGGCGTAGCGCCCATTTCCAAGACTGGCCAGTCGAGGGGGAGGGCTCCTGTAGGTTCTGCCGGACCGCCGGGGCTGGAGGTTCACTGAGATCGGGTAAACATAACTGACCTCCGGGCCCGGGACGACCTGCGGCCCTTCAAGCGGGTCTGGGGGCGGCGAACGGCACACCCGAAGATCCACTTCGGCGCTGGGTGGACGATCCTGCCGGACCCTGCAAGGCTGACAATCGGGAGGAAGAGAATCGACGATGATCCAGATGTCACCGCCTATGCCGACAGACCGAGGGAGCAGCCGGCCCCCGCTGGGACCGTAGCTAACACCCCCCCCCCCCGCCGGACCGTCGCCAACACAAGGATGCCCGCTCATGAGGGCCCGGTCCTGTGTTCCGCCCGGGATGGCATGATGTTGCTTGCGAGACTGGATTGGCACGCGTCAGAGTTTCCCGATGAGAGGTACACACCTTTGGCCCATCCACAGCACTCCACACTAGAGACCGTGACGAGGGCTTCCACATCGACGATTGCTGATGAACCGGAAGGCCGGTAAGTACACGGGGGAGTAGTTGGCGCTTGCGCTTGCTCGGCTGCTGGGTGACACACGGAGCGTTTCCCACTCGGCAACCGTGCTGTTTCACCGGACCCGCAACGGACCCCACGAACATGCAGCCCATGGGTCCGGACCGCGGCAGGACACCAGGGCGCGGCGGCCGGTTCGGACTGGACCCTATCGCCACCACCCCCACACTGAAGGGGCCGACTGCCACGTCCACAATTCTTCCCGCACTCGGCCGCCTGTGGCGATATCCACAAAGTTCTCCACAGAACTTATTCACATGTTTATCCACAGAAGATGCGACAGTTCTCACGGGCTCCCGGTTTGACTTCAGTCCAAGGAGAACCGGCAACGCCGAGGGCTTTGGCCCAGTGGTCGGTCTAGGTCACCTTGATGTTGGGCTGCAGCACGAGGCGGCACGGTTGCGGTTCCCGAGTTGACAGCCCGCTATCGTGCGGAAATTAACCGGCAAAGGCGGATTTATGAAGCGCAGGGGAGTACAGATCGAGTCGGCGTTTCGGAGCGGACCATGTTTCACGTGAAACATAGGATTGCATTACGCGATTGCCTCGTGCGATCTCTCCGCCGGGCCAATATAGCCTCCAAGGTCAGGACCACGAAAGGGGTGACTCGCGCTCGGTAATCCACAAAGTTATCCACAGCGATATCCACCGAGCTATCCACCGCCCCAACACTTGAGTCCTCCCACGGCGGAGGCACAAATCGCTCGACTAGGGTGTTAGAGAAATTCTGGTTCGGCCGCTCCCACCAACCTACGGCGAAATTAACCTCGGCCGCGTCCGTCTTCTAAGGACAGCCACGCATGAGTACCCAGAGCCGGCCACCTTGAGGGGCGACGCTGACGGACTCCAAAACTAATGTGGGGACCGGCGGCCCGTCCAGGTGTACCCATCCGATGCCGGGGCCCGCCAAGCTCCAGCAGTTTCTGGCCGACCAGCCAAACACGTGGCGGTGCCGGAGATCCAGCCAACCCTGCATGGCCGGGCCAGCAACACTGTGGTCTTGCGGTGACGAAGGACCTGGTAGGTCCACGCTGTCCCGACCAGACGCGCCGCGTTGGTCCGCGGTCTTGTGCGGACGGCAAAGTCCCTGTTGATGACCCAGCATTCACCACCCCGGTTGTCCCCGTCGCCAGCTGGACGCGTCAGACGAGTGATGCTTCCGTCCTAATCAGGCGACCAAGGAAACCGCCCCAGGCAGCCGTAGTACACCCAGGATCTCGAGCCCCCGGCTTGTGGGGCCTCGGCATTCTCCAGGGTGTGTGCGCAAGCTAGGGGGTCAGGCCTTCCCTGTGACAGAACTGCCCGGGGACTGGAGGAGCCCATGCGGCCCGGGAAGGCCACCCATGTCGGCCCACGTGTCAGGGCCGTCGCTGTCCAGCTGATAGGCCATACCGGCACATCTACGGTCAGCTCAGCCGGTGTCCGTGACTCACGTACGGCGAGCCCCACCGGAATCTCTGGAGCGCCCACTGTCAGCGGCCCTGCAGACCGCCTGAAGCTCACCCACTGGTTGGCCGCTGGCGGATGAGGCATCCAATTCCGTCGTGCGGCGAAATCCGAATGGTGGGCCCCAATTGCCGACACCTCAGCGGACACCTTACGCACTGGACCACTCAACTCCGATCCGCCCGGACGTCGTAACCCTCTACCGGCGACCGTGCTTGCCCAATGGGGAGTCCTGCAAGCCCGACATCATCGGCAGGCCTATGGGAAACCGCCGGATGTGAACAACGCGTGGACAACAGAGAAGGCCGATCTGCGCCAGTGTCTTTCTGACCGACTCTCAGGCCTCTACAGCGGATTCTGCGCGCCCCTGTTGAGACTGATTGAGGACGGGAGCCGTGGATGACGAGAAGGCTCTCAGCGCGGCTCCCAATCCGCGTGGAGCCATCTGATTCCAGGGCTGGTCCGGCCGGAAAGGCTCGACACCTGCAGGTGATGTCCGAATCACTGTTGTCCCCGACCAGATGTTTCACGTGAAACAGGACCACTTTCCTGGCGCAGCGACCGCATCTCCAACTGTCTCAAGGCGAAGGGGGTGACTAGACCCTCAGGCACAGGGAGTCGATTCGGATACGCGACGAAACCTTTCCACACAGACAATCATTGGCAAGATGAAGTGTGGATTGCAGATGCCCGGCACTAGCAGGTACGCCGGCGCTCCTGACCTAGGCCAGGGCAGGAGTTCCTCGTCCGAAGGTTTGATGTTTCACGTGAAACGTAGTGGCGCGCCCCAGGCCCAGGCAGTTGACCTTGCGCTCCAGTGCCTATGAGCTCGGACGAGTAAAAAGGGATAAGCAGCAGAATCCCGCGCCTGTGAATCCGGGCACCCGACGAGGTGGCGGCTCCGCCCAGGACAGCGGGCAGCATTCCGTCAGTCCCAAGGGACTGTTGTCGGCCCAACGCGACGAATGTGCTGCTTTCATCACACGGTCCGCGTCTCATCCACTGCGATACAGGGCAGAAGCCCCGATCAGTGAGTCCCTACGGCGGGTGATCTGGCGGAACGGCGACTTCGACGCCGGAGGGGAGCCAGGCATAGGTCCCCGTCCGTCCCTAAGGCGGCCACGCTGTCCTGGAACATTCGATAGCGGCCCGAATGGAACAGTTCTCAGTCTCCGTCGATGCCCATTAACAGAAATAAGAAAGGGGCCCGTTTCACGTGAAACGGGCCCCTCAGAGACGAATTACTGGACTAGCCGGAGGCCCCGGGCGTGAGGACGTCCATAATTCGGTTGAGGTCTTCGACACTTGCGAACTCGATGCTGACCCGTCCCTTGCGTGCACCGAGCGATATCTTGACGTTGGTATCGAGCCGGTCAGAGAGCGAGGATGCGAGGTAATCAAGGCGCTCGTGTCGAGCGCCCGGGCGGGGAATGTTGTTCTTCGGCGTGGTCGCTGGATTCTGATACAGCGTTACGGCTTCTTCGGTTGCCCGAACCGACATCCCTTCGGCCACAATTTTCTGGGCCATGCGCTCCATGGCTGCGGCATCAGGAAGAGCAAGCAGCGCCCGTGCGTGGCCGGCAGAGATGACGCCGGCCGCAACGCGCCGCTGTACCAGCGGCGGGAGTTTGAGCAGCCGAAGCGTGTTCGACACCTGGGGACGTGAGCGACCGATCTTGTCTGCAAGCTGTTCGTGGGTGGTTCCGAAGTCCTCCAGCAATTGCTGGTAGGCGGCTGCCTCTTCGAGCGGGTTCAGCTGACTCCGGTGAAGGTTCTCCAGGAGGGCATCGCGAAGCAGGTCATCATCCGTAGTGTCACGGACTATTGCCGGGATGGTTTCCAGCCCTGCGGCCTGTACTGCCCGCCACCGTCGCTCGCCCATGACGAGCTCGTACGGTTCTCCACCTTCTTCGGTTGAAGTGCGCACAACAATTGGCTGCAGGACGCCGATTTCCCGAACCGAATGCACCAGCTCGGCCATGTCGTCCTCATCGAAGATCGACCGTGGCTGCTTTCGATTGGGGTGGATGTCGCTTACCGGGATTTCCGCAAAGCGGACACCCGGCACCTCCACGAGCTCCACTCCCGGATCGTTGTCTTCTCGAACAGTTAGATCCTGCTCTGCGGTCTGCTTGGGCGAACCCTGCTTCGTTGCTGCCGCCTGGTTCGCACCCTTGGCGGCAGCCGGCTGACGCGCAGCTGCCTTCTTGGCCGCGGCAGTCATCTTCGTTTCCGCAGCGGGGGAGGCCGTCGTCGGGAAAGCCGGCTGCGATGCCGCGGTCATTTCCGCGTCGGAATGCGGATCGGTCTCGTCCGGGACCGCGATCCCGGCGGAAGGCGCACGCTTTCGGGACTCAGGAAAAAACAAATCCACGGGACGGGACGGCGCTGAACCGTTGCCGGAAGGCGCGGCGGAACTTGGAATGAGTGCTCCAAGTCCACGGCCGAGGCCGCGTCGCTTATCGCTCATGGATAAATCCCTCCATTGGAAGAGCCGCGCATCACCGGACTCTAGCTAGTGCAATTCTTGAAAAGATTCTAACGTTCCGCGATTTCGGCTGCGGCTTCAAGGTAGGACAGGGCGCCGCTGGATGAGGGATCGTAGGTCATCACGGTCTGCTGGTAGCTGGGGGCTTCGGAAATACGAACCGAGCGGGGAACAACAGCGCCGAGGACCTGCTCGGGGAAGTGCTCGCGAACCTCGGCGGCCACCTGGGCAGCCAGGTTGGTACGGCCGTCGTACATCGTCAAGAGGATGGTGGAGACGACCAGATCGGCGTTCAGGTGTTTCTGGATCATTTCGATGTTCTTAAGCAATTGGCTCAGTCCCTCGAGCGCGTAGTACTCGCACTGGATCGGAATAAGCACCTCGTTGGCCGCGCAGAAGGCGTTGACAGTCAGTAATCCGAGGCTGGGCGGGCAGTCAATGAAGATGTAATCCAGCCGTTCCTCACCGTCCTTTGCCCGCTGCTTGGCGTACACATCTATGGCACGACGCAGGCGCTGCTCCCGGGCAACCAGGCTGACGAGTTCGATCTCCGCACCGGCCAGGTGGATGGTAGCCGGCGCGCAGATCAGATTCGCGATGTCCGGGCACGGCGCCACGACATCCTTCAACGGGAAGTCGTTGATGAGCACGTCGTAAATGCTGTCAACGTCCGCGTGGTGTTCGACTCCAAGGGCCGTGGAGGCGTTTCCCTGGGGATCGATATCGATGACCAGGACGTTCAGTCCCGCGGCGGCCAGGGCGGCCGCGATATTGACGGTGGTCGTCGTCTTGCCGACTCCGCCCTTTTGGTTCGAGACAGTGAAGATTCGAGTCTTCTCAGGCTTGGGAAGTTCGCGACCAAGGAGACGGTCGCGACGCTTGTTCTCACGGGCCAGTTCCCGGGCGATGGGGCTGGAGTCATCGATCGAGTCCAGGACGTTTGAGCTAGCATCCACTGATGTTTCACGTGAAACGTTCATCATTCCGATTTTCTTCGCAACCACAACCGGGTGTTTTGCAGGGCTATCGCGACCGACAGGAGGCACACTGAAGGCCCGTGCTGACCCCAAGGACACAAACGGGGGAATCCGCTGTGTGGAGGCTTCGCTACTGGTCACTGTGACACACTCACTCTCGTTCGGCTTCTAGCTGCCGGTTACTAGCCTAACCGCTTAGCCTTGGCGTCCGCGGGCACCGGGCTGATGCTTGGCAATCTTTTGAGGCTTATTCACAACAATCCGGACAACGGTCGTGGGTTCTTCGAGCAGCCCCTCACCCACCAGGACCACGGACGTCTGGGTGCCGCCCAGCTTCCGGATTGTCTTGGCGGCCTTCTCGACTTCTTCGCCGGCGCTGCGGCCCTTGATGGCCACAACTTCACCCTTGCCCGCCAGCAGCGGAATGGTCAGTCCGGCAAGATTCGACAGCGCCGACACGGCCCGCGCCGTGACGACGTCCGCGTCCACCATCCCAACGGCCAGCTCCGCCCGGGTGCGCATTATTGTGACATTTTCCAGGCCGAGGTCATCCACCACCTCCTGGAGCCAGATGACGCGGCGTTCGAGTGGTTCGATCAGAGTCAGCTCCAGATCGGGACGGGCAATCGCCAGGCACAGGCCTGGCAGGCCGGCGCCGCTGCCGACGTCGGCCACGTGGCTTCCCGCGGCGATTTGGCTCTCGATCACGGCGCAGTTGAGCACGTGCCTGCTCCACAGGCGGGGAACTTCACGGGGGCCGATCAGGCCGCGCTCCGTCCCGGACGTGGCCAGGTGCTCCACATAGCGTTTGGCCAGGTCCAGGCGGTCGCCAAAGATCGTCTGGGCTGCCTGCAGTTCGGCGGCGGTTATCTCAACCATCAAGCTGTCCGCGGCCTTCAGTCTGCGGACACGACGATATGGCGGTCAGCGCCTTCGCCTTCGGACTCGCTGATGAGACCAAGGTCAGCAACGGCGTCGTGCACAATTTTCCGTTCGTACGCGCTCATCGGCGCCAGCGCCACCGCTTCACCGGACTGCTTGACGGTGTCGACAGCATCTTCGGCGAGTTTCTGCAGCTCGCCGGCACGCTCTGAACGGTAGCCATTAATATCCAACACCAGCCGGGAGCGGTTTTCGGTGGCGGAGAGCACCGCGAGGCGGGTCAGTTCCTGGAGCGCTTCGAGGACTTCGCCGTCCTTCCCCACCAGGTTTTCGAGTCCGGCCGCTTCTTCCTCAGCGACGATCGAAATGTAGGTGCGGCCGTTGCGGACTTCAATGTCAATGTCGCCGTCGATGTCGGCGATGTCCAGCAGTTCTTCGAGGTAGTCCGCTGCGACGTCCCCCTCTTCCTCGAGGCGGCTGGCAGAGGTGCCCTTGTCCTCGTCCTCGGCGCCGTCCGCACCTGCGTCGGCGCCCTGTTCAGTGCCCGCCTCGGCGTCCTGGACTGCGCTCAGGGCCTCGTCCTGCTCGTCGATGGCTTCAGCGGCAATAGCCTGTTCGGTGCTCTCGGCGGACATTACTTCCTCTTCCTGTTCTTACGTTGTGGCTGGACCCGCTGGCTCCTGGCCACCAGAGCGGCAGCGGCTGCAGCTTCGGCTGCTTCGGCCTCGGCCTTCTTGGCGCCCGTCAGGGGCAGGGCCGGCAGGCCCTTGGCGGCACGGCGCTCGGCCAGGGCCTTGGCGGCGGGGGAACCCGGCGTCGGCATGCGGCGGATCACGAAGAACTGCTGTGCCATGGTCCAGAGGTTGGTGGTGGTCCAGTAGATCAGGACGCCGATGGGGAAGTTGATGCCGCCCACGCCGAAGACGATCGGCAGGACGTAGAGCATCATCTTCTGCTGCTTCATGAACGGGCTGGCCATGGCCTCTTCGGACATGTTCTTGGCCATGATCTGCTTCTGCGTGATGAACTGCGAGGCCGTCATGGCCAGGATCATCAGGATGGAGAGGACAACGACCGACACGTTGGTGGCTCCGCCATGCAACAGGGCGGCAGACAGAGGAGCGCCGAAGATGCTCGACTCATCAAACTGCACCACCTGCTCCTGGCTCATGGCTCCGATGCCCTTGCCCTGCGTCTTGGCTGAACTGATGCCGGAAAGAACCTGGAACAGCGCGAAGAAGAACGGCATCTGGATCAGCATGGGCAGGCAGGCAGAGAACGGGTTGGTGCCGTGCTTCTTGTACATGCCCATCTGTTCCTGCGCCATGGCCTGGCGGGAGAGCTGGTCGGTCTTGCCCTTGTACTTGTCCTGGAGCTTCTTCAGATCCGGCTGCAACAACTGCATGCCACGCTGCGCCTTGATCTGTTTGACGAACACGGGGATCAGGGCGGCACGGATCACCAGCACCAGCCCGATGATGGACAGAGTCCACGTCCACCCGGACGCCTCGGGCAGTCCGATGGCGCTCAGGCCCTCATGGAACCCCACCATAATGACGGACACAAGCCACTTGAACGGAAACATGATTGTTTCAAAGAAGTCCATACGATATCCCTATTCGTCAGGCCGCGGAGCGGCCTTCTCCATCAGTCTGAGCAGCCAGGTACTTGTCCGGGTTATTCAGGACAACAATTGTGGGGGTGCGGTCTGCGGGCCACTCGCATTTACCGGCGGGGACGTGGTCCACACCGCCGGCATTCCAGGGATGGCAGCGCATCAGGCGTCTGACCGCCAGCCAGCTCCCTTTCACCGCGCCGTGAACGGTGACCGCCTCGAGGGCATAGGCAGAGCAGCTGGGAAAGAATCGGCAAACCTGGCCGTACAGCGGGGAGATCACCTTGCGGTACGCCAGAAGCAACAGAATGAGGATATTGCGGGGCAGGTTCCAGATTGCCCGGCCCAGCCATTCTGCCGCGGATTTTGCAGGAGGGACGACGGCGGCAGTTGAGTTACGCACGCGGGGTCCCTTCCTGTGTTGTTCCGTTAGAAACTGAAGAAGCAGCCTTCGGAAGGCGGCTGCCCAGTCGTTTCATGTTGCTTTCCAAGGCGGCGTCATAGTCCGTGCGCAGCTGGTCCCAGCCGGCACCGGCCGCGGCGGGCAGGGCCCGGACCACGATCGCGAACCCGCTGCCGTATTTCTGCAACGACATGGCGCCGACTTCTCTCAGTCTCCTCTTAACGAGGTTCCTGACAACTGCGTTCCCGACACCCTTGGAAACGATGAATCCGATCCGGCTTGGTTCATCGGCAGCGAGGGCTGCCGTATATAACACTACGTTCCGGCGTCCATTGCGGACACCGGAACGTACGGTTGTTGAAAAATCGGTTGGTGTCCTCAGACGGTTGCGGGTGGCCAGCACCTTTACACTCGCACAGGGATGTGGACCGACGAGTCAGTTATTTAGGCCGACAGCTCGATGCGACCCTTGCCACGACGGGCTGCCAGGATGGCACGGCCGGCACGGGTACGCATACGAAGGCGGAAGCCGTGCTTCTTGGCTCGACGGCGGTTATTCGGCTGAAAAGTCCGCTTGCTCACGTTAGTTACTCCAGTGGGATCAAAGGTGCGCCCACCCGATCAAGGGGAAGAACTGGTCGACGCGAAGTTTTGTATGTGCCGCTTTCCCTCGACTCGCACAACGCGGAACGTCGGGAGAGATTCAAATGAGGCAAAAAGCGTACACATGGGACTTCACAACATTAGAGGTTGCTGCCCTCCCGGGTCAAACCGGGGACCGCGGCGCAGAGTTTCCACAGGTGTGGCTAAGTGCCGCTCCTGCCTGTGGATGAAGTGCGTCACGGACCCCCATTTCGAACTACAACGGTGTGATTATCCACAGGACAGAACCCAGCTATCTTCTGGCGTTTTGATCCCCTACAGTGGCTCAGTAGCCCATTATCCACGGACTGTGCATAACCCTGTGGATTATCCGGGGTCCAGTGCACTGGAACGACCCGCGGGGCTGCAGGTAATGCAGGCAAGCAAGTTTGAGGAACTGATTGATGACAGTAGACGAAGCCAACCAAGCCAACACTGTCGGAAGTTCCTGGCGGCGGGTCGTGAGCCTGCTGGAGAATGACCACCGTGTTTCACCCCGGCAGCGCGGCTTCGTCATCCTCGCCCAGGCGCAGGGCCTGATCGGGTCCACCCTGCTGGTGGCGGTGCCGAATGAGCTCACCCGCGAAGTGCTGCAGACGCAGGTGAAGGAAGCCCTCGACGACGCCCTGCGCAACGTCTTCTCCGACGAAATCCGCTGCGCGATCGACGTCGACACCGATCTCGTGCCGCTCTACACGGAACCGGAACCCGCCGTCGAGCTGTCCCTCTCGGCCGATCCCTCGGTCGAACTGAAACCGCAGCCGATGCTGCCCAGCACGTCCCACGAATTTGGCCGCCTCAATCCGAAGTATGTCTTCGACACCTTCGTGATCGGTTCCTCGAACCGCTTCGCCCATGCCGCCGCCGTCGCGGTGGCTGAAGCCCCGGCCAAGGCCTACAACCCGCTCTTCATTTACGGCGATTCCGGACTGGGCAAAACCCACCTGCTCCACGCAATCGGCCATTACGCCCGCCGGCTCTACAGCGGGATCCGGGTCCGCTATGTGAACTCCGAGGAATTCACCAACGACTTCATCAACTCCATCCGCGATGACGAAGGTACCAGCTTCAAGACCACCTACCGCAACGTTGACGTCCTCCTGATCGATGACATCCAGTTCCTGGCCGGCAAGGACCGGACGCTGGAGGAGTTCTTCCACACGTTCAATGCGCTGCACAACAACAACAAACAGGTGGTCATCACCTCCGATCAGCCGCCCAAGCTGCTCGCCGGTTTTGAGGACCGGATGAAGTCCCGGTTCGAGTGGGGCCTGCTGACTGACATCCAGCCGCCCGAACTGGAAACCCGGATCGCGATTCTCCGGAAGAAGGCTCTCAGCGAGGGTCTGTCCGCCCCCGATGATGCCCTGGAGTACATCGCCTCGAAGATCTCCAGCAACATCCGGGAACTGGAGGGGGCCCTGATCCGCGTTACCGCCTTTGCCAGCCTTAACCGCCAGCCGGTCGACGTTGCCCTGGCCGAGATGGTTCTCAAGGACCTCATCACCGATGACGGCGCCCAGGAAATCACTTCCGCGCAGATCCTCACCCAGACGGCCGACTACTTCAAGCTCAGCATGGAAGAGCTCTGCAGCAAGTCCCGGACCCGGACCCTGGTGACCGCCCGTCAGATCGCGATGTACCTGTGCCGCGAACTGACGGACATGTCCCTACCCAAGATCGGGCAGGAGCTCGGCGGCCGCGACCACACCACCGTCATTCACGCTGACCGCAAGATCCGCGAGCTGATGGCCGAACGCCGGGTCATCTACAACCAGGTGACCGAACTGACCAACCGGATCAAGCAGCAACAGCGCAATTCCTGAACTGTCCAGGACCGGACTCTTACCTTATTAACAGGCACCTGTGGACAAGCCTGTGGATACTTAAGGGGACAACCGCGGTTAATGGGCTTAAAACCCTTAAGGCGCCTGTGGATCAGCGCTGGGGACAAAAATGTTATCCCCATCCACACCCTGTTTAAAACCTGCTCCGCCCACAATCTATGAACAGGGCTTAACCGCGGAACCGCACCGCCAAACAGGGTTATCCACAGTATCCACAGCAGTTATTAACACTACTAATCCCTAGAAAATGAAATTCCCTCAAATAACAACTTCCTTCCGGACCCCCACACCCGCCCCGGACCGTTCCGGACCGCGGCCGGGAACGACTCCCACCGGCCCGGTCCGAACCACACTGATGTAACCCGGGGATGGGAGAATCACACTTCTTGCGGCTAAGCTGACTGCAGTGTGTCCGACTGGACATCTTCTGTAATTCCCTGCCGGGCCGGTGGCCCGGCCACCAGCGATGTCAGCAGCAATGAAAGGCGGCACCCTTCCGTGAAGTTCAGAGTCGAACGGGACGTCCTGGCAGAAGCCGTGACCTGGACCGCCCGGTCGTTGTCTCCGCGGCCGCCAGTACCCGTACTTTCCGGCCTGCTCCTCAAGGCGGAAGCCGGTACCGTCAGCCTCTCGAGCTTCGACTACGAGACCTCCGCCCGGCTCGAAATCCCCGCTGACATCACCACCGAAGGCACGATTCTGGTGTCCGGACGGCTGCTTGCCGACATCTGCCGCAGCCTGCCGTCCGCTCCCGTCGAGATCGAAACCGACGGCCACAAGGTCACCCTGAGCTGCCGGCGAAGCAGCTTCCACCTGGCCACGATGCCGGAAGCGGAGTACCCGCCGCTGCCGGCGCTGCCCACGATCAGCGGAACCGTCCCCGGCGATGCCTTCGCCCTGGCCGTCTCGCAGGTGATCATCGCTGCCAGCAAGGACGACACCCTGCCGATCCTCACCGGTGTCCGGATGGAGATCGAGGACGACCTGATCACACTGCTGGCAACCGACCGCTACCGTCTGGCGATGCGTGAAGTCCCGTGGAAGCCGGTCACTCCCGGTATTTCCACCAGCGCGCTGGTCAAGGCCAAGACATTGAACGAAGTGGCAAAAACCCTTGGCGGCAGCGGCGACATCAACATTGCCCTCGCCGACGACGACAGCCGCCTCATCGGATTCGAAAGCGGCGGCCGCACCACAACATCGCTGCTGGTGGATGGCGACTACCCCAAGATCCGCTCACTCTTTCCGGAGTCCACGCCGATCCACGCGACCGTGCAGACCTCGGAACTCGTTGAGGCGGTGCGCCGCGTCTCGCTCGTCGCCGAACGCAACACCCCCGTTCGGCTCGCCTTCACCCAGGGCCAGCTGCACCTCGACGCCGGCACCGGCGAAGATGCCCAGGCCTCGGAAGAGCTCGAGGCGCAGCTCACCGGCGAGGACATCACCGTGGCCTTCAACCCGCACTACCTGATCGAGGGTCTGAGCGTTATTGAGTCCAAGTTTGTGCGCTTCTCCTTCACCAGTGCGCCCAAGCCGGCCATGATCACGGCCCAGAACGACGCCGACGGCGAGGACCAGGGCGACTACCGTTACCTGGTCATGCCGGTCCGGCTGCCCAACTAGCTGACAGTTACGGCCGTTGTACGGGACCAAAACGGTCGCACCTGGCAGTCAGTTGGGCTGATGCCATCACCTGAAGCACCCATCGCAGAAGAGAGTTCATACCGTGCACATCGGACTGATCGGCCTTGGCAAAATGGGTTTCAACATGCGCGAACGGCTGCGCAAGGCTGGAATCGAAGTCACCGGTTATGACCGGAACCCGGACATCACCGACGTCGCCAGCATGGACGAACTCATCGCCGCCCTGCCCGCACCGCGCCTGCTCTGGGTAATGGTCCCCTCCGGTGAGATCACCGACGCCGTGATCTCCGAACTCGGCGACAAACTCGACGCCGGCGACCTTGTGATCGACGGCGGCAACTCCCGTTACACCGAGGACCAGAAACATGGTGCCGTGCTGGCGGAAAAGGACATCCGTTTCGCAGACTGCGGTGTGTCCGGCGGAGTCTGGGGCCTGCAGAACGGCTACGGTCTGATGGCCGGCGGGGACGCCGACGATATTGAACGTGCGATGCCGGTGTTCGATGTGTTGCGTCCCGAGGGTGAACGTGCGGACAGCTTTGTCCACGTCGGCGGGATCGGCGCGGGCCACTACGCCAAGATGGTTCACAACGGCATCGAATACGGACTCATGCAGGCCTACGCCGAAGGCTATGAACTCCTGGCCGCCAAGGACATCGTCACGGACCTTCCCGGCACTTTCCGGGCCTGGCAGAAAGGAACCGTCGTGCGGTCCTGGCTGCTGGACCTCATGGTCAAGGCCCTCGACGAGGATCCCGGCCTGGCTTCCATCGACGACTATGTCGAGGACTCCGGTGAAGGACGCTGGACCGTGGAAGAGGCAATCGCCAATGCCGTTCCCGCCCCGGCCATCACGGCGGCACTTTTTGCCCGCTTCTCCTCCCGCGAGGACAACTCGCCGGCGATGAGGATGGTCTCCGCCCTGCGCCACCAGTTCGGCGGACATGCGACCCGCCCGTCCAAATAGCCCTGCCCTGAAATCCTGAACCCCGCGTGTACCTCCAACAACTTTCACTCACGGATTTCCGCAGCTACGCCCAGGTGGACCTAAGCTTCGAGCCAGGCATCACAGTGCTGGTCGGTTCCAATGGCATCGGAAAAACCAATCTGATGGAAGCTATCGGATACCTGGCCACCCTCAGCTCCCACCGGGTCAGTTCGGATGCCCCGCTGCTCCGGTTCGGCACCGAACAGGCGTTGATCCGCGCGAAACTGGTCCGCGGCGAGCAGTCCACCGTACTGGAACTGGAAATCAACGGCTCCCGCGCCAACCGGGCCCGGATCAACCGCAGCAATCCGCTTCGGGCCCGGGACATTCTGGGCATCTGCCAAACCGTTCTGTTCGCCCCGGAGGATCTGGCCTTGGTCAAAGGTGATCCGTCCAGCCGGCGCCGCTTCCTGGATGAGCTCCTGGTGAGCCTCATCCCGCGGCACGCAGCCACCCGCAGCGACTATGATCGGGTGCTGAAACAGCGCAACGCTTTGTTGAAATCCGCGCGCGCCGGAAAATTCACGAGCGGCCATGAGGCAACCCTGGATGTCTGGGACCAGCACATGGCCCGGGCCGGTGCCGAACTGCTGCACGCCCGGCTGGAACTGTTGGAACGGCTCCGCCCCCACCTGAGAAACGCCTACGCGCAACTCACTGATGGGTCCAAGGACGCGGGAGCCATCTACCGCTCCACGCTGCAGGGTGTTGTGGATGACGACGGCGGCTCGGAAACCACCGGGCCGGCCGAGGACCTGCGCCTGCTGTCCGTCGACGAACTTACCGAGCGCTACGTGCGGGCGTTCGCATCGTCACGGCGCAGGGAACTCGAACGTGGGATTTCCCTGGTGGGGCCGCACCGCGACGAGCTCGAGCTGGTCCTGGGCACCGCCCCCGCCAAAGGCTACGCCTCGCACGGTGAAACCTGGTCCATGTGCCTGTCCCTGCGGTTGGCTTCGTACTACGTCATGCTCGATGACGCCCGTACCGGCGGATCCGCCCCCATCCTGATCCTGGACGATGTTTTTGCCGAACTTGATGTCCAGCGGCGGCGTAAACTTGCGGCAATAGTAACCAGCGCCGAGCAGGTGCTCGTGACCGCCGCCGTCGAGGACGATATCCCTGCGGAACTGGCCGGGCGCCGGGTGAAGGTGGTCCCGGGAGGAATCGATGAGCGGGCAGACCGATGAATAAGGATACCGACGGCGGCCTGCAGCCGGGCCGCGATCCGGACGACATCGACGCTGCCCAGTCAGCTTTGAACAGGATGCGCGACGCGGCCGCCTCGCGTGGTGAAATCCGGCGCAAGGCCCCGCCGCGGCCCGGCAGTACCCCGCAAAAAACGGGCCGTCGTTCCGGTGCCACCCGAGGCTTCGGACAATTCCACGGGGCAGGCCGGGATCCAATGGGGCTGGGCAAGGTTGTGGGGCGGCTCGTCGCGGAGCGCGGCTGGAGTTCGCCCGTTGCGGTCGGCTCGGTGATGGCCGAGTGGGCAACACTCGTCGGTCCGGAGATTTCCGCCCACTGCACGCCGGAAAGTTTCACTGACACCACCCTTCATGTCCGCTGTGACTCCACCGCCTGGGCCACGCAGCTACGGCTGCTAAGCCTCAGCCTGCTGGAGAAATTCCGCACTGAACTCGGCGACGGCGTCGTGACCAAGATCCAGGTGCTCGGACCCGCGGCCCCCAACTGGCGGAAGGGCAGCCGTACCGTCAACGGCCGCGGTCCGAGGGACACCTACGGGTAGCTCCCGCACCTCCCCGCCCACTGGATCTGAAGCAGTCCTTGCAAAACTCTTGAAAAATGCATAAACGGCGTGTAGGCCGCTCGGGCGCCCCGGAGTCGTATAGGAACCCCATCCCCGCACTCCTCGGGCCTTGCAGGCGGAGCCGGTGGCCTCCCAGCGGCACATTCCTTCCCGTTTGACCCCCTGGAATGCGGGTTCCGGCCCTATAACACGCTAGAATCGTGGTAGATAACTGGGCGCCGGTGAAACGTTGACTGAGTCCGTTTCCGACGCGATATCCACGTGCGGTAAACGGATCTTCTGGCCAGCGGTCCATCCGGCGCGACCAGTGACGTGCCCGCGGGCAGTAGCTGTTTCCTCCGGGAAGAGCAACGGCCGGCCATTATTGAAAAAGAGGAGTCGAAAGCGCCTGTGGCTAACGACAATGCAGTGATCCCGGCAGTGGAACCAGCATCGGGCGAGGCGGCGGACACCCCATCGGGGACCACAACCACCCACGGCTACGGCGCCAGCGACATCACGGTGCTCGAAGGCCTCGAAGCAGTCCGGAAACGTCCCGGCATGTACATCGGTTCCACGGGACCGCGCGGTTTGCACCACCTGGTCTATGAAGTCGTGGACAACTCGGTCGACGAGGCCCTGGCCGGATACTGCACCCACATCGAAATCGTTTTGCAGGCCGACGGCGGGGTCAAAGTGGTCGACGACGGCCGCGGAATCCCGGTCGACATGCACCCGACGGAGCACAAACCCACCGTTGAAGTTGTGATGACCATACTCCACGCCGGCGGCAAATTCGGCGGCGGCGGCTATGCCGTCTCCGGCGGCCTGCACGGCGTGGGCATCTCCGTGGTCAACGCACTGTCTAGCCGCGTTAACACCGAAATCCGCCGGCAGGGCCACGTCTGGAAAATGTCCTTCGTTGACGGCGGCAAGCCACAAGGTGGCCTGATCCAGGGTGAAGCGACGTCCGAAACCGGCACCACCCAGACGTTCTACCCGGATGCCAGCATCTTCGAATCCACGCATTTCGATTTCGAAACGCTCCGCGCCCGCTTCCAGCAGATGGCCTTCCTTAACAAGGGGCTGCGCATCACGCTGACGGATGAGCGCCGCGCTGCGGAGGAACCCTCAGAGGACGAGGACCTGGACCTCGACGTGGTCCCCACTGACGGTGAAGTCGCGGCCGAATTCCACACCGTGGTGTACCAGTACAACGATGGCTTGCTGGACTACGTGAAGCACCTGAACTCCGGCAAGAAGGTCGAGGTAGTCCACGAGGACGTCATCGCCTTCGAAACCGAGGACACCGAACGGCACATCGCCTTGGAAATGGCGATGCAGTGGACCAACGCGTATTCCGAAAGCGTCCACACCTACGCCAACACGATCAACACCCACGAAGGCGGCACCCACGAAGAGGGCTTCCGCGCCGCGATGACCTCACTTATTAACCGCTATGCGCGCGAGAAGAGCATCATCAAGGAAAAGGATGACAACCTGACCGGCGACGACATCCGCGAAGGACTGACCGCCGTCATTTCGGTCAAGCTGGCCGAACCGCAGTTCGAAGGCCAGACCAAAACCAAGCTCGGAAACTCCGAGGTCAAGGGTTTTGTGCAGCGCGTTGTCACCGACGGACTTGGCGACTGGCTGGAACGGAACCCCGGGCCGGCCCGCGATGTCATCCGCAAGGCCATCTCCGCGGCCCAGGCCCGGATGGCGGCGCGCAAGGCCCGCGACAACGCGCGCCGCAAGAGCCCGCTGGAATCCTTTGGGATGCCCGGCAAACTCTCCGACTGCTCCTCGAAGAACCCGGAGAAGTGCGAGGTCTACATCGTGGAGGGCGACTCCGCCGGCGGTTCCGCCAAGCGCGGCCGCAACCCGGAGACCCAGGCCATCCTTCCGCTGCGCGGCAAGATCCTGAACGTGGAGCGCGCCCGGCTGGACAAGGCCCTGGGCAACACCGAAGTGCAGTCCATGATCACCGCCTTCGGCACCGGCATTGGCGAGGACTTTGACCTGAGCAAGCTCCGCTATCACAAGATCGTCCTGATGGCCGATGCCGACGTCGACGGCCAGCACATCACCACGCTGCTGATGACCCTGCTGTTCCGCTACATGAGGCCGCTGATCGAGAACGGCTATGTCTATCTCGCACAGCCGCCGCTCTACCGGATCAAGTGGTCCAACGCCCCGCACGACTACGTCTACAGCGACCGGGAACGGGACGCGCGGCTGCTTTCCGGCCAGGCCGCCGGCCGCCGCATCCCCAAGGACAACGGCATCCAGCGCTACAAGGGCCTGGGCGAAATGGACTACACCGAGCTGTGGGACACCACCATGGACCCCGACCACCGCACCCTGCTGCAGGTCACCATGGACGACGCGCTGGCCGCGGACCAGACCTTCTCCACCCTGATGGGCGAAGACGTCGAATCCCGCCGAAACTTCATTCAGCAGAACGCCAAGGACGTTCGGTTCCTCGATATCTAGCGGTTTTCTTGAGCCCTGAATATTCCTGGACTGATATATACCTGAAACGGAAAATATAGACTATGAGTGACGAAACTCCTGATGTTCCGGCCGGACCGGCCGATGCTGAGTCCGTCGTTGAGGGCCTGGTCCTCGACACCGATGTGCTGACCGACCGCGTCGAACAGGTGGACCTGCAGACGGAAATGCAGCGTTCCTACCTCGACTATGCGATGGCCGTGATTGTGGGCCGTGCCCTCCCGGACGTCCGCGACGGACTCAAGCCGGTCCACCGCCGGGTCCTGTACGCGATGTTCGACGGCGGCTACCGCCCGGAGCGGTCCTTCAACAAGTGTGCCCGTGTGGTCGGCGAAGTCATGGGCCAGTACCACCCGCACGGCGACACCGCGATCTACGATGCGCTGGTCCGGCTGATCCAGGACTGGACCATGCGGTATCCGCTGGCGCTGGGACAGGGCAACTTCGGTTCTCCCGGCAACGACGGCGCTGCAGCGCCGCGGTACACCGAAACGAAGATGGCCCCGCTGGCCATGGAGATGGTCCGCGACATCGACGAGGAAACCGTCGATTTCCAGGACAACTACGACGGCAAGAACCAGGAACCCACCATCCTGCCGGCGCGTTTCCCGAACCTCCTGGTCAACGGCTCCTCGGGTATCGCCGTCGGCATGGCCACCAACATTCCGCCGCACAACCTCCGCGAGGTCGCCGACGGCGTCCAGTGGTACCTGGCCAACCCGACCGTGAGCCGCGAAGAGCTGCTCGAAGAGCTGATCGTCCGCATCAAGGGACCCGATTTTCCGACCGGCGCCACCATCCTGGGGCACAAGGGGATCGAGGACGCCTACCGCACTGGGCGTGGCTCGATCACCATGCGCGCTGTGGTCAATGTGGAGGAACTCCAGGGACGCACCTGCCTGGTGGTCACCGAGCTGCCCTACCAGGCCAACCCGGATAACCTGGCGATCAAAATTGCCGAGCTCGTCAAGGACGGGAAGGTCTCGGGCATCGCCGACCTGCGCGACGAAACCTCGGGACGCACCGGCCAGCGCCTCGTTATCGTGCTCAAGCGCGACGCCGTCGCCAAGGTTGTGCTGAACAACCTCTACAAGCACACCCAGCTGCAGGACAACTTCGCGGCCAACATGCTCGCGATCGTCGACGGGGTGCCCCGCACCCTGAGCCTGGACGCCTTCATCCGGCACTGGGTCACGCACCAGATGGACGTCATCGCCCGCCGGACCCGCTATCGCCTCCGCAAGGCCGAAGAAGAGGCACACATCCTGCGCGCCCTCCTCAAGGCGCTCGACGCGCTCGATGAAGTCATCGCGCTGATCCGGGCATCGAACACCACCGACGCAGCCCGCGACGGACTGATGCAGCTCCTGGACATCGACGACCTTCAGGCCCGGGCCATCCTGGACATGCAGCTGCGCCGGCTCGCAGCGCTGGAACGTCAAAAGATCCAGGACAAGCATGCCGAACTCGAAGCCATGATCACCGAGTTCAACTCGATCCTGGCCTCCGAGGTGCGCCAGCGCGAGATCATCAGCACCGAGCTGGCCGAAATCGTGGACAAGCACGGCGATGACCGCCGCACCAAGGTCCTGCTGGGCTTCGATGGCGACATGTCGATGGAGGACCTGATTCCTGAAGAGGAAATGGTCGTCACGATTACCCGCGGCGGCTACGTCAAGCGCACCCGCAGCGACAACTACCGGTCGCAGCAGCGCGGCGGCAAGGGCATCAAGGGTGCGCAGCTGCGCGGCGACGACGTCGTCGAGCACTTCTTCGTGACCACGACCCACCACTGGCTGCTGTTCTTCACGAACCTTGGCCGGGTATACCGGGCCAAGGCGTACGAACTCGTGGAGGCCGGGCGCGACGCCAAGGGACAGCACGTGGCGAACCTGCTCGCATTCCAGCCGGACGAACACATCGCCCAGGTGCTGGACCTGAGGGATTACCAGCAGTCGCCGTATCTGGTCCTGGCCACCAAACGCGGCCTCGTGAAGAAGACCCGGCTGGAGGACTACGACACCAACCGTTCCGCGGGCGTCATCGCGATCAACCTGCGCGACGGCGACGAGCTGGTCTCGGCCCAGCTGGTCTCCGAGACGGATGACCTGATGCTCGTCTCCCGGATGGGACAGTCGATCCGCTTCACCGCCACGGATGAGGCCCTGCGTCCGATGGGCCGGGCCACGTCCGGTGTTACCGGAATGAAATTCCGTGAAGACGACGAGCTGCTGGCGGCCGACGTCGTCACGGACGGTTCGTTCGTATTTGTCGTGACCGAGGGTGGCTACGCCAAGCGCACCGCCGTTGAGGAATACCGCCTGCAGGGCCGTGGCGGCCTGGGTATCAAGGTGGGCAAGTACCAGGAGGAGCGCGGCCACCTCGTGGGCGCCCTGATCGTCCAGGAAGAAGATGAGGTCCTGGTGGTCATGGAAGGCGGCAAGGTCGTCCGTTCCTCCGTGACCGGGGTGCCCGCCAAGGGCCGCGACACCATGGGGGTCATCTTCGCCAAGCCGGACAAGAATGACCGCATCATCGAGGTGGCGCGCAACAGCGAACGCGGACTGGAAACGGACGACTCGGCCGAAGGCGAAGGTACCGGCGAGGGGATCGCCGAAGTTACCGGCGAGGCTGTCGAAAGTCAGGCATCCGCGCCGGATGACGTAACGTTGGCTGAAGATACCGGATCACATGAGGGGTCCGCAGCGGAAGAATCAGCACCGGCCCCGGAGTCAGATGAGTCATCAGGCAATGCCGAGCTGGACGAAGACAATACCGGAGGTAACGAGTGAGTAATTCCGACTCATATCCCAAGTCGAACAGCGGCGTTCCCGGCGGCGTGCGGCAGCCCACCGCCGCCCCGCGGGTAGGTGCGCCATCGCGCCCCGAGCAGCGTCCCGGGGTACCGGGGAGCGTCAACGGCGCGGATCAGCGGCCTCCCGCTCCCGGCCAGCGTCCCGCACAGGGACGCCCCGTGACACCGGGCCAGCGGCCGGTGGCACCGGCCCAGCGCCAGGGCCAGGGAACGGCCGGGCTGATCAAGCCGGCACCCAAGGCCAAAGTCCGCCGAGCCCGCCTGCTGGTGAGCAAGGTTGACCCCTGGTCGGTACTGAAGATGGCCTTCCTGCTTTCCGTGGCTCTGGGCATCGTGACCGTCGTGGCCGCAATCGTGCTCTGGACGGTCCTGGACCTGACCGGGATTTTTGATCAGGTTGATGGCCTGTTGGGAACCCTGGCCGGCTCAGAGGGTGGTGGCTTCGAATTGAAGAAGGTTGCCTCGCTCGGTCAGGTGGCATCGTTCGCCACCATCATCGCCGTCATCAACGTCGTGCTGCTGACGGCGCTCTCGATGCTCTCGGCGGTGCTGTACAACATCTCAGCCACCCTCGTGGGCGGCATCGGTGTCACCCTTACGGACGACTAAAAACCCGCAGTTTTTCCGGATTATCTCCGGGGAAATGCCTCGATTTGAGATCGGGTCGGGATGTGCTGTACAGTCATATCTCGGCCCGATGAGGCATCGGGGCGTATAGCTCAGGCGGTTAGAGCGCTTCGCTGATAACGAAGAGGTCCCAGGTTCAAGTCCTGGTACGCCCACGGAATCTGTACGGATTCAAGTGGAGGTTTGGTAGATATTCGTTTATCGCTGAACCAGAACGGGGTGCATGTGAAGAAGTTGCTGGTTATTGCAGCCACAATCGCAGGCGTCCTGCTCTACAAGAAAGTGCAGGAATCCGAGGCCCGGAAAACGGTCTGGAGCGAATCGACCGACACGGTTGACTAGCCAGGATGTCCCCGGATCGGGAGCCGGAAACGGCTCATCGAACTAGGGTATGATTGTCGGGTTGCTTCTTATGGGGGCATGGCGCAATTGGTAGCGCACCTGCTTTGCAAGCAGGGGGTTCGGGGTTCGAGTCCCCGTGCCTCCACCATAAGACAGGCCCCGGACGGCGGAAACGCGGTCCGGGGCCTTTTGCATGCCCGGGTACTTCAGGCTCGCCCGGGAGCTCCCAGGCCCGGGAGTAGACGCCCGGCATCACTCCTTGGGCTTGGCGTAGTCGTCCATGCCCTGCCAGTCGATATAGACGTAGGGCTCGTCGCCGACAACCCAGGCATCGTGACCCGGCGGGATGATACCGAAGTCACCGGGGCCGAACTCGTTCTCCTCGCCGTCGTCCATCACGACCTTGAGATGGCCCGAAACCGTGTAGCCCTTGTGGGCAACCATGCAGCTGTCCGTCTGGGCGATCGGTTTGACGTGCTGGGACCACTTCCAGCCAGGCAGGAACGTCACCCGTGACACGGCACCGGCGTCGAGATTAACGAGTTCCACCTGGCCCATCCCGTCTTTGACGGGTCGGGTTTCCTCAGGATGGTCCAGGCTCTTGCGGATGGTTGAAGCCATGATGGTCTCCTTTGTGGATGATGGTGAGACCGGATTTAAGACTGGCACCGCCGCTGGGGACGGTCAAGACTGCGCGTGCGACGGCTCCCCGCCCGCCCCACTAGTGTGGGACCGTGAACTTCTTCCTTGCCGCCTTGGGCGTTCTTGGTGTGGCCTCCTCCGGGCCCCTCATTGCCGCAACACTGGGGGCCACCTCGGTCAGTGCCCTGGCGATCGCCTTTTGGCGCAACGCGATCGGGGCGGTCGTCATGGCCGGGCCCGTTCTGGTGCGGAACCCGCGGCAGTTCGGCCGGGTCACCGGCGTGGAATTCCGCTGGTCGCTGGCTGCGGCTGTCGCCCTGGCGCTGCACTTCGCCTGCTTTATCACCTCCCTCCAGCTGACCTCGGTTGCGGCGGCCACCGCGCTGGTCTGCCTGCAGTCCGGCTGGATCGCCATCTTCCAGCTCTTCCGGGGCGTCCGGCACCGCTGGCCGGTCCTGGCAGGCCTCGGGCTCGCCTTCGGCGGCGTGGTGGTGATCACCGGTTTCGACATGGGCAGTTCCCCGGAAGCACTGCTGGGCGACCTCCTGGCGGTTGCAGGTGGGGCCCTCGCGGGCGTTTATACCCTGGCAGGCGGAAAGGCGCGCCAGACCATGGGGACGGGCACCTACACCACCCTCTGTTACGGGATGTGCGCGGCCATCGTCGCGGTGCTGGCACTGGTCTCCCAGCAGCCCCTGGCCGGATTCGAAGCTGCGGGCTGGCTGGGCATCCTGGCGATTACGGTGTGCGCGCAGCTGATCGGGCACACGGCCTTCAACCACCTGCTCGCCACGATGAGTCCGCTGCTGGTATCGATGATTATTCTGCTGGAGATCCCCGGTGCCGCGCTGCTCGCTGCGGCATTCCTCTCCGAGATCCTGCCGGCGGGCACCTATGCCGGCCTGGCGCTGATCCTGGTGGGGCTCGCCGTCGTCGTCCTGGGGCAGCGCAGCTCCCGTTCCGTGCGGCGCCGTGCGGCGACGCTGGCCGAGCTGGGCACCGACTGACTTTCGAACTCGGGCGCCAGAGTACTATTGGCCGCCGCGGCGGACGGGCTGGGCCGTGTTGACCGTGTGGATCGCGCGGAGCAGCTTCGCCGGGAAGTACACCGAGAAGAACACGACCATGGGGGCCTTCAGCGCCATTTTCTTGACGTTGTGCGCTTTGTACGTTCGGTCGAAGCGCGTCACGTAGTAGCGGTAGTCCCGGGGAGAATCTTCCAGCCGGCGGGCGGACATCCCGGAGACCATCTGCGGCCAGTACTGGATCCGGAGCTCGTGGTCGGCCAAATGCAGGGACAAATCGATGTCCTCGTGCATCTCGTCCTTTTCGTCCCGGCACGTCTCGGTCCGGATGATTTCCCAGGCTGAGCGGCGAAGGGCCATGTTGGAGCCAAAGAGGAAGTGGTACTGGTGCTTGGCGAGCTTGAGCATCAGTTGGCGCATCTTGTCGTCGGCCTTGAGACCGAAGCGCCGCATCGGCATGTCGTAGTAGACCACCGGACCGGTCGCGGCGTGTACGGCCTTGTCTCGGAAGGCCTTCTGCACCTGTTCGACCCAGTCGGGCTCAAGCACGGAATCAGCATCGATCCGGCCCAGGATGTCACCCGTGGCGTGGTCGAGGCCGAAGTTCCGGGTGGGAATCAGGCCCTGGTCCACGTCCTGGCGGAGCAGGATGATGGGGCTCTCGGGATATTCCATTTGCATCTGCCGGACGATATCGGAGGTGCGGTCCTTCGACATGTTGTCCACCACGATGATCTCGTGGGCCGGGACAGACTGGTACACGGCAGCAATGAGGCACTGCCGGATGACGCTTTCCTCGTTGTAGGCCGGGATGACAATGGACACAGCCGGGGTCTGCACGGCTTCGTGTAAGGCATCCTCAGCGGATTTTTCGGGTGACATCCCCTCAAATTTAGCATCAACGGCGTTTCTCCGGCCCGGTGCCGGGCAGCGCCCCGGCTACGAACTGGTAAACATCGTGCGTGCAAAATCGTGCTTGCAAAAAAGAAGGGACCCCGCAAAAGCGGAATCCCTCCCTCAATGCTGCCCGCGGGCAGGCAACTGGCTGTCTTAGATGCCGGTGTTCTTGTCCGTGCCGTTGTTGCGGCTGGCGGCGATGTTCCGGACCGCAGTTTTCGCGTCGGTGGCAACCTTGGCGGACGTGTCCTGGATGTCCTCGACAGCGTCCGTCGCTGCGTGCTTGGCGGTGTCCGCGGTATCGGCTGCAGACTCGGCGACCTCGGCCGAAGCGTCCGCTGCGCTGTCCGCGGCTGCCACCGTCGCTGCGCCGGCCGTGTCAGCGGTGCCCTTGACGGATTCCTCAACGGAATCCTTGACTTCGTTGACGGTCGTGGCCGGCACGGGGGCCGGGGTCACCGGAGCCGGCGTTTTCCACGGATCCTCGACCGGCTGGGAAGCCTTCCAGGCGGCCACACCGGCAGCCACGGCCGCGGCAATGACCCCAAAGACCAGCCATCCGCGGTGCTTGGGCTTCTCCGGCTTGCCCAGTTCGACGCCGACGGCCTTACCGGCCTGGTTAGCAGCACCCTTCAGGCGTCCCCCGGCCGTCTTTGCCTGCTCCTGGACGGTATGGATAATTCCCACGTCGCCCAGCTTCTGCGCAACCGCATCCACATGGGCCGGCGCGCCTTCCAGCGTCCGGTGCACAGCGTCGGAGGCGTGGCCGATCTGGTCCGAGAGCCTCGGCAGGTATTCAACGACGACCCGGTCGCGTGCGTTCGCGATGACCGGCGTCGCCTTGTCCAGGGCACCATGCAGGCGCGGCGCGGCACCCTCAACGGCGTCGTGGATCTTGGGCGCGAGGTGCGCCAACCCGTCCTGGATGCGCGGCGTTACGGTCGCAACACCGTCGGCGAGATTGTAGGCCGCCGACTTGAGACCTTCCTGGATCTTGGGAGAAGCAGTATCCAGGCCCTGCTGGATGCGCGGAACAGCCCAGTTGACTGCCGCTTCAACCCGCGGGGTGGCCCATTCCATGGCGTTTTCTACTCCGGTGCTGACTGACTGCTCCAGCTCACGGGCAATTCGATCCGATTTCTTCACAACTACCTCCCGATTAATGTGGCGGTTCTGGTGTTAGCCTACGTGTCCCAGACCTCACCTGCTATTCACCGGGCCCGATTTTGGGCGGATTTCACCCAGCGCGGAACTGGCGGACCGGCCCTGTCTGCAGCGCGCCGTCATGGAAGAATAGGGCGTATGACTGCCATCGCAACTGCAAAAGCAACCATCCACACGAGCCTGGGCGACATCGTCGTCAACCTCTTCGGCAACCACGCCCCCAAGACCGTCGAGAACTTCGTCGGGCTGGCCACCGGCGAGAAGGCCTGGACCCACCCGGAATCCGGCGAGGACAAGACGGGGACACCGCTGTACGACGGCACCATCTTCCACCGGATCATCAAGGACTTCATGATCCAGGCCGGGGATCCGTTGGGCCGCGGCGTTGGCGGACCGGGCTACAAGTTCGACGATGAAATCCACCCCGAACTGACCTTCAACGAGCCGTACAAGCTGGCCATGGCGAACGCCGGCATTCAGATGGGCCGCGGCACCAACGGCTCGCAGTTCTTCATCACCACCATTCCCACCGGCTGGCTGCAGGGCAAGCACAGCATCTTCGGCGAGGTGGCGGATGAGGACTCCAAGAAGGTTGTTGACGCCATCGAGGGTGTCCGCACCGGCATGGGCGACCGCCCGGTCGAGGACGTCACCATCAACAGCATTGACGTAGAAAAGCTCTAAGCCCAACGCATGAGCTACGGAATTCCGGCGGCAGAGCCGTCCGCGCAGATCCCGGTGTGCCCCCGGCACCCGGACCGGCCCGCCTATGTGCGCTGCCAGCGCTGCGGGCGCCCTGCGTGCCCCGACTGCCAGCGGGCGGCCGCCGTCGGATTCCAGTGCGTTGACTGTGTGAACGAAACCAAACGCACGACGCCGGACGTCAAGACCGTCTACGGCGGTGCCGTGGCCCCCGGCAAGCCCATGGTCACCTACGGAATCATCGTTGTCTGCGCAGTGCTCTACGTGCTGCAGTGGCTGATTCCCAATGACGGGATCTACCAGAACCTGGCATTCGCCACCGTGTACGCCACTCCGGAGTACGGCGTGTTCGAACCGTGGCGGATGTTGACCTCAGCCTTCCTTCATTCACAGGGCTTCATTCTGCACATTGTCCTGAATATGTACACGCTGTGGATCTTCGGTCAGGCGCTGGAACCGTTGCTGGGCCGCATCCGGTTCCTGGCCGTCTACCTGATCTCCGCCCTCGGCGGTTCCGTCGGCTACCTCCTGTTGACCCCCGGCTACCTTCCCGGTCAGCAGCTGAGCGGTGTGGTCGGTGCCTCCGGCGCCATCTTCGGGCTGTTTGGCGCCATGCTTGTGGTCCAGCGCCACCGCCGCGGGGACACCAGGCAACTCTGGGTCCTGATCGCCATCAACGCTGTCATCGGGTTCATGGTCCCCCAGATCGCCTGGCAGGCCCACCTCGGCGGGCTGATCACCGGTGCCCTGTGCGCTGCCGTCATCGCGTACACGCCCCGGGGCCCGCGGCAGGGCCTGCTCCAAGCGGGCGGACTCGTGGCCGTGCTCGCCCTCCTGGCCGCCGCCACCGCCTTCAGTGCGGTCATGGCCTAGAACCTGCCGGGACGCCATTCGCCACATATGGTCGCTTTTCAACGTTCCAGGGCGGCCATTTGTGACGGATCGATGAGATGGCGGCAGCATCATCTGCTGCGTGTCCCGACGATCGGCTGAACCACGCACCGCGACCAAGAAAACCCCCCACTGAGCATGCTCAGTGACGGGGGTTTCTTCGTCCGTCCCAGCCTCCCGGTGACGACGCTCCGACCCAGTTACCGGGCGCTGGAGCGCGGTCCAACGCCAGAAGGTCGCAGGTTCCAGCGAGCGGGTGCTGAGGCGGTGGAGGCAACTGGGCGGGAGCGTAGATACGCCCACCACGCAACGGGCAGCCGCGTGGCACAAATGCGGGTGTCCACAGCAGGATGCATGCTTTCCACAGCACGGTCCGCCCGCCGGGCCCATTCCGCTTGCCGCTGCTGTGGTTGCCGCCAACCGAAACAGGGGTTCCTCCGCCCGCTGAAAAAGTTTTCCACAGAGGTTATCCACACTGTTGGTAACTTACACGGCTGTAGTTCGTGCAGGCCTTTCCGATCTGACCGCCAGCACTGGCGATTTTGTTCCGGAGGTGCTGGGGATCTCCACAATTGTGGATAACGCCGGTGATCAGTCCTGTGGTTAAGTGGAAAACCCGGCCGAACCGGTAATCCCGGAGCCATCAGGGCGGTGAAAAGGCGTGGGCACCACTGCCTTGAGCCGCCCAGACAGGGATCCCTGGGTAAGAATCAAATCTGATTTCAACAGGGTTATTCACAGTGTTAATAACTTGTAGCTCGAAGTGATCCATCGAAACTTGCCGCTGGTGGCCCTGAAACCGGTCAAATCACGCCCGGCGGGCAGGGTTATCCCCACCTGTGGATAACTTGTGGGTAGTCGCGTGTTGTTAAGTGGATAACTTGCCCGGGACCAGGACTGAACTGAAGATAACTGACAGGTGCTGGACCGGAACCCCAAAAACTGGATTAGGGCGCTTTCCGGGAACTTATCCACAGGCAAATCCACAGTGTTAATAACTCACGACGTGTTCTCTAGCCAGGAACTGCTGCCGGTTTACCCCTTTGAAGGCCACTATGCCCGGAAGATGGGTGCTGTAAAGGTGAGCCTTCGAGAAGTTATCAACAAATGTGGATAACTTCGACCGACTTGTGCAGAGCAGGGAAGAACCAGGGGCACCGCGTGAACCCGAAGGGTGCAGGGGGCAGAAATCCCGGGTGCCTCAGTGGGGCCAGATGCCTGAGCTGCCGCGGCGGTGGCTGTCCAGCAGGTGGGTGTCGACGATGCCGATCGCTTCCATCAGGGCATACGTGGTCGTAGGCCCGACGAAAGCGAAGCCACGCTTCCGCAGCGCCTTGGACAGTGCGACGGACTCTGGCGAAGTGGTGGGGATTTCCCCGTGGTTGGAGGGCTCCGGAGTGGACGCCGGCTGGAAGGACCACACGAAGTCAACCAGTCCGCCGTCGTCCCTGAGGGCGATGGTGGCCTGGGCATTCGTAATGGCGGCCCGGATCTTAAGCCGGTTGCGGACGATGCCAGCATCCGTCATCAGGCGCTCGACATCCGTTTCCGTGAAAGCGGCGACTGTCTCGGGGTGAAAGCCGTGGAAGGCGGTCCGGAACGCCGGCCGCTTCCGGAGAATGGTGGCCCAGGACAGTCCGGCCTGGAACGCCTCGAGGCTGATGCGCTCATAGAGGCCCTGCTCGTCGCGTACCGGGATTCCCCACTCGGTGTCATAGTAGGCCTGGAGCATCGGATCCACGGCCGCCCAGGGCGGGCGGGCCAGGCCGTCGTCGCCGATCACCGATCCGGTTACTGCGGCCATACGGGCTCCCTCGCTTCATAGTCTTCGTTACAGCATTACCGCCGCCGGGCGGCTCCGGGGTTAACGCGAAAGACCGGCACACAGGTGTACCGGTCTTTCGTCAGTTGCGGGCGGGGTCAGGAGCGCCAGCGGGTGGTCATCAGGAATCCGATTATGGCGATGCCAAAGCCGGCGATTATGTTCCCCGATCCCCAGGCGGCGACAGGCAGGGCGCCTTCGCTGATGTAGAAGGTGATGATCCACAGGAGGCCGATGATCATCAGGCCGAACATCACCGGCTTGAACCAGACCGGGTTCGGCTTGTTCGCGCGCGCGGTGGAAGTTTGCGTCGTCGCGGGGGTGGTGCTTTTGCGTCGCTTTGACTCGGGCACGGGTCCTCCTAGGCGGCTGGAACAGGAGCGGGACCTGGCTTGATATCCTGCAAGAAGGAATACACCGGCGGTCAACGCGCTCCTGGTCACGTTTGAGTTCTTATTCGGAGCCAATTCTAGCGGTACGTCAGGCCGCAGGGGTGTCCGTCATTCACTGAACCAACGATTGGTACGGCAAGGCACCCATGAGCACAACCAAGATCCTCGTCGTCGACAACTACGACAGCTTTGTCTACACCCTGGTCGGGTATCTCCAGGAACTCGGTGCGGAGACCACAGTGGTCCGCAACGATGACGTCACCCTGGCCGAGGCGATCGATCTTGCGGAAGCGCGCGACGGCGTCCTCATCTCGCCGGGCCCCGGGAATCCCGCCGGCGCAGGGGTCTGCATTGAGCTGATCAAGTGGTGCGGCAGTCACAGCAAACCTATGCTGGGTGTCTGCCTGGGCCACCAGGCACTGGCCGAAGCCTACGGGGGAACAGTCACGCACGCGCCGGAGCTGATGCACGGCAAGACGTCCCTCGTGGAGCACCGCGGCGGCAGCGTCTTCGCCGGACTGCCCTCGCCCTTCACGGCCACCCGCTACCATTCCCTGGCCGCCGTCCGCGAGAGCATCCCTGACGTCCTGGAGATCACCGCGGAAACCGGGACCGGGGTGGTGATGGGGCTGCAGCACCGCACCGCGCCGCTCTGCGGGGTGCAGTTCCACCCGGAGTCCGTGCTGACCGAAGGCGGCTACCAGATGCTGGGGAACTGGCTCGAATCCCTCGGCATGGCCGGTGCGGCCCAGCGTGCAGCGGCGCTCAGCCCGCTCATCAAGCACTAGCGCAAGCGTTTCGTCACTGGCCCCGGAGCTAAGCACTAGCTCAGGAGCCCGCGGGGAACGCCCCGTTTACCTGTTGCTTTTAGTGGACGTCGGGGTGGGGGTCGGCGTCGGGGTTGGGGTCGGGGTCGGTTCCGGCGGGGGCGGCGGAGCCTTGGCCACGGTGACGGTGACCGTCTTTCCCTGCTCCACGAGGGCCTCTGCAGCGTCAGCCTGCCCGGTGACCTTTCCCGGCTCCACCTGCGAGTTTTCCACTTCCGTGGCGTTGAGGCCGAGGCCAAGGGCCTTCAGCGCTGCCTCAGCTTCGGCCAGCGGGAGCCCGACGAGCTGGGGAACCGCCACCTTGCCGGTGGAAACGATGAGCTCCACGGTGCTGCCCGCGGCCACATTCTGGCCCGGCGCAGGGTTGGTAGTAATCACGATGCCCGCCGGAACCGTGGGGTGATTGGCCATGGTGGTGCCCGGGGCTCCGGCAAGACCCTTCTGGCGCAGGACATCTCGCGCGGCAGCCTCGGTGCGCCCCGGCAGGTCGGCCGGGATAGTAATGACGCTGGGGCCTTCAGAGATATTGAGCGTGATGGCCGAATCCGGGTCCAGTGAGGTCCCTGTTGCCGGGACCGTGCCGACAGCGATGCCCTTGGCTATCGTCTCGTGCTGCATCCGGTTGAGCTGGGGTTTCAACCCGGCGTTGTAGAGCTTCTGCAGGGCCTCAGTCTCCGTCAGCGACGTCACCGATGGAACCAGGACCTTGGCGACGGGCGGTGGCGCCTGGTTCATCAGGTTGTAGAGCCACAGGCCACCGCCCGCCAGGACCAGTACCGTGACGAGCACCAGCGCGGTGGTCCAGGTACGACGGCGGGACCGCTGGCGCGCGGTGTGCTCACGGCCTGGCGGCAGCACCAGGGGCAGGTCGCCGGTGTCCTCGGCGCCATAGGCACCGCCGTGGGCCATCAGGGTGTTGTTGTCATCCTCCGCCACGGTGTCGTCGGCCGGCCGGAGCCGGCCCGAGGGGGTGTCGTCTAGGAACTTCGCACCGGTCACCGAGAAAGCGGCCGTCGGTGCGCTGTCCGGCGTCGGGATCGTGTCGTGGGGATCGGTGGGAGCTTCGCTGGCAAGCGGGGCGGTGACGCCGACACCACTGCGCGCTGCCCGCAGGGCGCGGCGGAAAGCTGCCGCGTCCTGGAAGCGGTCCGCACGGTTTTTCTGCAGGGCCTTCATCAGCACACTGTCCAGAGCCTCGGACACGTCCGGATTCAGGCTGCTGGCGAGTTCGGGGATCTCGCGCACATGCTGGTAGGCCACGGAAACGGGACTATCGCCGATGAACGGAGGTCGCCCCGTGAGCATTTCATACAGGAGGCAGCCGGCAGAGTAGAGGTCACTGCGGGCGTCCACGGTCTCGCCGCGGGCCTGCTCTGGTGACAGGTACTGGGCAGTTCCAACCACGGCCTGGGTTTGGGTCATGGTTGCTCCGGAGTCGGCCATGGCGCGGGCTATCCCGAAGTCCATGACCTTCACGCTGTTGGAGTCGGGGCAGTACATCACATTGGCCGGTTTGATGTCGCGGTGCACGATGCCGGCCTTGTGGCTGTAATCCAGGGCGGCGAGCACCCCCAGGGAGAAATCGATCGCGTGGTCGATGCCGACTTCTTTGGCCCGGATCAGGTCCCGGATCGTCGTTCCCTTGACGAACTCCATCACGATGTACGGGACCCGGACTGTGTCCGCGTGGTCACCGGGGACCGCGTGGTCGCCGGTGTCATAGATGGCAACGATCGAGGGATGGTTCAGGGCGGCGACCGCCTGCGCCTCGCGCTTGAACCTGGCCTGGAACTGGGGGTCCCTGGCCAGGTCAGGGCGCAGCAGCTTGACGGCCACCGTGCGTCCAAGCCGGGTGTCGATGCCGCGGAAAACGTCGGCCATGCCGCCGCGGCCGATCAGCTCACCCAGCTCATAGCGCCCGCTGAGGACGCGCTGGGTGTTCACGGGGCCGCCCTCCTCCCGATGAGACGGGGTGCGGGGTAACTCTGGCATGGTGTCCTACGATCCCGTTGGACTCGGCGTTGATTCGACGGCCGCGTCCTTGGCCAGGTGGTAGGTCACGAGGGAACCGGCGGGCACCTTGCTGCCGGACGCCGGTTCGGAGCTGACGAACGTGCCGGCCTTTTCCTTCTTGCTCGTGGGGTCGACGGGCGCGCCCGTGGCCCAGCGCAGTCCCGCAGCCTCGATGGCCTGGCGAACGGCGGATTCGCTGGCACCGGACTG
Source organism: Pseudarthrobacter sp. RHLT1-30-1 (assembly GCF_059383415.1). Lineage (NCBI taxonomy): Bacteria > Bacillati > Actinomycetota > Actinomycetes > Micrococcales > Micrococcaceae > Pseudarthrobacter > Pseudarthrobacter sp. RHLT1-30-1. The sequence goes on from NZ_JBWZCG010000005.1 coordinate 81,464, forward strand.
CAGTGTCGGAACGGTGACCATTTCCGGGCCCTTGGAGTAGGACACGGTGATCAGGGCACCCTTTTCGACAGGGCCCGAGGGGTTGATGTCGATGACCGTATTGGGTGCGGAAGGGTCAAAAACGGGATCGCCCTTGACCTGCAGGCCCATGTTGTTGAGTTCGGTGCGGACGACGTTGAAGGCCCGTCCCTTATAGGCGTCCGGAATCAAATTGATCGCGGCCGGGGTGGACTGGGTGGGGGTCGCGGAACTGCTGGTGGGGCTGGCGCTCGAGGAGGTCGGCGAGGCGCTGGTACTGGTCGGCGCCGCGCTGGAGCTGCTGGCGACAGAGCTGCTGCTCGCGGGTGTCTGGGGGGACAGGATTCCGGCCTGGCTGAGCATAAAGCCAATCAGGGCAAAGAGCACCAGCAGGATCAGGGCAATCAGCGGCCAGGTCCAGGGGCTGCGTCCGCGGCGTTCGGGCTGATCGGCAGGCTCGTCGTCGTAGTCGTCGTCCTCCTGGACCCAGTTGCGTTCCGCCGCGAGGGCGTCGGCCCGCGACAGGGTGTTGCGGGCACCGTAAGCGCTGGCGGCGGCCGCCCCGGCAGCGAGCCCCGCTGCGGCGCCCGCGCCGGCGGCTCCGACCACGGGCAGGGCCGAGGTGGCCGACGTCGAGCGGTCTGCCGCACTGATGACACCGGTCGCTGCGGTGGGGATGTCCACCGGCGCGGTGATGGGGCCGGTGGCCGCCTCGTAAAGGAGCATGCCCGGGACGGCGGCGTGCGCGGCTTCAAAATCACCGTTGCGGATGGCTTCGGCAGCTGCGGAGAGTTTGAGGGCGTCGGCCGGGCGGTTCTTGGGGTCCTTGGCCAGCATGGACATCAGCAGGGCGCGGACCGGCTTCGGCAGTGTTTCCGGCAGTGGCGGCGGCGCGTCATTGACCTGGGCCAGCGCGATGGCGATCTGGGATTCGCCGGAGAACGGGCGGTGTCCGGTGAGGCACTCGTAGCCGATCACGCCGAGAGCGTAGATGTCCGAAGCGCCGGTGGCCAACTGTCCGGTGGCCTGCTCCGGAGCCAGGTACTGGGCGGTGCCCATCACCTGGCCGGTCTGGGTGAGCGGGACCTGGTCCGCCAGGCGGGCGATGCCGAAGTCCGTCACTTTGACCCGGCCGTCCGGCGTGATCAGCAGGTTGCCGGGCTTGACGTCGCGGTGGACCAGGCCCTGGGCGTGGGCAGCCGAGAGAGCGCGCGCCGTCTGGGCGATCATGGACAGCGTGCGGTCCGGGGAAAGCACCTGTTCGTGTTCGATGATGCTGCTCAGCGGCTGGCCCGGGACCAACTCCATCACGAGGTAGGCGGAACCTTCTTCCTCGCCGTAGTCAAAGACATTGGCAATTCCTACGTGGTTCAGCAGCGCGGTGTGGCGGGCTTCGGCGCGGAAGCGCTGGAGGAATCCGGGATCGCCGGTGTATTCCTCTTTAAGCACCTTGATGGCGACGATGCGGCCAAGGATCAGGTCCTTGGCTTTCCAGACTTCCCCCATACCGCCGATCGCAATACGTGTGGTCAGCTGGAACCTGCCGCCGAGGGTGATTCCTGATGAAGGCCTCACTTGTTCAACACCGCCTCAAAAATCTTCTTTGCGTTCGGACTGGTTAGCTTTGCGCCGGTGGTGATGTCCACGCTCTCCATGACAATCGTGACAGCCACCTGCGGGTCATTCGCCGGGGCGAACCCGGTAAACCATGAATTGTTCAGACCGTTGCCAAGTTCGGCGGTACCGGTCTTGCCGGCCACCTTGACGCCGGATACGGCCGCCCCGCGGCCGATGCCGTCACTGACAACGCTGACCATCCACTCGTTGATCTGCCGGGCGATCTCCGGCGTCGTGGAGGTCTGCAGTACCTGGGGCTTCGGCTCGCTGATGGGCCGCAGGTCCGGCGAACGGACGGCCTTGATCAGGTTCGGCTGCATCTGGACTCCGCCGTTGGCAATCGCAGCCGTCATCTGGTTGATCTGGAGCGGTGTGGCCCGGACATCGCGCTGGCCGATCGACGACTGCGCGAGGCTGGCCTCATCCAGCGGTTCGACCGGGAAGAAACTCGGGGCCGAGTCCAATTTCAGCTGGTCGCCAAAGTCCGCGCCGAAACCGAACTTCTTGGCCTGGTCCGCAATGGCCTGCTGCCCGAGATCAAGGGCGATGCTGGCAAACGGCGTGTTGCAAGACTGCTGCAGGGCGAAGGAAAAACTCGCTGTGTCGCGGGTGTAGCAGTTGCCGCCGGCGTAGTTGGGCAGCTTGTACTGGATCCCCGGGAAGGACATTTCCGCCGGGTTGGGCAGGGTGCTGTCCTTGTTGTACTTGCCCGAGCTGAGGGCGGCTGCCGTGTCGACGAGTTTGAAGACGGAGCCCGGTGCCAGCAGCGCCCCGGTGGGTCCGCTGACGTTCTGGTTCAGGTTGATTCCGGGGACCTGGTTCAGCTCCGCGAAATTCTCGGCCTCCGCCGCGGGGTCCTGGGTGGCGATCAGATTGGGGTCGTAGGAGGGCCTGGACACCATCGCGAGGATCGCACCGGTTTTCGGGTTGGTCACGACGATCGATCCGCGCTGGCCGGCCGGGATGAGGTCGTAGGCCAGCTTCTGGATTTTGGGGTCGAGCGTGAGCTCCACCGAGGCGCCCTTGGGCTGGTTGCCCAGGAAGAGCTGGCCGACCCGGTCCAGGAACTGTTGGTCCGAGCTGCCGGCCAGCTCTTTGTTCATCGTCTTCTCCAGCCCGGTGACGCCGTAGCTCCGGGAGAAATACCCCGTGATCCCGGCGTAGGGCTCCGGCTGCGTGTAGGTGCGCTGGAACATGCAGCTCTCCTCAGCGGCCACGGACTCGGCCACCGGGGTTCCGCCGACAATGATCGCGCCACGGTCGTTGCAGTAGTTCTGCAGCAGGGTGCGTTTGTTCCAGGCATTGGCCTCCAGCTCGTCCGCGCCGACCACCTGGACGTAGCTGAGGGCACCGAAAATCAGCACGAACATCGAGATAGCGGCGATCCAGGCATTGCGAATGGCTTGGTTCACAGCTTCACCGCCTCGGTGGGGGCGTCCGGACTGTTACGTCCGGTTCCGGGGATGGCGGCCGGCTTCGAGGGCATGGCGGGAATTTCTTTCCGTGGATCGGGTTCTTCGCCGGGGGCCAACGGTGTTGTGTCCACCGGGCCGCGGGCCGCGTGCGAGATCATCAGCAGCAGGCCCACGATGATCCAGTTGGCCAGCAGCGAGGAGCCACCCGCAGCGAGGAAGGGGGTGGTGAGGCCGGTGAGCGGGATGAGCCTGGTGACGCCGCCAATCACAACAAAGCACTGCAGGGCTACCGCGAAGGACAGTCCGGTGGCGAGCAGCTTTCCGAAAGCGTCCCGGGTGCCGAGCGCCGCCCGGAAGCCGCGGGTGAAGAGCAGCAGGTACATCAGGACGATCGCGAAGAGGCCAATCAGCCCCAGTTCCTCACCGAAGGAGGCAATGATCATGTCGCTGTTCGCGAAGGGAACCAGATTGGGACGCCCCTGGCCGAGCCCGGTGCCAACCAGGCCCCCGTTGGCCATCCCGAACAGGCCCTCGACGATCTGCAGGCTGCCACCGAATTCCCGCCCGTAGACCTCGTCGGTGAAGGCGTTGATCCAGCCGTCGATCCGGAGGCCGACGTGGGAGAAGACGCGCGAGGCAACGAAGCCGCCGGCGGCCATGAGTGCGACGCCGATAATTACCCAGCTGATGCGGCTGGTGGCGACGTAGATCATCACGAGGAAGAGTCCGAAAAACAGGATGGAGGAGCCCAGGTCGCGCTGGAAGATGAGCACCCCGATGCTTACGAGCCAGGCGGCGAGCATGGGACCCATGTCCTTGAACCGCGGGAACTGGAGGGGACCGACTTTCCGCCCGGCCAGCAGGATCAGGTCCCGGTTGGACGAAAGATACCCGGCAAAGAATATAGCGAGCGTGATCTTGGCGATCTCACCGGGCTGGAAGGTCATCGAGCCGACCTGGATCCAGACCCGGGCGCCGAGAATTTCACCGGCGGAGATGCCCGGCACCAGCGGAAGGATCAGGAGGACTGCACTGACCGCCAGGGAAATGTAGGTGAAGCGGCGGAGGATCCGGTGGTCCTTGAGAAACCAGATGACCGCGATCGAGACGGCCATCGCCACCAGGGTCCAGCGCAACTGGTTGTTGCCCGTGTCCTCCCCAATGCGGTCGAGCCGGTGGATCATGGCGAGGCCGAGACCGTTGAGCGCCACTACCAGCGGAAGTATTACCGGATCAGCATATTTCGCGCGGATCCGAAGCACGATGTGAAATGCCAGGGCGGCTGCGGCAAGCAGGCTCGACTGGAACCAGAAGTCGGCGTCGAAAGCCTTCTGCTGATCCACGCCGACAAGGGCGTTCGCACCAATGCCGACAGCGAGGGCGAGCACCAGAAGCACCAGTTCAACGTTTCGCCGCGGCCTGGGTGTGGGATCGATGGGGGTCATTTGCCGACCTCGCAGAAGGGCAGCGTCGGCGTGGCCGTAGCGCCGGCGTCCGGACTCGCCGTTTCCGCCGGGGTTGCTGGCGGCACCGGGGCTGCCGAGGCGTCGGGGGTCGCTGTTGCGCCCGGTGTCGCGGGCGTCGGTGTCGGGGACGGTGTGATGCAGTCCTCCGCGGGGGACGTGGTTCCGGTGCGCTCTAGATTCTTGACGATGCGCTGGGCGTCATACAGGTCGCGTGCCGGCACTGTCTGGCGCACCCGCTGCTGGGAAAATTCGGGCAGATCTGACATCCGGATATCGGTTACCGTTTCGAGGGTGGAGAGCTGGATGGGCCCCAGTCGCTGTGAGACCCCGTTGAAGATGGCGACGTGCTGGTCTTTCTCGCCGATGTAGTACCGCGTCTGGGTCCAGGCGTAGCCCAGCCACAGACCCAGCGCGAGAAGCGCCAGGATGACGGCAGCGATGGCGACGGTCACCCAGCGGCGCGGCGGGCGGGCAGGCCTGTAGTCCTCTGAGTCGTCCCTTGCCTGCTCCGACTTGTGGGTCAGGACGGTCGCCGCCCGGCGGGCCAGGGTCCGTCCGGCGATGGTGGGGATCGATCCGGCTTCCGCGGCGGTGGCGGCTGCGCCCACGAGTTCATGGGGACGGCTGGCGAGGTCCTCGCGGAGCACTTCGGCGGTCAGGTGCTCGCCCAGGTGCGGGTCGGTGGAGGACGCTGGCTCTGATTTCCCGCCGACACCGCCATCCCCGCTGCCACTGCCGGCCTGCTCGTCGTCCGCGTCGCCATTGTGGACCGCCGCCTGGGCGTCGGGAGTCTTCGCTGCCCCAAGCGGGCTTCCGGCCTGGCGGGCCGGTTTATCGGAAACCACGGCCGCCACGGTTGACGTCGACGGGCGCGGAACGATTTCGACGGCGGCCGTCCGCACGTCGTCGGTTGTCTGCTCGGCGATTTCCAGCAGGACAACGGTGACGTTGTCCGGAGCGCCTGCCTCGAGAGTGAGGTCAACCAGCAGTTCCGCGCATTCGCGCAGGTCGGGCGTCTCCCTGACGGTGCGTTCCACGACGTGGCCGGCGACGTAATTCAGCCCGTCGGAACAGAGCAGCCAGCGCTCACCCGGTTCGACGTCGAGGGTGGCCAGGTCCAGCTCCGGGCTGGCGTCCACGTCGCCGAGGACGCGCATGAGGACGTTTTTGTGCGGGTGGGTTTCCGCTTCTTCGGGGCGGAGCCGGCCTTCATCGATGAGGCGCTGCACGAAGGTGTGGTCGATACTGACCTGTTCGAATTCGCCGTTGCGGAGCCGGTAGGCGCGGGAATCGCCGATGTGTGCGAAGTGCAGCTTGCCTTCGGCCAGCAGGAGGGCCGTGACGGTGGTGCCCATCCCGGCCAGCTTGGGATTCATGTGGACAAGTTCGGAAAGCAGTGAGTTCGCGGTTTGAATCTCGTCGGCAAGGACGGTGCCGGCGTCGCCGTCGTAGTCATCCTTGTCGAGATGGATCATGTCCAGCACCGTGGCCGCCGAGGCAACATCGCCGCCGGCGTGCCCGCCCATGCCGTCGGCGACGACGGCGAGGTGGCGGCCAACGTAGGCGGAGTCGTCGTTCTTGGCGCGGACACGGCCGACGTCGGAACGCGCAGCATAGCGCATGATCAGCGGGCGCAACGGGGCCGGGGTTTTGCCACCGGCCTTGTCGGCGGGAACATCCGGGGTAGCCACGGCTACGGCCTCAATTCAATGACCGTCTTGCCGATTCTCACGGGGACACCCAGCTCAACGGGCAGTGCCCTGGTGAGCTGCTGATCGGCCAGATACGTACCGTTCGTCGAGCCAAGATCCTCAATAAACCAGCGGCTGCCCTGTGGGAACAGGCGGGCGTGGCGGCCGGAGGCATAGTCGTCCTCCAGCACCAGGGTGGCTTCCTGGGCGCGGCCAAGCAGAATGGGGCTCGCTGCCAGCGGGATCGTGGTGCCCTTGAGGGGGCCTTCGGTCACCACCAGCTGGCGGGGCTGCTGCCTGACAGGGGCCGCCGGTTCGGCCAGCGCCGGATTTTTGCGCACCTCGCGCGCCGTCGGGGCGCCCGCAGCAGCCTTGCGGCCGATCATCAGGTCCCGGCGCATGGCGGCCACGATGCTGAAGATCATGACCCACAGGAGCAGGAGGAAACCAAAGCGCAGGGCCGTGATGGTCAGTTCACTCACCGGCGGCCACCTGGGCTCGCGGACAAAAGGCGGAAGATGATCTTGGTACGTCCCATCGTGATCGTGGAGCCATCAGTGAGTTCAGAAGAGCCCACGATCTTATGGCCGTTGACGTAGCTGCCGTTGGTGGAACCCAGATCGAAGGCCTGGGCCACGCCCGGGCCCGTCCGAATTTCCAGATGGCGGCGGGAAACGCCGGTGTCGTCAATAAGGATATCGGCGTCGGAAGACCGACCCAGAATGATCGAGGGCGCATTCAGCGAGTACCGCTGTCCATCGATGTCCAGCACCGGCTGCATCCGGGAGGGCAGGCGCGTAGGCGCGGCCGGCAGGCCTGGATTCGCAGGCTGTGCAGGCGCGGAAGGGGAAGAGGACTTCTCGGTCCGGGACTTTATTTCGAAATCCCCGGCGCGGCGTTCCTCGTCGCGGCGGAAACTGATCCGCACCGGACCTTGGAGCGTGTAGCCCTGGCTGCGCACATGGTTGATGACGACATCGCACAGTTCCTCGGCAAGCGGAGTACCCCACTCCTGGGCCCGCTCGAAATCGCTGTCGCTGAGGAGGACATCGAAGACATTGGGGGCGAGGGTCCGCCCGGCGGCGATGGTGATCGCCTTGTGATCCACCTGGCGGCGAAGGTGACTGGCGATCTCGACGGGCTCAACCTGGGCGCGAGAACCGGTGGAGAAGACCCCGCGGACGGCCTTTTCGATGCCGCGCTCGACTTTGTCCAGCAATCCCATGGTCCTTCTCCTTTCGTGTCGGCTGCAGGACAGCGTTCGTTCCGGAACTCGGTTTTCCAAATCTGCGGGAGCCCGCTGGTAGCGGGCACTCCTACATCAGATACTACTGGGCGAGTCTGGGAATGGCCTTAATTCGCATCGCCACTCCGTGCCGGAAATTTGCCGCCGATCCGCCCTGACATGCGCTGACATCGCCCAGCCCGCGCCGCCGGGGAGGGCCTCCAGTTGGCGCGAAGAGGCGGTATTCGGGTGGTGCAGGGCTCCGGATTTAAGCGCAGGCAGCGGACGGATACCGTCGCTGCGGGTGCCGATTGGTGTTTTGCCGCAGTTGTCCGTTATGCTTGATCTCGCTGCTTTTACAAGGTTGGCGGTCCGGATTCCGGTCCAATAATTGAGTGGAAGAAGTTGCGCGCGAGTGGCGGAACGGCAGACGCGCTGGCTTCAGGTGCCAGTGTCCGAAAGGGCGTGGGGGTTCAAATCCCCCCTCGCGCACGCAAATGAAAGAACCCCGGTCTTCAGACCGGGGTTCTTTTTTCTTAACCGCAACCGACTTCCTTCACAGACGCCCCTAACCATCATCCTGCCCGTTGCGGGGAGGAGTACCCGCAGCCTCCAGACACCAACGCGGGGTCACTACGCGCCCATTCCTGGGGGTTTTATGGGCTCGAGGTGACCCCGCGTTGCTTCTGGCTTGCGGGTGCTGGGGCTGGGCTGGGCGGCTGGGGCAGGGTGGGCAACCGCGGCTAGCCGCGCAGCGCACCGAAGTGCGCGATCATCGCCTCGAGGCCGAGGTTGAAGGCGACGTCGGCGGGCATCTCATAGCCCTCCAGGTCCTGTTCCGTGACCGCGGCGGTGAAGTTCGGCGTCGACTCCGCCATGCTCCCGGAGTCAAAAATGTCCGCCGGGGCGGTGACGTCATAGGCCGAGCCAAAGATGAAGGACTCCAGGGCCACGATCGCCGAGACGATCCGGCCCCGCGGGAAACCCGCGCGGCTGAAGCCGGCGCTGACGGCCTCATACATCGCCAGCGTTTTTGGCGCGTCGGCCACCGGGAGAACGGCGATCACCGGGATCAGCGGAGTGTGCTTGGAAAACACATCGCGGTAGCTCCACGCCCAGCTGCGCACCGCCCGGTCCCACGGTTGGGACGCGAAGGCGGACACGTCAACGAACGAGGTCAGGTGGTCCTGGACCAGGACCAGCACATCCCGTTTGGACGATACGTGGTTATACAGGGCCGACGGCGCCACGTTCAGCGTCCGCGCCAGGGCCGCCATGGTAAAGCCGTCATAGCCGTTCTTTCCGATCAGCTGCAGCGCCGCAACGGTAATGCCACCCTGATCAAGGACCGCTGCGGCGGGCCTGCCCACCCGGCGTCGCGGTTTGGCGTCCTCGTCGGGATCCGCTGGGGCGCTGGTTGATGCCGGCATTCCTGGCCTCTCTGCTGTCGGTGGGGTCCTCCCATTCTGCCCCGAATTCACCGATGAAAATTCCTGGACGTGAGGTCTTCCATGGCGCACCCGAAGGGTCTATAGTCGTGTCTAAATGAATGGCATTCATTTAGTGGTCCGCATCACTTGCGTGAGCACAGAGAGGACATCATGCTGGAACTTGACCGCGACGTCGTCATCGTCGGAGCCGGCCCCGCCGGGCTGACCGCAGCCCGGGAACTGGAGAAAGCCGGCCTGAGCGTGGCCGTTTTGGAGGCCCGCGGCCGTGTCGGCGGCCGCACCTGGACCGACACGATCGACGGCGCCCTGCTGGAAATCGGCGGCCAGTGGGTCTCACCGGACCAGTCCGAGCTGCTGGCGCTCCTCGACGAACTTGGCCTGAAAACTTACTCCCGCTACCGCGAAGGGGAATCCGTCTACATTGGCTCCGACGGCAAGCGCACCCTATATACCGGGGACACGTTTCCGGTCAGCGCAACCACCGCCGCCGAAATGGACAAGCTCACTGTCCTGCTGGACGCCCTCGCCGCCGAGATCGGCCCGACCGAGCCGTGGGCGCATCCCAAGGCCCGTGAGCTGGACACCATCTCCTTCCACCACTGGTTGCGGGAGAACTCCACGGACGAGGAAGCCTGCAACAACATCGGCCTCTTCATCGCCGGCGGCATGCTGACCAAACCCGCCCATGCCTTCTCCGCCCTGCAGGCGGTGCTGATGGCGGCCTCCGCCGGGTCCTTCAGCCATCTCACCGATGAGGACTTCATCCTCGACCAGCGTGTCATCGGCGGCATGCAGCAGGTTTCCGAGCTGCTTGCCGCCGCACTTGGTGACGACGTCGTGCTGGACAGCCCGGTGCGGACTATCAACTGGGCCCCCGCCTGGGCGCCGGCATCCGGCGACGGAACAGGCGGAACGGGCGGAAACGACGCCGGGCACCGCGTCACCGCCGTCTCGGATCGGGCCACCGTGAACGCGCGGTTCGTGATCATGGCCGTGCCGCCGAACCTCTACTCCCGGGTCTCCTTCAACCCGCCGCTGCCGCGGCGCCAGCACCAGATGCACCAGCACCAGTCACTGGGCCTGGTGATCAAGGTGCACGCCGTTTACAGCACCCCGTTCTGGCGGGAGGACGGCCTCTCCGGAACCTGCTTCGGTGCCGGCGCCCTGGTCCAGGAGGTCTACGACAACACCAACCACGAGGACCCCCGCGGCACCCTGGTCGGCTTTGTCTCGGACGAGAAGGCCGATGCCATGTTCGAGCTCAGTGCCGAGGACCGCCGCCGCGCCATCCTCGGATCGATCGCCGGATTCCTGGGGGAGAAAGCCCTCGAGCCGGAGGTCTACTACGAGTCGGACTGGGGCTCCGAGGAGTGGACCCGCGGCGCGTACGCCGCCAGCTATGACCTCGGCGGACTGCACCGCTACGGCAAGGACCAGCACGCGCCGGTGGGCCCGATCTACTGGTCCTCCTCCGATCTGGCGGCCGAGGGCTACCAGCACGTCGACGGCGCCGTCCGGATGGGACGCCACACGGCAGCCCGGATCGTGGCGGCGGCGGACCGCGTGTCGGTCGCACCCAGCTGATTGGCGCACACCTGATCCATCCCGCCGCCCGACCCAACCCCCGACAGTTCAGAAAGGATCGGCCAGATGCGTTATGTAGTGGGGTATTCAGCCAATGACAGGGGCCATGATGCGGTAAATCTGGCCGTCTCGCTGGCCCGCGGCCGCGGCGCGAGCCTGGACCTGGTGCTGGTCGTGCCGGAAGTCCAGCAGTTCGGCGCCGCCCATGCACCCAAAGCCGGTTTCGAGAAGCTCCTCAACGAGCAGGCACGCCAGTGGCTCGACGAGGCCCTCGCCCTCGTCCCGGCCGACGTCCCGGCGCAGGTGCACCTCCGCACCGGCGACTCGGATGCCCACGCGCTGATTGAGGCGGCCGAGGAGCTCGGCGCGGACATTCTTGTCATTGGCGCCACCAGCACAGGGCTTTTCAAGCGCTTCACCATCGGGTCGGTGGCCAGCGCCCTGCTGCACGCCTCCACGGTTCCGGTTGCCCTGGCACCGCACGGCTACCACCGCATGGAGCCGCTGACCCGGATCAGTTGCGGACTCGGCACCCGGGCGGGAGCCGGGAAGCTGCTGGACTTCGCCCTTGGCATGGCGGCGAACCGGAAGGTCCCGTTGCGGGTGGTCTCCCTGCTGGCGCTCGACGGCGGCGACCCGGCCGCGGCGGTTGGGGCCGCCCGCGAGCACGCCGAGAAGTCGGTCGCGGCTGCCGCGCCGGTCAGCCCGGCGGGCATCCCGTTGGCGGCCGCCACGGAAGTCGTCGTCGCGCAGGGGCGCAGCATCGAGGAGACCGTGGACGGCCTCGACTGGGAAGACGGCGAGATCCTGGTGATCGGCTCCAGCCGGCTGGCCCAGGCGCGCTCCATCTTCCTGGGCAGCACCGCGAACCGGATCCTGCGCGCCCTCCCGGTGCCAATGCTCGTGGTTCCCAACGGCTACGAGCTCAAGCCCGAAAACCCCGCAACCTCGACTGACACTTCCCGAGAGGCACCCCAATGAGCACCGAACACGTGACGGCGAAGACCCCACACGACCACCACGCAGGACTGAGCGCCAAGGGCCTCAAAGCCGGATCCGTTGGCCTGATCGGCGCCGTCGTCATCGGCGTGTCCTGCATTGCGCCGGCTTACACCCTGACAGCCGCACTCGGGCCCACGGTCGCCCAGGTCGGCGTCCAGCTGCCCGCGATCTTCCTGGTGGGCTTCATTCCGATGCTGCTGGTGGCCTTCGGTTACCGGGAACTGAACAACGCCATGCCCGACGCCGGAACCTCCTTCACGTGGGCATCGCGCGCCTTCGGCCCGTGGATCGGCTGGATGGGAGGCTGGGGCCTGATCGCCGCGACGATCATCGTGCTCTCCAACCTGGCGGCAGTGGCGGTGGACTTCTTCTACCTCATGCTGGCCCAGCTGTTCGGCAATCCGGAACTGGCTGACCTGACCCTGAACCTGCCGCTGAACATCGCTACGACGCTGGTGTTCATCGCGCTGGCGTGCTGGATCTCCTATCGCGGCATGGAAACCACCAAAGGCGTGCAGTATGTGCTGGTCGCGTTCCAGCTCTTCGTCCTTGGCTGGTTCGCCGTCGCCGCTTTCAGCCACGTCGCCAACGGCAGCGCCTTCGACGCCACCGCGATCACACCCGAGTGGTTCAACCCGTTCGCCGTCGGATCCTTCTCGGCCTTCGCCGCCGGCGTCTCGCTCTCGATCTTCATCTACTGGGGCTGGGACGTCACCCTGACCATGAACGAGGAGACCCGCAACCCGGAAAAGACCCCGGGCCGCGCGGCCACCGTCACCGTGCTGGTCATCGTGATCATCTATATGACCGTCGCGCTGGCCACGCTGGCATTCGCGGGCATCGGGCAGGAGGGGCTGGGCGCCGGAAACCCGGAAAACCAGGGCAGCATCTTTGCCGTCCTCGCCGGACCGGTGATGGGACCGTTCGCCATCCTGATGTCCCTGTCCATCCTGAGCAGCTCTGCGGCGTCCCTGCAATCGACGTTCGTCTCGCCGGCCCGGACGCTGCTGGCGATGGGCCACTACAGGGCACTGCCGTCGAAGTTCGGCAGGATCAGCCCCACCTACAAGTCCCCCAGCTACGCGACCATCGCTGCGGCCATCGCCGCCGCGGGGTTCTATGTGATCACCCGGACCACGTCCGAGAACGCCCTGTGGGACACCATCACTGCGCTCGGCATGATGATCTGCTTCTACTACGGCATCACCGCCCTGGCCTGCGTCTGGTTTTTCCGCGCCGAGGCTTTCAACGGGGCACAGGCGTTCTTCTTCAAGTTCCTGTCCCCGCTGCTGGGCGGCGTCATCCTGCTGGTGATGTTCTTCAAGACCGCCTACGACTCCATGGACCCGGCGTACGGTTCCGGGTCATCCGTCGGCGGCGTTGGCCTGGTGTTCATCCTCGGCATGGGCGTGATCCTGCTGGGCGTCGTGCTCATGCTGGTCATGGCCCGGATCCGCCCGGAGTTCTTCAAGGGCCAGGTCCTGCCGAAGGGTTAGCGCCCGGGATCTCCGGCCGGGGAGGGTCCTCTTCGGGCAGCCACTGGAAAGTAAGCACACTTACCAATAGGCTGGCGGGAGGGGGACCTTCCCCTGTTTGGTACCAGAACGAGGTGACAGCATGTCGGACGCAGAAGGCATCAGCAAAGTTACGGACATCATCAACGATTCGCGGATCGGGATGTTCACCACCGTCAACGAAGACGGCGCACTGGTCAGCCGTCCGCTGGCGGTCCAGGACGTGAAGGACGACGGCGACATGTGGTTCTTCACCTCGGCCACCACCTCCCAGGTCGCCCACGTCCGGGCGCACCCGGGCGTGAACGTCTCCTTCGGCAAGCGCACCGAGTGGGTGTCGGTGGCCGGAACGGCAGAAGTCGTCACCGACCGGCAGAAGATCCACGAGCTGTGGAACCAGATGGTCGAGGCGTGGTTCCCGGACGGTCCGGACACCCCGGAAGTGGTGCTGCTCCGCGTCGATTCGGACTCCGCCGAATACTGGACCAGCCCCGGCGGAACCGCCGCAACGGTGCTGCAGTGGGTCAAGTCCAAGGTCCTGAACAGCCGGATGAGCGTCGGCGAAAGCGGCACGGTCGAGCTTTAGGCGGCGGTCAGTCGATGATCTTCAGCCCGGTGGCCCAGTTGAACGACTCGTACACCGGGTTGGCCTGCAGGGCCATCACGAGGAGCATGAAGCCCTCGAGCTCCCGGGCATGCCGCAGCCCGCCCACCCGCAAGGGCCGGAGCCCGGCCGCCGCCGCGAAGGAGGCGACCTGGTTGCTGGCCTCCTCGGAGTCGGAGGCGATGAAGACGTCCAGGGGCAGGCCGCCCGTCACTCCGGCGGTCAGCGGGCCGGCGAACGTGGTGTTGAACGCCTTGACGACTTTTGCCCCGGGCAGCAGGGCCGCGATCTCCTCGGCACCCGAGGTCCCCGGTTCGACCAGCAGGGAATCGAAAGTGTCCGTGTTGATCGGGTTGCCGATGTCCACCACGGTCTTGCCGCTCAGGGTGTCGCCGTAGTGGGTCGCAACTTCCCTGGCCGGGCCGTAGTAGAGGGCCAGCACCACGATGTCCCCGTCCGGGATGTCGCCCAGGCTTCCGGACGTCGTGTCACCACCCAGTTCGGCTGCGAGGGTGGCCGCATGGTCAGGGGTCCGGTCCAGGATCTGGAGGGACCGTCCGGCCGCCACAGCACGGGTTCCGATCGCCCGTGCCATGTTGCCGCTGCCGATGATGGTGATGTCTGTCATGGTGCTTCCTTCCAGGGGTGACTGTGGAACGCAGGGACAAAACCAGGCCGGTGTGGAGTGCAGGAACTAAGCCGCGGTGGAGTGCCGGATGCGTCAGCCCAGGGCCGGATCCGGGGCGGCGAATGCGGCGGTGCCGGCCGGGGCGTCGCGGCGGACACCGGCCGCCCGCTCGGCGTCGGCAAGGGTCCGTTCCAGTCGGTCAACCGCCGGCGCGTAGCCGGCGTCGGTACCGGCGCGGAGCCGCTCCGCGGCCCTCATCGCCCGGATCAGGGCCGCCGTCTCCGGCTGCCGCGGGTCACTCATGGCCGGAAAGTCGATGGTGTGCGCGGGGTCCAGTTCATAGCGCTGCCACCTGGCCAGGGCGCTGCGGTGCCGGACGGCTGCCTCCTCATTCCTGGCAGCCGTCTCCCGGGAGAAGCGCCGGTCCGCCTGCCAGCTGAAGACCCGGGGGGTCCAGAGATACGAGGCAGCCGCCGCGCCCACGGCGGCAACAGCGAGGAGCAGCCCGGCCCACGGGGCCACCAGGGCGGGCAGGATCACGGCCGGCGCAACGATGGCGAACCCGGCGAACCCGTCCCAGAAGACGGCGTCCGGCAGGCCGTCGTCGTCGGCCAGATGCTTCCGGAGCAAATAGACGGAGGCCCCCGCCGCGCAGACGATCACGGCGGCCAGGGCGAGAAATTGCACTGCCGGGAATGGGACGGGTTCAAACAGGGACGGCATTCCAACACCTCCAGGGATCCTGCCCGGGGCGGGCGAGGTTCCGCTGATTCCATTGGAATCCATCGGAAGCGGGCCGTCAATGGTGCAGCCAATCGTGCGGCGGCCGCCAGCCGGTCCGGTTCTCGAACGGTCCGTCCCGGCGTAGCCTAGGGCCCATGCGATTGAAAATGTGCAGCATCCACGTCAAGGACCCCGCCGCTGCTTTCGAGTTCTACACCGGAACCCTGGGCTTCGAAAGCCTGATGGCCCTCCCGGAGCACAACCTGTACATCGTGAAGGACCCGGCCGGCGCCGGCGGCGGATCCGTCGGGCTGCTGCTGGAGCCCAGCGACAACCCGATCGGGGCCGCCTATATGAACGGCTGCCACGACGCCGGGCTGCCGGCGATCGTCTTCGGGGTGACCGATGTCCAGGCCGAGTTCAAGCGGCTTACAGCCAAGGGGGTCATGTTCCAGGGCGAGCCCTCGACGGGCCCGGGCGGCACGACGGCGGTGTTCGACGACGGGTGCGGGAACTTCGTCCAGCTCCACCAGGACTGAGCCGGGTCTGACCCGCGCCCGGTGCCGACCGACGTCGGCAGCCCGCGGACAGGGCCTAACGCGTCAGCTTTTTCTCGTCCGGGTGCTCGTCGCCGATATGGCCGGGGGCGTTCGCCGCAAGGACACGTGCGACGAACGCGCCGTATTCCTCCATATAGTGCCGCAGGAAATCCGCGGTGGATGCGTCGCTGATCTCGCCGTTCTCCCCGTAGATCTCCGGGACGAACCGGATGTAGGCCTCGGGCGCGTTCAGCTGCGGAGCATCGAGGAAGCTGAGCACACTGCGGAACGAGGACTGCATCACGGCGGTGCCGATGCCGCCGGGGAAGCACCGATGATCCCGGTGGGTTTGCGCGCGAATGAGTTGGTGCCCCAGGGCCTTGAACCCCAGTCAATGGCGTTCTTCAGCGCTCCCGGGATGGAGCGATTGTACTCCGGCGAGACGAACAGGATGCCGTCCGAGGCCGCGACAGCGTCCTTGAGGGCCTGTCCCTCGGGAGGGTAGGCAGCGTCGAAATCCGGGCTGTAGAGCGGCAGGTCCCGGATCGGGATCTCCTGCAGCTCCGGGAAGTGAAGAGTCCGCCGCCGGGCGGCCAGGCTACTCGGCCGCGGTGCGTGCCTTCTTGGCGTCCTTCTTCGCGGCATCGTCCTTGACCCGCTGCGCCTCGGCGCGGACGGCGGCGTGCGTGGAGCGTTCGGCGACCAGCCAGGCCGGGGGAGCCTGCAGCAGCGCGGTGATTTCCGCCGTCGTCAGCGCTTCCTCAACGCCGCCGCGGGCGAGGCCGCTGATGGAGACGTTCAACTTCTGCGCGACCACCGGACGGGGGTGCGGGCCGCTGCGGCGGAGTTCCGCCAGCCACTCCGGCGGGTTGGCCTGGAGCTCGGCGAAGTCGGCGCGGCTGATTTCCGAATCCTGGAACTCCTGGGGTGTTGCGGGCAGGTAGATGCCAAGCTTCTTGGCAACGGTGGCCGGCTTCATGGACTGGGAGTTTGCAGAGGTCATGCTTCAAGGGTATCCGGCGGGGCACCAAATCAGCACCAAACAGCCCGCCGGGCGGAAGCCTACGCCAGCCCGGGCGGTACTGTGAACATGTGTCCGCAGCAGAAGAAACACCCCAGACCCCCGACGAAACCGCCGGTGCCCCGGCCGAAGCAGCAGCGCGCGAGTTGCGGTTCGCCTACGTCCCCGGCGTGACACCGGGCAAATGGACCCGGCGCTGGGAAGAGCGGATGCCGGATGTTCCGCTGCACTCGTTTATGTCCGACGACGGCGCGCAACTCACCGTGCTGCGCGACGGCTCCGCGGAGCTGAGCTTCGTCCGGCTGCCAGTGGAGCGCGAGGGCCTGAACGTGATCCCGCTCTACGAGGAGCAGCCCGTGGTGGTGGCACCCAAGGGACACGAGATCTCCCTGTTCGAGGAAGTGGACCTCTCCGACCTCGGCCAGGAGACGTTCCTGGACGTGGCGGAACTCGGCGGCCCGGAACTTGCCCTGCAGCTCGTGGCCACCGGGGCCGGCCTGGTGATCCTGCCGATGTCCGTGGCCCGCCACTTCAACGTCAAAGACACCGTGGCCCGCAGGCTGACCGGGGCGCCCACCACGGAAATCGCCCTGGCGTGGCCCAGCGACAGCACCGACGAAGTGATCGAGGAGTTCATCGGGATCGTCCGCGGCCGCACCGCGGCGAGCTCCCGCCAGCCCTCCGCCCAGCAGGGGAAGCCGAAGAAGGAACCGAAACCGGACCGGCGGGGACCCGCAGTCAAGAAGCCGAAGGTCGCGCAGCGCTACGCGCCGAACCCGGACAAGGGCCGCGGCAAGGGGTCACGGAAGAAGGGCAAGCGCTAGACCGCCGCCCGACCCGCGAGGGGCCCAACCGCCGAGGGGTTACTGGGCGCAGGCGTCCTGCAGGGCCTTGACGGATTCGGCCGGAGCCTGGTCGCCGGAATCTGCGATCTGGCGCAGCGGCGTGGTGATCTCGGTGGGAACACCAGCGGTCTCCGCGCCGGCCACCAGACCGCCCAGGAGTTCCTTGTCCTGGACGCTGACCAGGCCGTCCTCCACCAGGGTGCAGGCCTGCTTCTTCACTTCACCGGCGGCCGCGGTGGCAACCTGGGATGCCCCGTCACTGACCGCCTTGTTCGCGGCGTCCTGCACCTGGCCGCAGCCGGTCAGGGCGATCAGGAGGGCGGCAGCGGACAGGGCGGTGAGGCGAAGTTTCATCCGTCAAGCCTACCAATCGCGGCTGCTGCCGGGGGCCGATAGGGGTCCTGGACCAGTGGCCGCAGTCCGGGACCTGCCCGTCACTGACCTCGAGGGTGGCCGGAGACACCGGCGCCGGGGGCACCAGCGCACGCAAGGCGTCCGGCATTTCCCCGAGACCGGCCCTACTGCCTCATCTGTGACGCCGGTAACATGCAGGAAACGTTCCACGTCTACGCTGGCAACACCGCGGCGCCTTCCGCCTCGCGGCCGTCCGGTGATGAAGGGATTCCATCATGCATCTTCTGCCCCGTGAGCAGGAAAAGCTCATGATCGTGATCGCGGCCGACCTCGCCCGCCGCCGCCAGTCGCGCGGGCTCAAACTGAACTTCCCGGAGGCAGTGGCCATCATCAGCTATGAACTGGTCGAGGGCGCCCGGGACGGCAGGACCGTCGCGGAGCTGATGAGCTACGGCACCACGCTGCTCGGCCGCGACGACGTGATGGAGGGCGTGCCGGAGATGATCCACGACGTCCAGATCGAAGCCACTTTCCCGGACGGCACCAAGCTCGTCACCGTCCACGATCCGATCCGGTAGGGCGGCGGAGATGATTCCCGGAGAATACTCCCTCGGACCCCGTCCCGTGCTGCTGAACGCGGGCCGTGAGGCGATCGACGTCGTCGTGACCAACACCGGCGACCGGCCCGTGCAGGTGGGCTCGCACTTCCACTTTGCCGAAGCGAACGCCGCGCTGACATTCGACCGGCAGTCCGCCTACGGCCGTCGGCTGGATATCCCGGCGGGCACGGCGGCCCGGTTCGAGCCGGGGGACAGCAGGACGGTCCGGCTGATCGAACTCGCCGGCCGGCGTGAGGTCTACGGTCTCAGCAACGCGGTCAACGGCGCGCTTGCCCCTGTTAAAGGAGTCACCACATGAGCTTCGAACTGTCCCGCAGGCAGTACGCGGACCTGTACGGCCCGACGACGGGCGACGCCATCCGTCTCGCCGACACCGAACTGTTCCTCGAGATCGAGAAGGACCTCACCGTCTACGGCGAGGAAGTGGTGTTCGGCGGCGGCAAGGTGATCCGCGACGGCATGGGCCAGAACGGCCAGGTCACCCGGGACGGGGACGGCAGTACTGGTTTCGGCAGTGTCGGTTCCGGCGGCGGAGTTCCCGACACCGTGATCACCAACGTGGTGGTGCTGGACTACAGCGGAATCTACAAGGCCGACGTCGCGCTCCGGGACGGGCACATTTTCCGGATCGGGAAAGCCGGCAACCCGCAGATCACCGACGGCGTGGACATCGTGATTGGCGCCAGCACCGAGATCATCGCCGGCGAACGGAAAATCCTGACCGCCGGAGGCGTGGACTCCCACATCCACTTCATCTCCCCGGACCAGGTCCCCACCGCCCTGTGCAGCGGCGTGACCACGATGATCGGCGGCGGCACCGGCCCGGCCGAGGGCACCAAGGCCACCACCGTCACCCCCGGCAAATGGCACATCCAGCGGATGCTGCAGGCCGTCGAAGGGCTCCCGATCAACATCGGCCTGTTCGGCAAGGGCCACGCGTCCGCCGTCGAGCCCCTCGCCGAGCAGATCCGCGCCGGCGCGATCGGGCTCAAAGTCCATGAGGACTGGGGCGCTACAACCTCCTCAATCGACATGTCGCTGCGCGTGGCGGACCAGTTCGACGTCCAGGTGGCCATCCACACCGACACCCTGAACGAGTGCGGCTTCGTGGAGGACACCATCCGGGCCATCGACGGCCGCGTGATCCACACCTTCCACACCGAGGGCGCCGGTGGCGGGCACGCCCCGGACATTATCAAGATCGCCGGGCTGCCCAACGTCCTGCCGGCCTCCACCAACCCCACCCTGCCGTACACCCGCAACACGATCGAGGAGCATCTGGACATGCTCATGGTCTGCCACCACCTGAACCCGGACATCCCGGAGGATGTGGCGTTCGCCGACTCCCGGATCCGCGCCGAAACCATCGCCGCCGAGGACGTGCTGCAGGACCTGGGGATCTTCGCGATCACCTCCTCGGACTCGCAGGCCATGGGCCGGGTGGGCGAGGTCATCATCCGCACCTGGCAGGTCGCCGACAAGATGAAGCGGCAGCGCGGCGTGCTTAAGGACCCGGAGGGAGGTGTGCACGGCGCCGCCACCGGCCGGGGCGCGGACAGCGACAATTTCCGGCTGAAACGCTACGTGGCGAAGTACACCATCAATCCGGCCATCGCGCAGGGCATGGCCGACTCGATCGGCTCGGTGGAGGTCGGAAAGTTCGCCGACCTGGTGCTCTGGGACCCGGCGTTCTTCGGGGTGAAGCCGGAAGTGGTGCTCAAGGGCGGCCAGATCGCCTACGCGCTGATGGGCGACGCGAACGCCTCCATCCCCACCCCGCAGCCGCGCACCATGCGGCCCATGTTCGCCACCTACGGCAAGGCCCTGCAGCAGTCCTCCATCACCTTCCTGTCCCAGGCCGCGATCGACGCCGGGGTCCCGGCGGAGCTCGGACTGCAGAAGGTCATCCGGCCGGTGTCCGGCATCCGCAGCCTCACCAAGGCGGATCTGCGGTACAACGGCGCCACCCCGAAGATCGAGGTGGACCCGGAAACGTACCAGGTGAGCGTCGACGGCGCGGACGTCACCTGCGAGCCGTCCGACGTGCTGCCGATGGCGCAGCGCTACTTCCTTTTCTAGCCATCCAGAGGAGACCACCATGATCATCGTTAAGGTCCTCGGCAACACCCACGACCTGCCGCCCGGACCGGACCCGTACCTCGGGCTGCACCGGGAAAAGGTGGTGCTCCCCAGCGCCCAGCTGGTTAAGCGCATCCAGCGGGTCACCACCGACCACGGCCAGGAACTCGGCATCCGGCTGTCCGCCGGCTCCGGGGACCTGCGCGACGGCGACATCCTGCACGTGGCCGCGGCCACCATGATTGTGGTGTCGGTGCTGCCCACCGATGTCCTCGTGATTGCCCCGCGCACCATCCACGAAATGGGGGTGGTGGCCCACTCCCTCGGCAACCGGCACCTGCAGGCCCAGTTCTTCGATGCCTCCTCCGAATACGGGGCCGAGGTCATGGTCTGCCAGTACGACCACACCGTTGAGGACTACCTGAAACACGTCGGAGCGCCCTATGCCCGCCAGGAGCGCGTGCTGCCCGTCCCCTTCCGCCATGCCGGACACGCCCACTAGGCCCGCGTCCTACCAGCTGGCGTTGCAGCAGCTGTGTGATTCCGCGCTGCCGACCGGGGCGTTTGCGCACTCGCTGGGCTTTGAAACCTACGTCGACCGCGGGCTGGTGCGGGATGAGGAGTC
Organism: Pseudarthrobacter sp. RHLT1-30-1; assembly: GCF_059383415.1. Taxonomy (NCBI): domain Bacteria; kingdom Bacillati; phylum Actinomycetota; class Actinomycetes; order Micrococcales; family Micrococcaceae; genus Pseudarthrobacter; species Pseudarthrobacter sp. RHLT1-30-1. The sequence goes on from NZ_JBWZCG010000005.1 coordinate 102,485, forward strand.
TTTCGGGATGTGGCTGACGGCGTTCATCTCCCAGCAGCTCACCTACTCGGACGCCCTGGCCATCCGGTTCCTCTACGAAGGCGTTCCCGTGGCCGAACTGGACGCGCTGCTGACCGCCCAGCTGTTGCCCCGGCAGCTGCGCGAGGCCAGCATCAAAATGGGGACCAGGCTGCTCGAGATCGGCGCCGAAATCTTTCCGTCCGCCGGGCTGGCGGACTACCGGGGACTGGTGGGCTCCGGCGGGGCCACCGGCCACCAGCCGCTGGCGTTCGCCGTCGTCGCGCGGTCCCTGGGGATCCCGCTGCCGGAGGCCCTCGCCGCCTATCTGTTTGCGGCGGTCACCTCGCTGACGCAGAACGCCGTCCGGGCCATTCCGCTGGGGCAGAACGCCGGGCAGCGGCTGCTGCGGAACGCGGCCGACGACGTCGCTGCCGCGGTTGGGCGGGCCGGCGGCCTCGACCGGTCCGACTTCGGTGCCGTCAGCCCCGGCCTGGAAATTTCGCAGATGCGGCACGAGCGCCAGCGTGCCCGCATGTTCATGAGCTAACCGAACCGTTCGAGAAATATGCTTGGAGGAGAATATGTCTGAACCGATCAAAATCGGCATCGGCGGACCGGTGGGCGCCGGCAAGACCCAGCTGGTCGAGCGGCTCACCCGCCACATGAGCCGGGAAATCTCCATGGCCGCGATCACCAACGACATCTACACGATCGAGGACGCCAGGATCCTGGCGGCCAACGGTATCCTCCCGATCGACCGGATCATCGGAGTGGAAACCGGAGGCTGCCCGCACACGGCCATCCGCGAGGACACCTCCATGAATACGGCCGCCATCGAGGAGCTCAAGAAGCGGCACCCGGACCTGCAGGTGATCTTCGTGGAATCCGGCGGGGACAATCTCTCCGCGACGTTCAGTCCCGAACTGGTGGACTTCTCGATCTACATCATTGACGTCGCCCAGGGCGAGAAGATCCCGCGCAAAGCCGGCCAGGGCATGATCAAGGCCGACCTCTTCATCATCAATAAGACCGATCTCGCCCCGCACGTGGGAGCCGACCTTGCAGTGATGGAACGGGACTCCAGGGAATTCCGCGGCGACAAGCCGTTCTGTTTCACCAACCTCAAGACCGACGAGGGGCTGGAGCGCGTCATCGAGTGGATGCGGCGGGATGTCCTGATGCTCGACCTGGCGCCATGAGCACGACGGCGGCTCTCGCTCCACCTGCTGTCGTCGCACCCATGGGGGAACTCGCCTTGCGCATCGACGTGCGAGGCGGACGCTCGGTAGCGTCGCATCAGTACCATCGTGGCGCGTTGCGGGTTTTGCGGCCGCATTACCTGGATGACTCGGGGCAGGTTTGTTATGTCGTGGTGAATCCCGGCGGGGCCTATTTGGGGGCTGATCTGTATGTCATTGATGTTGAGGTGGCCGCGGGGGCGAGGCTGCTGCTCACGACCCAGTCGGCCACCAAGATCTACCGGACGCCGGGCTCGTTTGCCGAGCAGCGGATGCGGCTGCGGCTGGGCGCCGGCGCGCAGCTGGAGCTTGCCCCGGACCAGCTGATCGCCTACCGCGAGGCCAGCTACCGGCAGAACACGCACCTCACCATGCACCCGACGTCGAGCCTGGTGATGTCCGAGGTCATCACGCCCGGCTGGTCACCGGACGGGGCGTCGTTCCGTTACCAGGAGCTGCGGCTCCGGACTGAAATCGGGATCGATTCCGGCGCCGGGAGGCGACTGCTGGCGCTGGACAATGTGCTGATCCGGCCGCCGCTGCACGACGTCACCGGGATAGGATTCATGGAGGGCTTCAGCCACGTGGGATCGCTGATCGTGGTGGATGCGCGGGTTGACCATGCCCTCGCGGACGAACTTCACGTACTGACCGACGCACACGACGCCTACACGGGGATCTCGTTGACTGCAGCAGTTGATGGCATCCGCGGACTTGTCCTCCGCTCCCTTTCGAACAGCACCGAAGAACTCAACCGGCTCCTGGGCGCCTGCAGTGCCCTACTCCGGAAGCGGTGGCACGGCACGGAGCCGCTGGACCTCAGGAAATACTGATGAGCACCTTGGCCGACTACGCGGCGCTCTATCATCAGCGCGGGCAGCTCCCGCTGCGGACCCGGCTGGCGGTCACGTTCGGTGCCGTAGTGGCCCTGCACGTTGCCGCCGTCGGCTTCCTCATTGCCGGGTTGGCGACGGGCGGAGAGCAGCTCGCGATTGGCCTGGTGTTGACCGCTTACGGCGCCGGCGTCAAACACAGCTACGACTGGGACCACCTCGCCGCGATCGACAACTCGACCCGCACGTTTGTCGCCCAGCGTAAGGACCCGGTCAGCGTCGGGTTCGCCTTCAGCCTGGGCCACAGCTCGGTGGTGATCCTGGCCGGGGTCCTGGTGGTGGGCGGCGCGGGCATGGTGGGCCACTTGATGGCGGACGGCACAACCGGAAACCTCATGCTGGGACTGGTCGGCAGTGGCGTTTCGGGGATCTTCCTGCTCGCCATGGGGCTGTTCAATGGGTCCGCGTTTCTCCGGGCGGCCCGGGCTTACCGGAGCGTGCGGGCCGGCGGTCAGGTGCAGGACAAGGATCTTGAGGCCACGGGCCTGATCGCCCGGCTGCTGGCGAAACCCCTGTCCGGGGTGCGGCGGCCGCGGAACATCTACGTGATCGGGTTCCTCTTCGGGCTGGGGTTCGACACCGCCACAACCATCGGGCTGCTGGTCATGGCGACGGCGGCTGCCCTGGCCGGCGTCTCCCCGCTTGCGCTGCTGGCGCTTCCGCTGGCGTTCACCGCGGCCATGACGCTATGCGACACCACCAACGGCGTCGCCATGATGCGCATGTACAGCTCCGCCCTGCACCACCCCCAGCGGAAGCTGGGGTTCAACGCGCTTATCACCGGCATTTCCGCAGCGTCGGCTCTGTTCATTTCGCTCATCACCCTCGGCGGGGTCTTCCATGCCGCCTTCGGCCTCAACGATCCCGTGAGCAGCTGGCTGGGCGGGATTGACCTGGGCGAAGCCGGGCTGATGCTGGCCGCGTCCCTGCTGACCGTCTGGGGCGCCGCGGCGCTGCGCGGACGGCTGGCCGCCTCACGCCGGGGCTGCTGAACAGCCGGCCCCGACGGGCGGCCGCCTAAGCTCCGGCCGCGCCAGCGATGCCGCTCAGGGTGTCGATGTAATCCAGCGTTTTGGGACTGACATGCCGCACCGCAGCAAGGGCCTCCCTGAGCTTCGTTCTTTTGAACTGGTCGCTGAGGGCGCCTCGGAGGTCCGTCACTGTCTCAATGCCCATCCGCTCGAACACCCGGGTGATGTCGTCCACCTGGGCCAGCCGGCCGGGCGAGGGCCAGTCGATAACTTCCGAGAGCTTCCCTGACTCGAGCTGCCGGCGGAAACCGCTGGTCGTGTCGGCGTCCGGCCAGGCCTCAACCAGGGCGACAACGCGGGGCTTGACGGTCTCGTGGTAGTTCTGCCGACGCTGCAGTGTCGCATCGACAATGATGGCCCCGATGTGGTCCCAACCGCGGCTCTCTTCGGTGGAGCCGTCGGTGCCCTGGGGCTCCACGAACGCCGGAAGGTTGGCATCATCATTGTTGATAGTCATAAGTGAATACTTCCATGTGCCGGAGGCCAGCGTGTGGCCGCGTCAGCCGACAGGAGCGCCGTCCCGGTGTCCGGTGCGGTCGGTCAGTCGCCGTGGACCGCGCTCTGCTTCTCTTCCGAGCGGTCCAGATAGGCCAGCAGCAGGTCACCGGCACGGTCCAGGTCGCCGGACTCGAGTGCCCGGCAGATCTCCTCGTTGTCATCGAGGTAGCTGCCGTAGAAATGCGCATCGACGGTGGCCTTGTGGAAGAACAGCCGCATCTCGGCCAGTACCTGGGCCATCATTGTGTTCAGCCGGCGGCTCCCGGCCAGCGCCACGATGGCGCCATGGAAATGCTGGTTGGCGCTGCCCAGGGCTTCCTCGTCGTCCGCCGCCGCAGCGGCCCGGCCTTCCTCCACTGCGGCGCGCACGGCCGCGACCCGTTCGGGGCTTCCGCCGCCCCGGATGGCGGTCACTTCAATGAACCGGCGCACCGTATAAACGTCATGGATGTCGCCCGGACCCAGGCTTGCGACGAACACTCCCCGGTTGGGCTGACGGACCACCAGCCGCTCGGCGGCGAGCTCCGCGAACGCCTCGCGCACGGTATTGCGCGAGACACCCAGCTCCTCGGAGATGGTGGATTCTGTCAGCCGCGCGCCCGGCAGCAGCAGACCTTCCGCCAGCTGCAGCCGCAGCTCCGCCGCCACCCGGTCCGCGACCGAGGGGATGGCAACCCGCAACCGGGCCGCCGCACCGAGGGACGCGCCGGCGCCGGCCAGGCTTGAGCCGGCCGAGCCGGAAATGCCACGTAATCCTGCTTGCGAGCTGGTCATACCTGAGAATTTACACGATCGTCACATCGTGGAATCGAAGAATTGTTGAACAATCCGTAAATTTGAGGCATCCTAGATGAGGGGCATCAATGAGACGAGGATCACAAATGGCAACCATCGACCTGAACAGCGACGTAGGAGAGTCCTACGGACGCTGGACCCTGGGAGACGACAGCGCGATGTTCCGCTCCGTTTCCAGCGCCAACGTTGCCTGCGGATTCCACGCCGGCGACCCCAGCGTGATCCGTAAGACCTGCCGCGAGGCCGTGGCCGCCGGCGTCGTGATCGGCGCCCATGTCGGCTACCGCGACCTCGCCGGCTTTGGCCGCCGCTTCATGGACATCGACCCGATCGAACTCGCGGACGACGTCGTGTACCAGATCGGCGCACTGCAGGCCCTGGCCGCTGCGGAAGGCGGCAAAGTCACCTATGTGAAACCGCACGGCGGCCTCTACAACGCGATCGTGGCGCACACGGCGCAGGCGAAGGCCGTCGTCGACGCCGTAAAGTCCGTCGATCCGAACCTGCCCATCCTCGGCCTGCCGGGCTCGGAAGTGCTCCGCCTGGCCGAAGCCGCCGGGCTCCGCGCCGTGGCCGAAGCCTTCGCCGACCGGGCCTACAACCCGGACGGAACCCTTGTATCCCGCACGCTGCCCGGCGCTGTCCTGCACGACCATGCGGAGGTCACTGAGCATGTCCTCCGGATGGCCTCGGATTCCGCCGTCCGCACGATCGACGGGTCTATCCTGAAGATCCGCGCAGAAAGCATCTGCGTGCACGGCGACTCCCCGGGAGCCGTCAGCATGGCCGCCGCAGTCCGCGCGGCCCTCAGCGCCGCCGGCATCAGCACGGCCGCGTTCGTCTGACCCCTTCGTCAGACCCCTTTTCGGCCCGCCCGTCCCGCCCCGCAGGCCGTTCATAACAGCCCAGCTCTGCCGGCGCCGCGACATCCACCCGGCGCAGCTATCCCACCCCACAGCACAGGCAGCACCCGCACCCTGGAGGAAAACCATGACCGCACCACACCAGGCCACCCCGGCCGCCAGCAAGAGGAAGCTGCCGCCGGGCGCCCTCAAGGCCTACGTCGCGAGCCTCACCGGCACGTCGCTTGAGTACTACGACTTCGCGATCTACTCCGTGGCCTCGGCCCTGGTGTTCCCGAAGATCTTCTTCCCGGGCAACGACGAGTTCGTCGGCCTGCTGCTGTCCTTCTCCGCGTTCGCGGTGGGCTACCTGGCCCGCCCGATCGGCGGCGTGATCTTTGGCCGGCTCGGCGACAAGATCGGGCGCAAGCACGTCCTCGTTGTCACCCTGATGCTGATCGGCGTCGCCACCGTGCTGATCGGTGCGCTGCCGGACTACTCGGTGATCGGCGTCGCCGCCCCCATCATCCTGGTGCTGCTGCGCCTGGCCCAGGGCATCGGCGTCGGCGGCGAATGGGGCGGTGCCGTCCTGCTCTCCAGCGAATTCGGGGATGCGCACAAGCGCGGCTTCTGGTCCTCCGCCGCCCAGATCGGCCCGCCGGCCGGCAACCTGATGGCCAACGGCGTCCTCGCCCTGCTCGCCGCAACCCTCAGCAACGAAGCCTTCCTCTCCTGGGGCTGGCGCGTCGCCTTCCTCGCCTCCGCCCTGCTCGTCGTCTTCGGCCTGCTGATCCGGCTCAAGCTTGAGGAAACCCCCGTCTTCAAGGCCATCCAGGCCCACGGCGAGCAGCCCAAGGCCCCGATCAAGGAGGTCTTCACCAAGGAACCGCGCGCCCTGGTCGCCGCCGCCCTGTCCCGCGTCTGCCCCGACGTGCTCTACGCCCTCTTCACCGTCTTTGTGGCCGTCTACGCCACCAAGGCGCTGGGCATGACCACCGGCAACGTCCTCTCCGCCATCCTGATCGGCTCCGCGGTCCAGCTGTTTCTGATCCCCGCCGCCGGCGCCCTCACGGACCGCTTCAACCGCCGCCTCGTCTATGGCATCGCCGCCCTCGGCACCGCACTCTACATCCCGGTGTTCTTCTGGATGATCCAGGGCAAGTCGGTTGCCATGCTGACCGTCGGCGTCGTGATCGGCCTGGCCTTCCACGCCTTTATGTACGGCCCGCAGGCCGCCTACATCACCGAGCAGTTCCCGGCCCGGCTGCGCTACGCCGGCAGCTCGCTGGCCTACACCCTGGCCGGCGTGGTCGGCGGCGCGGTCGCACCGCTGATCTTCACCGCCCTCTACGGCGCCACCGGCAACTGGTACCTGATCGCCGGCTACCTCGCCCTCGCCTCGGTCGTGACCATCGTCGGACTGGCTCTGGGCCGGAATCCGCAGACCAAGGAAGAAGAACGCCTCCTGCAGGAAGCCCACGCCTAAGCGGCGCGGATCCACCCGAAGCACCGGCAATGATAAAGGCAGCTGATGATTGAGACAGCGGGGGAAACCCTGGCAGGACAAAAGGTCCGCTCCGTGCGGGCGGTGGGAACCCGGGCGGTACTCGCCGAGCTCTCCGCCACCCAGGACGTGCTGGCACTGCAGGCACTGCTCCTCGAGAACCCGCTGCCGGGCCAGCAGGACGTGCTCGCGGCAGCCGAGACCGTGCTGGTCACGGCCGACTCGCCGGCGGCAGCGCGGCGGATCGCCGCGCAGTTGCTCCAGCTCGACCTCAACGCCCCCGTCCAGCGGGACGGCCAGCTGGTCGTCATCGACACCGTGTACGACGGCGCGGACCTCGCCGAGGCGGGGGAGCTGACCGGCCTCGGGACCGAGGGCGTCATCGCCGCCCACACCGGCCAGATCTGGACGGTGGCCTTCGCCGGTTTCGCCCCCGGCTTTGGCTACATGGTGGGGGAAAACCAGGCCCTCGAAGTGCCGCGGCGCAGCTCGCCGCGCACCGCCGTCCCACCGGGTTCGGTGGCGCTGGCCGGGAACTACTCGGCCGTCTATCCGCGCCGCTCGCCCGGCGGCTGGCAGCTGATCGGCCGCACCGGCGCCCGGATGTGGGACCTGGACCGGGAGCAGCCCGCGCTGGCAGCCCCCGGCCACCGGGTCCAGTTCCGTGCAGTCCGGGAGGTCGTGGCGCTGGCCACGGAGCAGCCTTCCCAGCAGCCCGCCACCCAGCCTGCCCAGCAACCTGCTCGGGCCGTGACGTCCGGGCTGCGGGTCGTGTCGGCGGGAATGCAGAGCCTGATCCAGGACCTGGGCCGGCACGGCCACTCCGGCCTGGGCGTCTCCGCCGCCGGGGCGCTGGACCGCGCCTCACTGCGCCGGGCCAACCGCCTTGTCGGGAACGCGCCGTCGGCCGCCGCGGTGGAGACCGTCGCCGGCGGACTCTCGGTGCAGGCCGTCGGGGACCAGGTCCTCGCCGTCGCCGGGGCGCCCGCCGCGCTGACCATCGCGTCGCCGTCCAGTATCGACGACGAGGGCGGCCCGGCCCGGCGGACTGTCCCGATGGCTACCCCCTTCGCGCTGCTCGACGGCGAAACTCTGACCCTCGGCGCCCCGCAGGCCGGGTTCCGCAGCTACCTCGCCGTCCGCGGCGGCGTGGACTCCGCCCCGGTCCTCGGCAGCCGCTCCACCGACACCATGTCCGGGATCGGCCCCGCACCGCTCGCGGCCGGCCGGCTTCTCGCCGCCGGCGGGGAGGCCGAATCCGGCGTCGTCGGGGACCCTGAACTGCAGCCGGACTTCCCGGACGCCGGGGTCACCGTGCTCGACGTCGTCCCCGGCCCGCGCGCCGATTGGTTCGACGCCGCGGCGCTGGCATCCTTCGCCGGCCAGGACTGGGACGTGACGCCTCAGTCCAACCGGGTCGGCATGCGCCTGCAGGGAACCCCGCTGCAGCGCACCCGCCAGGGCGAACTCGCCAGCGAGGGCACCGTCGCCGGCGCCCTGCAGGTCCCGCCGGACGGGCTCCCGGTGCTCTTCCTGGCCGACCACCCGCTCACCGGCGGCTATCCGGTGATCGCCGTGGTGGTCGACTCCCAGCTGGACCGGGCCGCCCAGATCCCGATCGGCGGCAAAATCCGCTTCCGCTGGGTCCCGGCCGCAATCGACACCGCCGCCGCCACTGCCCACGCCGCAACCCCCGGATCCGGCACCGCCGAACACGCCAGCACCCCCAAAGAAGAAGCGAGTAACTGATGCGCAAGGTCCTGATCGCCAACCGCGGTGAAATCGCCGTCCGGATCGCCCGGGCATGCGATGACGCGCAGCTGGCCTCCGTCGCCGTGTACGCCGACATCGACGCCGACGCCCTGCATGTCTCTGCTGCGGACGAGGCCTACGCCCTGGGCGGCAACTCGCCCGCGGACACCTATCTCAACATCCCGAAACTCCTTGCCGCCGCCGCGGAATCCGGCGCCGACGCCCTCCACCCGGGCTACGGCTTCCTCTCCGAGAACGCCGACTTCGCGCAGGCCGTCCTGGACGCCGGCCTGACCTGGATCGGGCCCACCCCGGACGCCATCCGGCTGCTCGGCAACAAGATCACCGCCCGCGAGACCGCCGTCGAGGCCGGCGCCCCGCTCGTCGCCGGCAGCGACGGCCCGGTGGAGTCCGCCGTCGATGCCCGCGCCTTCGCCGAGCAGCACGGGCTGCCGATCGCCATCAAAGCCGCCTTCGGCGGGGGTGGCCGCGGCATGAAGGTCGTCCGGGCCCTTGATGAGGTCGAGGAAGCCTTCGACTCCGCGGTCCGCGAGGCCGTCGCCGCCTTCGGCCGCGGCGAATGCTTCGTGGAGCGCTACCTCGACCGTCCCCGGCACGTCGAGGCGCAGGTCCTCGCGGACGTCCACGGCAATGTCGTCGTCGTCGGAACCCGCGACTGCTCGCTGCAGCGCCGGCACCAGAAGCTCGTGGAGGAAGCGCCGGCGCCCTTCCTCAGCGACGAGCAGACCCGCCAGATTTACGACGCCGCCAAGGCCGTCTGCCGCGCAGCCGGCTACTCCGGCGCCGGCACGGTGGAATTCCTCGTCGCCGCCGACGGCACCGTGGCATTCCTCGAAGTGAACACCCGGCTCCAGGTGGAGCACCCCATTACCGAGGAAACCACCGGGATCGACCTGGTGCAGGAGCAGTTCCGCATCGCCGCGGGTGAGCCGCTGCGCATCACGGAAGACCCCGCGCCGCGCGGGCACTCCTTCGAATTCCGGCTCAACGCCGAGGATGTGGGCCGCGGCTTCCTGCCCTCGCCCGGCACCGTCGCGGAATTCCACGGCCCCACCGGCCCCGGCGTCCGGCTCGACACCGGCGTCCGTTCCGGCTCCTTCGTCCCGCCGCAGTTCGACTCGCTGCTGGCCAAACTGATCGTCACCGGCGCGGACCGGCAGCAGGCGCTGCGCCGCGCCCGCCGCGCCCTCGCCGAAATCAGCATCACCGGCGTTGCCACCGTGCTGCCGTTCCACCGGGCCGTGGTGGATTCCCCGGACTTCAGCTCCGAAACCGGCCTTGGGATCCACACCCGCTGGATCGAAACCGACTTCGCGGACTCCATCGCCGCCGATCCGGGCTACAGCACTGCCATGCCCGACGGCGAACGCCGCACCATCACCGTCGAGGTGGACGGCCGCCGGATGGCGGTCGGACTGCCGGCGGACCTTCTGGACGGCTGGGCGCGTTCCGGCGGGACGCTGCCCGCCGGGGTCCTGCCCGCGGGGGTTTCCGTGGGCAGGGCGTCCGAGGAGGGGGCATCCGACGACGACCCCGGGGAGTTGCGCGCCGGCATGGCCGGGACCGTGGTGAAGTGGCTGGTCGAACCGGGCGCCGAAGTCTTGGCGGGGGACCCCGTCGTCGTGCTGGAGGCGATGAAGATGGAAACCCAGGTGTCCGCGCACCGCGGCGGGACCGTGACCGGCCTGCGCGTGGAGGCCGGCGCCGTGGTTATTGCTGGAGCGGTGCTGGGCCTGATCGGGTAGTCGCGGATGGCTCCCACTGCGGCGGCACGCCGCCCGCGCGCGTCCCGGGAACGAGGTGCGCCCCCTCGGATGGAGGGGGCGCCTATCGGGTGCTGCGGGTTTCGGATCAGACGGCCGTGTAGCCGCCGTCGATCGGAATGGTCGCGCCGGTGATGAACTTCGCCTTGTCGCTTGCGAGGAAGGTGATGAGGTCGGCGACTTCCTGCGCCTCGCCGACGCGACCGGCCGGGTGCAGCTTTGCATACTGTTCCAGGGTCGGCTCGTCGATGAGCGGGGTACGGATGACGCCCGGGGCCACCGCGTTCACACGGATGCCCTCCTTCGCGTACATCGTCCCGGCGGCGCGGGTCATGTTCACGACGCCACCCTTCGAGGCCGAGTAGGCGATGTTGTTGGAGATGGCCACGAGGCCAAACATCGAAGCGAGGTTGACGACGACGCCGCCGTTGCCCTGTTTGAGGAGCTGTTCGATGACGTACTTGTTGGTGTAGAACACGCCCGAGTAGTCGATGCCGTTGGTGCGCTCCCAGTTTTCGACGGTCGAGGTGACGACGTCGCCCTCGCCGCCGACACCCGCAGAGGCGACGGCAATGTCAAGGCTGCCGAATTCCTGGACCGTCTTCGCGACGGCGGCTTCAACGCTCTCGGCCTTCGAGACGTCGCCCTGGACAAACTTCGCACCGATCTCGTCGGCGACTTCCTGCGACTTGGGGTTGAAATCGAAGATCATGACCTTCGCACCTTCGGCGATGAAGGTCTTTGCGGTCGCGAGACCGAGCCCCGATCCGCCGCCGGTGATGAATGCGACCTTGTTCTCGAGTTGCATGAGTCAGTCCAATCTCTAAGCGATTTTGCGGCCGCTGCCCTGTCGGGCGCCGCGATGCGCATTTATATGCGTATGCATATAGTCCGCCACTAATGCTTGACAAGTCAACCAAATGTGTGCCGCCTCACATCTTGCCCGCCCATCGCGGTTAGTTGGCCCGAGCGATCCGTTTCCCGGTCATTCTCTGCTTCGCCTGGTTCGTGGTCGTCCCCTTGGCGCTTGTATTCACCCCCTGGCGGGCTCCACAACCCGAGCCAGCGAGTAGCGGGGGACCAGGGGCCGTCGGGCCCGTGAGGGGTTCGTGAAGAAAACATAGTAGGAAGTCCTAGTAATTATTGGCCCGTCGTACTACATTGGGTCAAAATCTACACTTCGGAGGACTGGGTATGTTTGAACTCAACGAGGACCAGCAGTCGCTGGTTGCGATGGTGCGTGACTTCGCCAACGAGGCTCTGGCCCCCAACGCCGCGAAGTGGGACGAGACCAAACACTTCCCCGTGGACGTGCTGCGGGAAGCCGGCGCCCTGGGGATGGGCGGCATTTATGTCCAGGAGCAGTTCGGCGGCTCCGGGCTCACGCGCAGCGATGCGGTGCTGATCTTCGAGGAGCTGGCCAAGGCGGATCCGACGATTGCTGCGTACATCTCCATCCACAACATGGTGGTGTGGATGATCGACTCGTTCGGCAACGATGAGCAGCGCGCCGCGTGGGTGCCGCAGCTCGCTTCGATGGAGGCGCTGGGCAGTTACTGCCTGACCGAGCCCGGCGCCGGCTCCGACGCTGCGGCGCTGAGCACCAAGGCGGTGCGCGACGGCGGGGACTACGTGCTGAACGGCGTCAAACAGTTCATCTCGGGGGCCGGGTCGTCGAGCTTCTACATCGTGATGGCGCGCACCGCCGACACCGGAAACCGCGGCATCACCGCCATTGTGGTCCCGGCGGACGCGCCGGGTCTGTCGTTCGGTCCGAACGAGAAGAAGATGGGATGGAACGCCCAGCCGACCCGCCAGGTTATTTTCGAGAATGTCCGGGTTCCGGTTGCCAACCGCCTCGGAGAGGAAGGCAGCGGTTTTGGGATCGCGATGAAGGGGCTCAACGGGGGCCGCATCAACATGGGCGCCTGTTCCCTGGGCGGCGGCCAGACCGCACTGGATAAGTCGGTGGCGTACCTCAAGGAACGCGAGGCGTTCGGCGGGCCGCTGATCAACCAGCAAGCACTGCTGTTCCAGCTGGCCGACATGGAAACCGAGCTCGTCACCGCCCGGACGCTGCTCTGGCGGGCAGCGGACGCGCTGGACCGCGGCGCGCCCGACGCCGTCAAGCTCTGCGCGATGGCCAAGAGGGTCGCCACGGATGCCGGGTTCAACGTCGCCAACAGCGCCATCCAGCTCCACGGCGGCTACGGCTACCTCTCCGAGTACGGACTGGAAAAGATCGCGCGGGACCTGCGGGTCCACCAGATCCTCGAAGGGAGCAACGAGATCATGCGCCTGATCATCGGCCGTCTCGTGGCCGGCACCTAGCCCTGGAAACGACTACATTGGCGAGGATGATTTCGTCCGCTTGGACAATTCCTTCAACGTGGTGACAAACAGGTCCCGGGTGAGGGTTGTCTGCCACTGACGGTCAGCTGGGCGCCCTCCGACGGCTGGCTGCCCGTTAGCCGTGCTTCAGCGGTCGCTGAGCCGCATGTTGCGTCGCGGCCCAGCTGGCCAGGAGCCGCACGGCATCCTCGGTGGTTGAACCGGGCTCGGCGGTGTAGACGAGCAGGGACAGCCCGGCGTCGGCCGAGAGATCCAGGGCCTCATACATGAGGTGGAGGTCCCCGACCACCGGGTGCCGGAGGTGCTTGAGGCCGGTGTAATGCAGGCGCACGTTGTGGGCCGCCCACCGGGTCCGGAACTCCTCGCTGCGGGTGGACAGTTCACCGACCAGGTCGGTCAGGCCGCGGTCGTAGGGGTCCCGGCCGGCCTCGGTGCGCAGGATCGCCACCGTGTCATTCGCGGCGCGCTCCCAGTCCGGGTAAAACCCGTGGGAACGGTCGTCCAGGAAGACGAACCGGGCGTGGTTGGCCGGCCGGACCGGGCTGACGTACATCTCCGAATACAGGGCGAAGCCGAGCCGGTTGGCAGCAAGGATGTCCATCCGCCCATTCCGCACGAACGCCGGGGCGTTGCTGATCGCGTCAAGCATTATTTGGACGCCCGCGCGGACCGGCTGCGTGGTGGGCCACCGGCGCTGCGGTCTGCGGCTGCTACTGGCGGCCCGGGCCAGGTCGAAAAGGTGCGCCTGCTCCGCCTCATCCAGCTGCAGCGCCCTCGCCAGGGCTTCCAGCACGCCTTCGGACACGCCGGAGAGGTTTCCGCGCTCCAGCCGGGTGTAATACTCGACACTGACACCGGCCAGCATCGCCACCTCCCCGCGGCGCAGTCCGGGGACGCGGCGGTTGCCGCCGTAGACCGGCAGGCCCGCCTGTTCGGGGGTTATTTTCGCCGGCCGGGTGGCAAGGAAGTCCCGGGTCTCGCTCTGGTTGTCCATACTTTCAACGTTAGAGGGTGCGGGCCCTGGAGGGAGTCCCTGTCAGTACCCCTTTCAGCAGGGCCTCCCTCTCCGGCAGCGCAATGGTGTTTGATGGATAGTGCCCCCGATGACGTCCGGGCCGAAAGGCCGCACCTACCGGTGCGACGCCGGGGCACCCCCCTAAAACCATCCACAAGCAGGAGATCCATGCTTACCGTTAATGCTTATGCCGCCACCTCCGCGACGGAACCCCTCATCCCCACCACCATCGAACGCCGCGACGTTGGCGCACACGACGTCCTGATCGACATCAAGTTCGCCGGCATCTGCCACTCGGACATCCACACCGTCCGCGGCGACTGGGGACCGCAGTCCTACCCGCTGGCTCCGGGCCACGAAATTGCCGGCATCGTCACCGAAGTCGGCTCCGCCGTCACGAAACACAAGGTGGGCGACCGCGTCGGCGTCGGCTGCATGGTCAACTCATGCCGCGAATGCGTCAACTGCCAGGCCGGCGAGGAGCAGTACTGCCTCAAGGGCAACACCGGCACCTACGGCGCCGTCGACCGCGACGGCACCATCACCCAGGGCGGCTACTCCACCCACGTCGTCGTGACCGAAGACTTCGTCGTCACCATCCCCGAGGGCATCGAGCTCGACGTCGCCGCACCCCTGCTGTGCGCCGGGATCACCACCTACTCGCCGCTGCGCCACTGGAACGCCGGACCCGGCAAGAAGGTCGCCGTCGTCGGACTCGGCGGCCTGGGACACATGGCCGTCAAGATCGCCCACGCCATGGGCGCCGAGGTCACTGTCCTCTCGCAGTCGCTGAAGAAGCAGGAAGACGGCCTGCGCCTCGGCGCGGACCACTACTTCGCCACGAGCGACGAGAACACCTTCGCCGACCTCGCTGGCAGCTTCGACCTGATCATCAACACGGTCAGCGCCTCGATCGACATCAGCTCCTACCTGCAGTTGTTGACTCTCGACGGCGCCCTGGTGAACGTCGGCGCCCCGGCCGAACCGCTGCCCGTGAACGCGTTCGCCCTGATCGCCGGACGCCGCTCCTTCGCCGGTTCCATGATCGGCGGCATCCGCCAGACGCAGGAAATGCTCGACTTCTGCGCCGAGCACCACCTCGGCGCCGAGATCGAGGTCATCCCCGCCGGCAAGATCAACGAGGCGTACGAGCGGGTGCTGGCATCGGATGTGCGGTACCGCTTCGTGATCGACACCGCCACGCTGGTTTAACTCCACGCGGCGGCAACGAGTTAGGTGGGGGGCCCGGCCGGGTTGATCCGCCCGGGCCTGTCTCCGCATCGCCGCTCAGGTCCCGATCGGTGGCGCGGCGGCGGCGTCGTAACGCTTCTGGGCCACCCTCGGTCCGGACCCGGACCCGGACGCCGGGTGGCATACCCTGTGGTTCTAAACCATCGGGGGGTTGAATGAACATCGTGGCCATGCACAGGAGACGCCGAAGGTTGTTCTGGACAGTCTGGCAGGGAAGAGGAAGGGTCACGGCCGTGCTGGTCACCGTGGCGCTCCTGACTGGATGTACGGTTTCACCGTCGCCCGGCCAAGTGCAGACTGAGACGCTGCCGGCCGGTGCTTTCTCCACGCTCGATGCACGCGGTGTGGCGCAGATCCGTGCGACAAAGACTGCACGGCTGGACATGAGCTCTGGCACACTGCTCAAGAACGGCGTGCACGTAGCCCGGAACAGCTACGGACCGGAGATCAACACCAGGGATTCCGGCAAGATCAGCCTCACGATTGTCGGACCTGCCGGAGAAGTCAGCGGTGAAACGGACAGAATCCGCTTCAACACCGTGGATACTCGGCCGGACTTCAGCGAGGTCACGTATTTCCTGACCACGGACTCCCGCGAGGACTATTTCGCTCTCATCCGCGACGGCGTGGCACGGTACGGGATCGAAAAGGACGCCGCGGAACGCTGGATCGACTCCGCTGAGAGAGGTCCGGAGTTCAAGAGCGATCACTCACTCCCGCCCGGCGTCGTTACAGGGCTAGGCGTGAACTATGACCTCCGCTTCGACAGCACCAAGAAGACCCAAGTGGTCATTGTCCACGTCTATCTTGTAGCTGAGGAATAAGCGGCCTGCTGGGTAGTTTCAGTGCTGGCCGTCCTGCCGTACCGCTTCCGCTGGGCGGAAAGTTTTCCTTGCCCGCGGCCGGTTCGGCGGGCACGCTGGCAGGATGACCAAACTGCGGCCCGAGGCCAACTTTTCCGGACTGGACATCTCGGCCGGGATCGAGGCGGAACCGGACGGCGTCATCGCCCTCGACCCGCAACTGGCGGCGATCTGGACTCTTGCGGCGCCGTATCTGAAGGTCCGCGACAACGACGCCCACACGCTCTATGCGCTCGGGCTGGCCCGGGCCCTGCTCGAGGCGCACCCGGAGGCGGACGCCGCCGTCGTCCTCCCCGCCATCATGCTGCATGACATCGGCTGGTCCCAGGTGCCGCCCGCGGAGGTCCTCCAGGCCATAGCGCCCGGCGGCGGCAGACCGGATCTGGTGCTGCTGCACGAGAAGGAAGGCGCCCGGCTCGCCGCCGGGATTCTTTCCCAGGCCGGGTACGACGCCGGAAAGGTGCCTGCAATCCTGGACATCATCGACGGCCACGATTCCCGGCGCGAGGCGATTTCGATCGAGGACGCGATTGTTAAGGACGCGGACAAGACCTGGCGGCTCAGCCCGCACGGCATCGACACGGTGATGGACTGGTTCGGCCTGGATCGCGGCCAGGCACTCAGGCTGTGCAGCCAGCGGGTCCACGGGCATCTGTTCACGGCGGAGGCCCAAGCCGTGGCCCGGGCACTGTCCGCGCTGGAGTCCGTGACGCTGTGGCCGCAGCGGCAGGCGCTGGCCGGCGGCAGAGCCTGACCGCCCGCCGCCGAAGCGAAACTGAAACCCTGCCAGGTGCACGGCCGGGGTACTCCTCCGGCCTGCGCGGCAGCAGCTCCCCAAAGGGGCCAAGGCGCCACAGAGAAGGCCCGGTCGTCGCACAGCACTGCCAAAGCCGAGAGCCCGGCTATAGTTCTGCATGAGAGTTGGGGCTCCCAGACGCAGGCGCCTTTGACCAACCAGTTCAGAACGGCAGAGGGCCCGCCACAAGAGGCTTTCGGTCACGCCGCCACTACACCGAAAGTCAAAGCATGCCCATGCGAGAGACCGACCAGTACAGCCTCGAAAACCAGCTCCGGCAGCGCAGCATCAACCCGGAGTCCTACTCGTGGTTCGGGGCCGACTACAGCGGATACCCGGGCCGGGAGTCCGATGCCTCACGGGCAGGCCAGCGCGTCTTCGGCACCCAGGTCACCTCAGCGCACGGCAGGGGATCTGGCAGCGAAGGAACCACCGTCAGCGAAATCTGGCTGACCGCAGCCCTCCTTAACCTGCTCACCCGGATCCCAGGCGTGACCGTCTTCCATCGGCTGAGGGCCCCGGGCACGCCGAGGATCACCTTGAACACGAGGTTCCCCATCGAGCATGCCGTGCTCCACGGCTCCACCGTGTACCTGATAGACCCCACCATCACTTACTGGAAGTCGCTGTCCCTGGAGTGGGTGCAGAAGTCCAACAGCCGGTACGGGATCGGTCATCCGCCGCGCTGGAGCCACAGGCATGAGGGGCTCGTGGACGGTGCCCGCAGATTCGCTGTGCTCCCGGGGATAGAGCGGGTCGTGCCATTGTTCGTGATGTACGACCGGGATGAGCCGATCCCGGCGGAGGTGAGGTGGTCACCGCAGGGCGTGGGGCTGTTCACTCCGAACGAGATGATGGAGTTCGTGGGCTCCGGTATCCGGGATGCTCTGCCGTCGTGGCGGGATACCCCGCAGCTGCAGGAAGCCATGATTGACCTGCGGGAACGATCCCTGTTCACATTCAACTGACTGCCACCCTGTGCTGGCGCAGCCGCCAAAGCGCGCCAAAGTCCACAGGCGAGCGGTGCTGCAGCGGGCCGACGTGTCCCGGGAAGCCCCGAACTGCCTGCCCAGTACCCTTGGAGGGATCTTCCTCTGGGTCAGCAACCTCCGGTGTAGGCGGGGAGAAGTGAGTCACAACATGCAAAAAATCATCACCGTGCTGATGGTGGGTCTGCTGGCCACCGTCCTGGCGGGTTGCGGACAAAAACCGGGAACCTCGGACACTGATTTCGCCGCCAAGTACAAAGCATCGGTCCAGCCGCTGGCGCATGTGGCCAGGGTGGACGCCAGCTACAAGTCCTCCGGCGGCGGGGGCCGGAGCGGGGATGTCTTTCTGCACGCCGACACGGCGGACCGGAAACCATGATGGGAGTCCTGCGGGATGCTTTTCCGGCGATTGTGGACGCCGCCGCCGGCGATCCTGAAGTCAACCTGGCGATCCAGGTAATTTCTGCGGATGGAGCTTCGGCGGTGTCGCCCGGGGATCTTGGGTATTCCGGGACCGGGTCTTTGACCAGTTACCGGCAGTACCTCGGCAAGTAAACGTTTCGGCCGGGGTTGTTGCGACAAATGAAACTCAGTATCACTTGACGTGACACGCAGTTTCACGATAAAACGGTGACATGGTTCCTGACAACGTCGTTGAAACTGCCACGCCCGCGGGCACCGCTTTCTCCCCGGTTCCTGAGATGTCGCCCAGCGCGTACGCGGCGGCCCTCCTGGCCGCTGACCGCCAAACGCCGCAGGGTGCGCCCGGCGCGGACCCGCGACCTGTCCGCAGCGTTGGTGTCCTCGGCGCCGGGCTTATGGCCAGCCAGCTGGCCTTGCTCTTCGCCAAGCAGCTTGGTGTCCCGGTCCTGCTCACCGACCTGTCCCAGGAAAAGGTGGATGCGGCCCTCAGCTGGATCGCCGGACATCTGGACAAACAGGTTCTGCGCAATCAGCTCACTGAAACGGCGGCGCGGGAACTTGGCAGTCTGGTCCGCGGAACGGTGGATAAGCGCGAATACCGGAACTGCGACGTGGTCATTGAGGCCGTGTACGAGGAGCTGAGCGTCAAGCGCGCCGTCTTCGCTGAGATCGAGCCCCTGCTGCGCGCAGATGCGCTGCTGCTGACGAACACCTCGTCGCTTTCCGTGGCAGCGATTGGTCAAGGCCTGGCCAATCCGGAACGCCTCGTGGGACTGCACTTCTTCAATCCGGTGGCTGTGCTGCCGCTGGTGGAAATCATCAACACCGACGACAACGACGGCGTCAGCGTCGCCACTGCCTGTTCGCTCGCCCGGCTTCTGGGCAAGACGGCGGTCCTGGTCACGGACACACCGGGCTTTGTGGTGAACCGGATCCTGAGCCGGCTCTTCTGCGAACTTCTCCGGATCATTGACGACGGCGCCGATCTCCAACTGGCCGACCACGCCCTGGATCCGCTGGGCCTGCCCATGACGCCGCTGACCCTGCTGGGTTTCATCGGACCCGCCGTCCAGCTGCATATCTGCGAGACCATGCACGCCGCCTACCCGGACCGCTTCTACGTCAGCACCAGCCTCGCCGCCCTGGCGAAGGCGGGCCTGCGCGGCTATCTCGACAAAACGGGCACCCTGCTTCCCGAGACGGCCGCCCTGCTGCCGGATGCCGACGTCGGCGCTCCGGCACAGAATGCGGAGGCCATCAGGGCACGGATCCTGGAGGCCCTGGCGGAGGAGGTGGGGCTGATGCTCGCCGAACACGTGGTGGCCGGACCGGCGGAAGTGGATCTGTGCATGCTGCTCGGCGCCAACTTCCCGGCGCACCAGGGCGGCCTCACGCCGGTGCTTGACCTCAGCGGCGCCTCCCGGCGCGTGTGGGGACAGGAATTCCACTTCGGCCCCGGATTCGCCCAATAACCACGCGGACCGTCCAAGCAAGCAGTTCCCGTCCCTTTTCCCCTACTCCTCCGCTAAGGATGCAAGCCATGCCCGACTATGACGTCTCCGAACCACTCGACACTGACTACTATTCTGTCTTCGCGAATATCCCTGGCGCCGACCGTGAAGTCTGGGACCGCGCCAGGGCCTTCACCGCGGAGGCCCTGCCGCAGATGAACGACTACTGGGAGCGCGCCGAGTTCCCCGCCCACCTGGCCAAGCGGATGGGCGGCCTGAACCTGCTGGCCGACGGCATTGACGTCGAAGGCCTGGACCGGATGACGCCACTGGGCGCCGGACTGGTCAACATGGAAGTCTCCCGCGGGGACGGCTCCCTGGGTACCGTGATCGCGGTCCAGGGCGGCCTGGCAATGCGCTCGATCGCCATGTTCGGTTCGGATGCCCAGCGCGCCAGCTGGCTGGGTCCGCTGGGCCGGGGCGAAAAGCTCGGCGCCTTCGCCCTGACGGAACCCGACCACGGCTCGGACTCCGTGGCACTGGAAACCACCGCCACGCTCGACGGCGGCGAGTACGTCCTCAACGGCGAGAAGAAGTGGATCGGCAACGGCTCGGTGGGCGATGTCACCGTGGTCTGGGCACGCGATGACGACGGCGATGTCCGCGGCTTCCTGGTGGAGCAGGACCGGGAGGGCTACGAAGCCGAGACCATCACCGGAAAGGCGTCGCTCCGCGCCATCCACCAGGCCCGGATCAGGCTGAACAACGTCCGCATCCCCAAGGCCAACCTGCTCCCCGGCGCGCGTACCTTCAAGGACACCTCCCGGGTCCTGGTCGCCACCCGGCTCGGCGTGGCCTGGTCGGCCTTGGGCCACGCCACCGCCGTCTACGAAGCTGCGCTGAACTACGCCACGCAGCGGACACAGTTCGGCAAGCCGCTGGCAAAGTTCCAACTGGTCCAGGAACGGCTGACCTACATGCTCTCGGAGCTGACCAGCATGCAGCTGCACTGTTTCCACCTCGCGGGCCTTGATGCCGCCGGCCTGATGCGCCCCACCCAAGCTGCCATGGCG
The DNA here is from genome assembly GCF_059383415.1 of Pseudarthrobacter sp. RHLT1-30-1. NCBI lineage: Bacteria > Bacillati > Actinomycetota > Actinomycetes > Micrococcales > Micrococcaceae > Pseudarthrobacter > Pseudarthrobacter sp. RHLT1-30-1. The sequence continues at coordinate 123,035 of NZ_JBWZCG010000005.1, forward strand.
AAGTACCACAACACCCGCAAGGCCCGCGAGCTGGCCTCCATCGCCCGGGACATGCTCGGCGGCAACGGCATCCTGCTGGAAAACCACGTGGTCCGGCACCTGTTGGACATCGAATCCATTCATACCTATGAAGGCACGCAAAGCATTCAGACCCTATTGATCGGCCGCGATGTCACCGGACACAGCGCCTTCGCCTAAAGGACCCGCCATGACCACAACCGAGCTTCCCAACGAAACCCCGCTGAGCCCCCTGCGCTTCCTCCAGCGCTCCGCCGAGGTCTTCGGGCAGAAGACAGCGATCATCCACGGCGACCGCTCCTACACTTATGCCGAATTCGCCGCCGAAGCCCAACAGCTGGCCAAGGCGATCAGGGCCAGGATCCAGCCGGGGGACCGGGTGGCCTTCCTGTGTCCCAATGTGCCTGAACTGCTGATCGCCCACTACGCCGTTCCGCTCGCCGGGGGCGTCCTCGTGGCACTGAACACGCGGATGACCGCCCGGGAACTCCAGTACATCCTGGAGCATTCCGAAGCCAGGCTGCTGTTTGCCGATTCGGAGCTGCTGGGCACCGTTGCGGGACTGGACCTTGGCCCGACGCAGCTGGCCGGCGTGATCGAAGTGCCCGACAGCACCATCCCCTGTCCGGAGGTCCCGGCGGGGATCGGCGCCTCCCTTTATGCGGATTTCCTCGCTGCCCCTGCTGGCCGGGAGACAGATCTCCCGTGGGGAGTCCAGGACGAACGCACCCCCATCACGCTGAACTACACCTCAGGGACAACGGGCAAGCCCAAAGGCGTGCTGTATTCACATCGCGGGGCTTACCTGAACTCACTCGGGGAAACCATCCACAACCAATTCACCGGCGACACCCGCTATCTGTGGACGCTTCCGATGTTCCACTGCAACGGCTGGTGCACGACGTGGGCTGTCACCGCGGTGGCGGGGGTCCACATCTGCCTGCGTGCCGTGCGCGCTGATGCAGTCTGGGACGCTATCGACACACTCGGCGTCACCAACCTCTGCGGCGCCCCCACGGTATGCAGCATCATTGCCGAAGCGCCCCAGGCACACGGGCTCACCGCGCCGCTGCGGATCACGACGGCGGGCGCCCCGCCGTCGCCCGCGATCATTACTTCCCTGGACTCACTCGGGATCAGCGTGGTCCACGTCTACGGGCTGACCGAGGTGTACGGCCCCTACACCATCTGCGAGGACCAGCCCGAGTGGGATGAGCTGTCCCCGCAGGAGCGGGCCGTGAAGATCTCACGGCAGGGGGTGGGGATGCTGCAGGCCGAGACGGCGCGCATCGTGGACCTGGACATGCTCGACGTCCCGGCGGACGGCACCACGCTGGGGGAAATCGTGCTGCGGGGCAACAACGTCATGCTGGGATATTTCAAGGATCCCGAGGCCACGGCCGAAGCTTTCGCCGGTGGCTGGTTCCACACCGGAGATCTCGGCGTGATGCATCCGGACGGCTACATCCAGCTCAAGGACCGGGCCAAGGACATCATCATCTCCGGCGGAGAGAACATCTCCACCATTGAGGTGGAGCAAGCCATCAGCAGCCACCCTGCAGTATTAAACGTCGCCGTGATCGGCGTCCCGCACGAGAAATGGGGCGAACGCCCGGTGGCCTTTGTCATCCGCAGCAACTCCACCCCGGTCACAGCCGAGGAAATCCGCTTGCACGTCCAGGGCCTGCTCTCGGGCTTCAAGGTGCCGGACCGGGTCATTTTCCCCGACGAACTCCCGCACAACTCCACCGGAAAAGTCCTGAAGTCCCAGCTCCGCGCCCTGGGCATCAGCTCCACGGCCTCCAGCCAGGAAGCCGCCAAATGAGCCAGCAGGACATCGTCATTGTGGGCGCGGCCCGCACGCCGCAGGGAAAACTGATGGGCCAACTGGCCGCCCTGAGCGCCGTGCAGCTTGGCGCCGCCGCCATCGCAGCGGCCCTGGAACGCTCCGGAATCGATCCGGCGGCCGTCGACGCCGTCATCCTGGGCCAGGTGCTGACCGCCGGCGCGGGCCAGAACCCTGCACGCCAAAGCTCTGTGGCGGCAGGCATACCGCTCAAAACCCCCGCCGTCACGGTAAACAAGGTGTGCCTCTCCGGGTTGACGGCCATCATCGAAGGCGTCCGGCTGCTGCGACTGGGCGAGGCGGATGTCGTCGTGGCCGGCGGCCAGGAATCCATGAGCCAGGCGCCGCACCTGCTGGCCCGCTCGCGCGCCGGTTATCTCTACGGCAATGTCACGGCCCTGGACTCAGCCAGTCACGATGGACTGACCGATGCCTTCGACGACGAACTGATGGGACTTGCCACAGACCGCGCCAATGCGGAGCTTCAGCTCTCCCGCGCGGCGCAGGACCGGATCGCGGCGCTGTCGCACCAGCGTGCGGCCGCGGCCCAGGCAGAAGGGCTGTTCGACGCCGAGATAGCCCCCGTTGCGGTGCCGCAGAAGCGCAGCTCACCCACGTTGGTGAGCATCGACGAAGGGGTCCGCCCGCAGTCCACGCTCGAGGTGTTGGCCGGGCTGAAGCCAGCCTTCACAGCCACCGGGACCGTCACCGCCGGAAATGCCTCGCCGTTAAGCGACGGGGCCGCGGCCGTCGTGCTAGTGAGCCGCGGGTACGCTGACGCCAACGGACTCGGGGTGCTCGCCGTCGTCGGGCCCGCCGGGCAGATTGCCGGGCCGGACACAACGCTGCCCGACAAACCGGCGCAGGCCATCACCGCGGCACTGGCCCGCGCGGGCTGGACGCCCGCTGACCTGGACTTCGTGGAGATCAACGAGGCCTTCGCGTCGGTGGTTGCGCACTCCGCGGCCGACCTGGGTGTCGGTTTGGACAAGGTGAACGTCAACGGCGGTGCCATCGCCATCGGACATCCAATCGGCGCCTCCGGAGCGCGGCTCGTCGTCTCGGCCGTCCATGAGCTGGTGCGCCGCGGCAGCGGCAAAGCCGCCGTCGCACTCTGCGGCGGCGGAGGACAGGGCGATGCGCTGCTACTGTACCGGGATGGCATCAGTGGGTAATTTCCGTTCCGAGGTGGCCGAGGCCGCCCTGGATCTGTTCACCGCCAACGGCTACGACCCGACCAGCGTCGAAGAAATTGCCCAGGCTGCCGGAATCTCCCGGAGCACCTTCTTCCGCCAGTTCCGCGCCAAAGAAGACGTGATCTTTGCCGACCACGAGGCCTTGCTCGATGAGCTGGGCAGCTATCTGGCCCGGAGGCATCCCGATCCCTGGGAAGCGGTATGCCAGGCCGCGGCACTTGTCTTTGGAAGGTTTTCTGAACGCCGGGAAATAGCCCAGAAACGCTACCAAGTGGTGCAGGCGGTGCCCGCGCTCCGGGACCGGGAAACGATCATGGTGTCCCGCTACGAGCGTCTTTTTTCGGACTACCTCCGGCAGTCCCTCCCAAGCCTGGCGACACTTGACGCGATCCGGTTCGCCGCAGCGGTCACCGCCACGCACAACTACGTGCTGCGCGAAATGATGCTGGATTCCCCCCGCGGTTCCCTCCAGAACCTGAAAAACGAACTGCGGACGGTTCGCCGCATCTTCGGCGTACTGTCCCCGGGTGACACATCCGCCGCCCCCGCCAGCGATGACCTCGTAGTGGCCGTTTTTCCCCGATCCACCCCCACCGCCGAAGTGGCGCGCCGCATCCAGGACACGCTCGACGGGCGCTCCGCCTAGCTGGGACGTTTTGCCGGCCAGGCCACCTGGCGCCGTCAAACCCGGCGCCGCCCGGGCCGCTGCTAGCATGACCGTCATGGGAAACACCGAGCCGCATGTTGCCGACAGCCACGATCTGATCCGCGTGCAGGGCGCGCGCGAGAACAACCTCAAGGACGTCAGCATCGAGATCCCGAAACGCCGTCTGACGGTGTTCACGGGCGTCTCCGGCTCGGGCAAAAGCTCGCTCGTGTTCGCCACCATCGCCGCGGAGTCTCAGCGGATGATCAACGAAACCTACAGCGCCTTCGTGCAGGGCTTCATGCCCAACCTGGCACGGCCCGACGTCGACTTCCTCGAGGGGCTGACGACGGCGATCATCGTCGACCAGGAGCGGTTGGGCGCGAACCCCCGCTCCACCGTGGGCACGGCCACCGACGCCAACGCCATGTTCCGGATCCTCTTCAGCCGGCTCGGATCCCCGCACGTGGGGCCGCCCACGGCGTTCTCCTTCAACGTCCCGACGCGGAAGGCGAGCGGGGTGATGAGCACCGAGAAGAGCGGCAGGGTGGAAAAAAGCGTCGTCCAGAACGCCGTCTACCTGGGCGGCATGTGCCCGCGGTGCGAGGGCATGGGCTCAGTCTCCGATTTCGACCTCACCGCGCTCTACGACGACAGCAAGTCACTCGCAGACGGTGCCCTGACGATCCCCGGCTACAGCATGGACGGCTGGTATGGCCGCATCTTCAGCGGCGCCGGCTTCGACATGGACAAGCCGATTGCGAAATACACCAAAAAGGAAATGAACGACCTGCTCTACAAGGAGCCAACCAAGATCAAGGTCGAGGGCATCAACCTCACCTACGAGGGCCTGATCCCAAAGATCCAGAAATCGATGCTCTCCAAGGACGTCGAGGCGATGCAGCCCCACATCCGGGCCTTCGTCGACCGCGCCATCACCTTCCAGGCCTGCCCCGAGTGCAACGGCACCCGGCTCAGCCCCGAGGCCAGGTCCTCGAAAATCCAGGGCAAGAACATCGCCGAGCTGTGCCAGATGCAGATCAGCGACCTGGCCCTCTGGGTCCGCGGGCTCAACGAGCCGTCGGTCGCGCCGCTGCTCAAAGGCCTGCGGCATCTGCTCGAGTCCTTCGCCGAAATCGGGCTGGGCTACCTCTCGCTGGACCGGCCGGCGGGCACCCTGTCCGGGGGAGAGGCCCAGCGAACCAAGATGATCCGGCACCTGGGCTCATCCCTGACGGACATCACCTACGTCTTCGACGAGCCGACGATCGGCCTGCACCCGCATGACATCGAGCGGATGAACCAGCTCCTGCTCCAGCTCCGGGACAAGGGCAACACCGTGCTCGTCGTCGAGCACAAGCCGGAGACCATCGTCATCGCCGACCACGTCGTTGACCTCGGTCCCGGTGCTGGCACCGAGGGCGGCAGCGTCTGCTTCGAGGGAAGTGTGGAGGGCCTGCGGGTCAGCGACACCATCACCGGCCACCACTTCGAGGACCGGGCCACGGTCAGGGAGACGGTGCGTACGCCGTCGGGCGCGCTTGAGGTGCGGGGTGCGTCGACCAACAACCTCCGGAACGTCGACGTCGACATCCCGCTCGGTGTGCTGTGTGTGCTCACCGGTGTGGCCGGATCCGGCAAGAGCTCGCTGATCCAGGGCTCCGTGGCCGGCCGGGACGGTGTGGTGGTCATCGACCAGGGTGCCATCAAGGGCTCGCGGCGCAGCAACCCTGCGACATATACGGGCCTGCTCGAGCCGATCCGCAAGGCGTTCGCGAAGGCCAACGGCGTGAAGCCGGCGCTGTTCAGCTCCAACTCCGAAGGCGCCTGCCCCACCTGCAACGGCGCGGGTGTCATCTTCACCGAACTCGGTGTGATGGCCACCGTCGAGTCCACCTGCGAGGACTGCGAGGGCCGGAGGTTCCTGGCGTCCGTGCTGGAATACAAGCTGGCCGGCCGCAACATCGCCGAGGTGCTGGCCATGTCGATGACCGAGGCCGAGGGGTTCTTTTCAGACGGGGAGGCCCGGACGCCGGCGGCGCACAAGATCCTGGACCGGCTGGTCGACGTCGGGCTCGGCTACCTCACCCTCGGCCAGCCGCTCACCACCCTGTCCGGCGGTGAGCGGCAGCGCGTCAAGCTGGCCACCCAGATGGCGGAGAAGGGTGACGTCTACGTCCTCGACGAACCCACCACCGGCCTGCACCTTGCCGATGTCCGGAACCTGCTGGGCCTGCTCGACCGGCTCGTCGACTCCGGCAAGTCCGTCGTCGTCATCGAGCACCACCAGGCCGTCATGGCGCACGCCGACTGGATCATCGACCTCGGTCCGGGAGCGGGGCACGACGGCGGCCGGATCGTCTTCGAGGGCACCCCGGCGGACCTCGTCGCCGGCCGATCCACCCTCACCGGCGAGCACCTCGCGGCCTACGTCGGCAGCTGACCGGGCTCGCCGCCGCCGCGGCGTGGTTCTTCAAAAGGACTTCTGCTGGGACGCCGAAAAAGGAACGGGTCGAGAACGGCTACAAGCCGGCGGATGTGTGGCACTGCTCGCTGAGCCTCTGCGCCGAGGAGGGAGCAGTGACGGACCAGGAGTGTGGCGACATTGCACTCGCGACCCTGAAAAGTTTCGTACGGGAGGCCCAACACCGCGCGCAGCCGTCGTAAATACCGCCACGATCGATCTCTACTGGAACATCGGCCGGACCATTCTGGACCGGCAGGTGAACGAGCCATGGGGGAGTAAGTCCTTGACCGGCTCGCACGCGATCTGCGGGTTCTCCCGAACCAACGTGTACAATCTTCGCGCCTTCGCCCCAGCATGGAACGGTCCGGAACCAATTGTCCAGACGCCGTCTGGACAATTGAGCTGGAGCCACAACGTCGTGCTCCTGAACAAGCTGGACGACCATGAGCTGCGTCGATGATACACGTCAAAAGCCGTCCAACAGGGTTGGTTAGTGGCCACACTGGAACACCAGATTCTCACTTCCCTCCACGCCCGCGCCGGTGCTGCCCCGAACAACCTCGAGGCCAGGCTGCCGGGCGAGGGCACGGACTTGGCACGGGAGGTTGCTTAAGACCCTTTAGTCCCGGACTTCCTGGGGCTGACCGAAGAAGCCCAGGAACAGGCCATTGTGGAAGCCATGACGCTGCGTCTGGTCCAAACCCTGGCTGAGTTCGGTCCGGGCTTCGCTTTCGTCGGGCGCCGGTACCACCTTGAAGTCGATGGAGATGATTTCTTCGTTGACCTCTTGCTCTACCACGTACCTTCTGACCGCTATGTTGTTGTGGAACTGAAAGCAGACAAATTCAATCCTGAGCATCAGGGTCAGCTGAACGTCTACGTCGCAGCCGTAAACGACATGCTTCGGCTGCCCAGGCAGCCAGCACTCGGGCACGACCCCGCGAGTCCACTCAACGTATAAGAATTAGGACGTCGCCCTGCGTTCCGTAAGTCGGTTCAGCCGGCTGGGGGCGTCCTGGCGAATTCTTGCGCTAAGAAGTCAGCTGGAGGCCAGGGCGCAGGCGAAGCCACACCCCGGATTAAATGGTCGCCGCCGCTTTATTAATGCATTGGGAGTCGCCGACGCAACACGATGACTATGCCACTGGCGGCAAGCATACAAAGACCAAGCATTGACCAAAGCACTGTCATTGGAAAGATCTGGGTCAGCAAGCCGAAAGTAAGGGGCCCAAGGCAGTTTCCCAAGTAGGATCCCGTCTGAACAAGACCCGTCGCCTCGGGAGTTGCTGCCCCCGCAATTTTCGTTACTGAAAGATGGGTTAGCCCGGGCCATCCCCATCCGAGACCTAGCGCTAGGACAATTCCTATGGAAAAGACAGTTCCGTTTGCTGTGCCAGCCAGCACAAGTCCGATACTGCCTCCCATAAGCAAGACCACCGTCGTTCTGAGGGCAAACTGCTCTGAGGCATTGTCGGACAAGCGGCCCACAACAACCCGACTGACCGCCCCACTGATACTTCCCGCGGCTAGTAGAAGAGCGCCTTGACTGTGAGACAAACCAGCTTCGACGCCCGCGACTACAACATAGGTTGCGGCTGTCACGGCTGCCGTCGACGCGAGGAACGTTGCGACTGCAAGCCAGAAGAACCACTTCACTTGTTGGGGAGACAAGCCTGAACTGGCATACTTCTTCGCAGCGCTTTTCTTCAAACGTGGTCCCTTACCTAGGATCCAGATTCCGAATACAAAGGTGACGACGGCAAACCCTAGGAGTGCCGCCTGCCATCCCCACGTCAACGCTATGAGGGGGACGCTGATGCCGGCCAGCGCTGCTGCTAACGGGTTGGCTGCCTGCTTGACTCCGAACGCGAGCCCCAGCCGGCTCTGACGTACCCACTTCCCCACAAGCTGATTCGAAGCTGGGTGACCAAGGCTGTTCGCGGCGCCTCCTATGAAGGACCATGCTAGAAGGGACCACCACTGGCTGTACGGCAGCGCCATCCCAACCATCGATGTGGCAGCGAGGCACACTCCTAAAGTCATCGTGTATCGGACACCTAGAGATACGGCTAGGCGACCAGCCGTCAGAGACGAGGCCGCGGAACCCGCCCAGTATGTTGCTACGGCGCAACCGAGGAACCAGTCAGGGAGGTCTACATCTTTTTGAATCTCCAGGAAAAGGGCCGCGAAGAGAAATACAACAAACCCCCCACTGATCGTTGTCCCGGATGCAAGCGCTACCGCTGATCGTCCGCTTTGCATGAGCTTCACCGTCCCTGTCCTGATTCCTAAGGTGCCATGAGGTCCCCCTTTTGGTATTCGGCAGCCAGAATTAATCTGTCTCTAACTGCCGAGGTGATACTGATGCCCTGGTATCAGATCCTGGACAGGGGTGCTCGGTGGTCTCATCTGTCGGTCGCCCCAGATCCAGAGCTTGTCCGGCAGACTGCTGTCACCGAGACACAGCCGGGCGTTGTTCCGTGACGGGCACGTCGATGTCGTGGCCCTGGGAGCGCAGGTACACCACGTGGCTGGCTGTTTCGGAGAGTGCCAGGCGCAGCGAGTTGGCTTGCAGGGAATCCCAGCCGCGGGACCAGCTCAGGTGCGGGGCGATGCCCCACACGGTGTCGGGCCGGTGCGCCTCCAGCACCCGGAGGACCTCGGAGGAGCGTTCGCGGTTGTGCTCGATCAGCTGTGCAACCCGCCGCTGCATGCCGCTGAACCGGTACTCGTGTGCAGGGCAGACCTCCATCTCGTCCTCGAACCCGATCAGGTCCAGAGATTCGTAGTATTCCGCCAGCGGGTTGGCCAGCCCGGGCAGATCCAGGGCGATGTGCGGGGAGATGCGCGGCAGGACATGGTCCCCGCTGAAGATCAGGCCGTGCGGTTCATCGATCAGGCAGATATGCCCCGGCGAGTGACCGGGGGTGGTGACCACTCGCAGGTTGAGCCCTTTGGCGGGCACCCGACCGCCGTCTGCGAGGAGGACGTCCGGATCCGCGAGGTTCTGCAGCCGGGCGACTGCTCCATGGCCCATGGCCACCTCGGCAAGTCTGTGCGCCGGAACGCCCCACAGCATCAGCTCCTCTCGGTGAGTGCGGAGGAAGAGCTCCGGGTCCTCATTGGCGGTGATCGGGCCCGCTTCCCGGTCGCCCAGGGCCACCCACGCCCCGGTTGCCGTCCGCAAGCGGGCGGCCATCCCCAGATGGTCTGAGTGGAAATGGGTCGCGACGATCCCCGTCAGGTCGGTAAGCCCCAGTCCGGCCTGCCGCAGGCCGGCGGCCAGATGCTCCATGCCCGTGTCGCTGTCCCAGCCCGGATCGATCAGGACAGCGTCGCCGGCCCCCAGGAGCAGGTAGCTCAGAGTGTAACGCATGGGATTGTCCGGGAACGGTACGGGGATGGACCACACATCCGTGCCGAGTTGCTCCACGGGTGGCAGCACATTGTTTTGCCACGCTTCCTTCTGGACGTGACCGGTGACGGTAATCGGCTGCAGGCTCATCAGTTCCTCTCAGGTACATAAAACATGGGACGGACCTCAGCCGGGTTCCGGAGGCGGCCATTCGATAGCCGTTCCGGGAACCCAACGGCCGCATAGGCATTTCTGGCCATTGCGCAGATGCACTTTTGTATAGGTCACATCGCTTGGGACTGCTTTGGCGCTCACATGTACGCATCAATGCGGGTGAAACAGGCATCCTGCTGGTTCGTGGAGACCGGGAACCGGGTCACCAAACGCAGCCTGACCCTCGGACTGAATCTACATAACATCATATGAATATGCAGCAAATCCGACCAAAAGTCACCTATCTGACTCCTTGACCCCCTCCACATCAGAGGTTTACACTTTCTAAAAGTGTTGCAGGTCATACTTTTCCCCACTGGGAGTGCCTGCGAATTTCGATGAACTATGCCGCGGCTGGCATTCGACGCGAGACGGGACCAAATGAACAGTTTGAACAGCGATGACTCAATATCCAGCCCCTCGAAGTGCATTAGCGTTGCCGTCAACGACCTGCTGGGCGCTTCTCGTTTTGAGAAGGCGGCCGACCTCGTCGAGCGAGCTGCAGCTGAAGTAGACGCGGCATTCACCGCCCCCGAACCATGCGACTGGATTGTCCTCGCTGAGGCCAGCGGTGCGCAGCAGCCTGTGCTGTGGACCAGTGACGAACAAATGGCCGCTCACACTGGAATCATGCGCAACTATCTTCTCGAGCGGGTCACCGGTGCCAGGACCACGGGTGATGCTCTCTCCGGCATAAGGTACTCGCACAAAGACAACATAGGAGTTAAGGGCTACCCCATCACAATGGGTAATCCTTCGCTCCGCAATCGGCGGTCGGCTGTCACATCGCCACTTCTGTCGGCTGTCGAATCAGCTGGTGGCACGATTGTAGGCTCGAACCACATGGCCGAGTTCGCGATGAGCCCGACAGGCCACAATCAGTGGCTCGGCGACGGAGTGAACCCTCTCAACGAGGCGCATTTTGCTGGAGGATCGTCCAGCGGCTCCGCCATCGCGGTAGCGCGCGGAGCATGCGACGTGTCGTTTGGCACCGACACCGGAGGCTCGGTCCGACTGCCGGCCGCCTTCTGCGGCCTCTTCGGATATAAGCCAACCAACGGACTCTTCTCGCACACTGGCCTCTACCCGCTTTCGGAGACGCTCGACACAATCGGGCTGATTTCTCGCGAGTTCGAGCACCTGCTCGCAACGGCGGCGGCGCTCTTCGACAACGAGGCCGCCGTGAGCTCCGAGATGCGCAGCAGACTCGAGGAGAACCGTGCGGAAAAGGGATCAAGCTTCGCGCACATCTCCGTCGACACGGTGACCCACAGGTGCGACGAGCCGGTTGCGCGAGCCTACGAGGCTGCTCTCCTAACCCTCGGACGCGCCGATTCCCCGGGCGTCGAGATTGATTTTTCGGAGCTCGAGCGCAGATCTGTGGTCGTGGTCAGCGTCGAAGCTGCCCGAAATGTCGGCCGTGTGCTGGCGTGGAACTGGAACCTGCTGGGAGATCAAGTCCTATCCCGCGTCATCCGCGGAACCGCCGTAACGGCCCTCGAATACGCCGATGCCGTCAATGAGAGGCCGGAAGCTATCCGCGGCTTCCTGGAAAGGAACCTAGAGGACTCGCGCTTCCTCCTCATGCCAACGGCACCGACCCTCGCTCCAAAGATGACGAATGTCAGCGACCAGGCAAGCGAATCGGTTCGCCGAAACTACATGCGGGTTAGCGAGTTCACCCGTTTCACCAACTATCTCGGCCTGCCCGCAGTCACGATTCCCCTCCCCGGTGAGGAAGAGTCTCTGGTGCCTGCACTTCAGATCCTGGGCAGGCCCTTCGACGACCGCGCACTGTTGGAGTTCGCGAAGACAGTGACTGAAACCGTCAGCGGTTGAAATCCAATCAGAAGGGCAGGACAAAGATGTCTGTGAATATCATCACCGAGAACGTGAGAATCGGTGCTCGGATGAATGCGCTCACCATCAACAGGGAACACAAGAAACTCTTCGGCTATATCGGCGCAGGAGCAATGATCGATGCGTACGACGTCTACCTCATGGCCGGAGTCGCGGCAGCACTCGTTGCCTCCGGGTTCGCAGGAATCAACCAAATAGCGATCTTCATGTCGATGACCTTCGTCGGGATGGTGATCGGTGCGGCCACTGCCGGTTTTATCGGCGACCGCTACGGCCGCCGCTTCAGTTACCAGTTCAACCTACTTATTTTCGCCGTCTCCGGCGTCGCCGCCGCGCTCGCGCCGACCTTCGAACTCCTTGTCGCCGCCCGCCTGGTAATGGGCATAGGGCTCGGCGCTGAGCTCGTTCTCGCGGGGGCCATCCTCAGCGAGTTCATTCCCCCGGAAAACCGCGGCAGGTGGGCGGCGTTCCTCGGCATCCTCGTCAATTCTGGCCTGCTGATTTCCACAGCCATCGGAGCCATAGTCATCTCCAACTTTGGCTGGCGCTGGATGTTCGTAATCGGTGCGGTTTCAGCAGTCATTGTCTGGATCGCCCGCACCAACTGTCCTGAATCCCCGCGCTGGCTGGCCACCCAGGGCCGCCTCGACGAGGCGATAAAGGTCGTTGAGCAGTTTGAGAGGCACTCGGAAACCACCCTTGGAGACGCTCCGGCGACGCTTGGCGAGGAGAAGCCAGCGACCAAGGAGACCATCAAGAGGCCCTTCTGGCAGCTTGTGCTGCTCGGATCCGTCGTGACTGTCGGCGTCAACATGTTCGTCTACGGCCTGATCTCGTGGATGCCCACGTTCTTCGTCGCACAGGGCATCAAGGTCTCTGACTCGCTTGCCTACACCGCGCTTATGGCTATCGGCGCTCCCGCAGGCGGCGTCCTCTGCCTCCTACTAGTCAACAGAATTAACAGGCGAAGGGCGATCCTGCTTTTCTCGATCATCATCATCCCCCTGGGTCTCGCGTACGCGGCGTCGCATTCGATCGTGATGGTAATCAGCGTCGGCGTGGTCCTCGTGACAGCGATCTACGCTCTTGTGACGTTCGTGCTCTATACCTACATGCCAGAGCTATACCCGACGAAGTACCGACTCCGCGGGACCGGCATCTCATACACGTTCGCCCGCGGGGCCTCGATCGGAGTCCCGTTCGTAATGTCCGGCCTGTTCCTGCAGTTCGGAATCATGGGTCCGATTGGCTTCGTCTGTGCCGTGGCAGTCTGCATGGTCGCCGTGGTCATCGCCATCCCCGTCGAAACCCGCAACCGCAGCCTCGAAGAGATCGCCTGACCAGTCCAGATGCACATTAAGTGATGCGCCGGCTGCGACCCACTCGGCTCAGATCTTGGGTAGTGAAAGCAACAAAGAAGGAGAACGACAGAAGTGACAACTCATGAGGCAGTGATCGGACGCTTTTTCGAAGACTACGTTGTCGACGATGTATACAAGCATCCGTTCGGCCGAACTATCGGCGAGGCCGACAACGTCTGGCTAAGCAACCTGACACTGAACACCAACCAAAATCACTTCAACGGGCACTTCGCGTCGCAAAACCCGATCACCGACGGCAAGATAATCGTCAATTCCGGTCTGACAGTAGCGCTCGTCCTGGGCCTTTCAGTGTTCGACATGAGCCAGAATGCGATCTCGAACCTAGCGTTCACCGACATTATGTTCCGCCACCCGGTGTACGTCGGCGACACCATCTACGCCGAAAGCGTGTGCACAGGAGCTCGTCGATCCAAGTCCCGCGATTACGCGGGAATCGTCTCAATGGCCACCCGTGGAGTCAACCAGGAAGGCAAAACCGTCGTGACGTGGAAGCGGTCGGTGATGGTCGCAACCCGCGAGAGTGGAATCGGCCAGAACTACTTTCCCGACTCGCCCGAATCGGTCACCGACTTCCTCGACTGACCGTTCCGCACCCCGCGTCGGAGGAAACGGATCGAGTGAACCAATTATTAAGGTGAGTACGAAAATGAAACCGCTACAAGATCTGCGTATCATCGCAGTAGAGCAGTACGGGGCAGGCCCCTGGGGATCAATGCAACTCGCCGATCTCGGCGCCGATGTCATCAAGATCGAAGACCCCACAACCGGCGGCGACGTCGGACGTTACGTCCCTCCGTACCGCGACGGAACCGATTCCCTCTTTTACGAGTCGTTCAATAGGAACAAGCGAAGCATTGCACTGAACCTCAAGGACGCCGAAGACCGAGAAGTGTTCAACGACTTGGTCGCGACAGCGGACGTCGTGTTCTCGAACCTGCGAGGCGACGTTCCGGCGAAGCTGGGCATCACCTACGAATCGCTGCGCAAGCTTAACCCCCGCATCGTGTGCTGCACGCTGTCGGGTTACGGCTCCGACGGCGAGGCGGCCAAGAGACCAGGCTACGACTACATGCTGCAGGCCGCTGCCGGCTGGATGGACATCACCGGCGACCCCCAAGGGCCGCCGACCAAGACCGGACTCTCTCTCGTCGACTTCAGCGGTGGACTCGTGGCGGCGATTTCGATACTCGCTGGGGTCCATGCAGCCCGTCGCGACGGCGTCGGAATGGACTGCGACGTCAGCCTCTTCGACACCGCTGTGTCGATGCTCAACTACGTTGGCAGCTGGCATCTGAACGAGGGCTTCGAGCCGGTAAGGACGGAAAAGTCATCCCATCCGTCGCTCGTGCCATTCCAAGCGTTCGAAGCGAGCGACGGATGGTTCACGGTGGGCTGCGCGAAGGAGAAGTTCTACCAACGACTAGTGGATGTCCTGGGCGACGACCGCTTGGCGGCTGAGGAATACTCCACCTTTGAGCGGCGCCTAGAAAACAAAGCAGGAATCCTCGCGATCCTAGACGCTGCGTTCCTCGAACATACCGCCGACGAATGGGTCGGGCGACTAGGCGCTGCCGGGATTCCCGTCGCAAAAGTCCAGAGCGTTTCCGATGCGCTTCATGATCCGCTCATTGACGCCCGCGGCCTCGTCTTCGAGACACGGCACCACAAGTGGGGGACCATCAAGAACATCGCATCGGCACCCCGTGTCGGAAACCGTCAAACGACGAACAACCCAGCACCCAGGATGGACGAGAACCGAGCTGAGCTGCTGGCCGAGCTCAACGAGAAGAAGCAGATCAGAGGAGTCGAGACTTATGTTTGAGCTCACCGAAGAGCAGCAGGACCTGAAGCGGACTCTACGCTCGTTTGTCGACAAGGAGGTTGTCCCCGTCGCCAACAAAATGGAGGCGTCGGGCGAGTACCCTACCGCAATCGTCGCGAAGCTCAAGGAGTTGGGCCTTTTCGGCCTGACTATCCCCGAGGAGTACGGGGGTCTCGCTATTGACCCCGTCTCGTTCGGAATCGTCTTCGAAGAGCTCGCGCGCGGTTGGATGGGCGTGGCCGGCATTTTCGGCAGCCACACGATGGCATCGAAGATGATCGCCGAGCACGGAACCGAACAACAGAAGCAGAAATACCTCTCTGCGTTGGCAGCAGGTGAGAGGCGGACCGCGCTCGCTCTGAGCGAGCCTGACGCCGGAACTGACCTGCAGGGAATCAGGACCACGGCGAAGAAAGTCGATGGCAAGTACGTCATCAATGGCACGAAGATGTGGATTACCAACGCCCGTCACGCCGACCCGCTTCCCGTCCTCGTCAAGACCGACAACACGACGACCCCTGCGCATCTTGGAATGAGCATCCTCCTCGTCGAGGCGGGCACCCCCGGATTCGAGGTCATTAGGGACATACCGAAGCTCGGGTACAAGGGACCCGAGACGTGCGAGGTGTTGTTCCAAGACTGTGAAGTCGACGAGAGCGCGCTCCTCGGCGGCGTCGAGGGTCACGGACTGCAACAGGTCCTGTCAGCACTCCAGTGGGGCCGCATCAACATCGCCGGCCGCTCGGTCGGAATCGCTCAGCGCGCGCTCGAGCTGTCCGTCGCCTACGCACAGGAACGTGAGTCGTTCGGACAGGCGATCTCGGAGTTCCAGGCCATCCAGCTGCGAGTCGGCAAAATGGCCACCCGCGTCCAGGCTGCTCGCCAGCTGATGTATTGGTCTGCGCAAAGCGTCCTGAAAGGCCGTGCCGACGGCGAGACCGGCATGGCGAAGGTCTTCTGCTCGGAGGTAGCTCTTGAGACATCGATCGACGCGATGTCGATCCATGGTGGATACGGCTACTCGACAGAGTACGAGATCGAGCGCCTCTACCGCGATGCGCCACTCATGAGCATTGGCGAAGGCACTAACGACATTCTCAACACCGTGATCGCGAAGTCGATCTTCGCCGGCCGCACGAAGATCTGACCTAGGAGAAGACATGGCAAGCATTTCTGAAGTGATCGCAGAACGCGTTTCGAAAATCGACCTCGCGAGCATTCCACAGGACGTGGTGCTCCGAGCTCGCCACTTACTCCTTGACTCCGTCGGAGTTGGCATCTCCGCCAGCGCGACAGAATTCGCCGACATCACGATCAGCGGACTGGCACCGTTGGACCCGGGCTTCATCCCGGTCATTGGTCGGAAGGAGACGCTGAGCAAGACAGGGGCCTGCATCGCCAACGGCCTGATGATCCACGGCCACGACTTCGATGACACGCACATCGCGGCAGTCTCTCACGTGAGCGCTTCCTCGCTTGCAGCTGTAATCAGCGCTACGGCCGATTCGAAGGAGATCTCGTTCGGACAGCTGCTACTCGGCTACATTGTTGCGATCGAGGTAAACGCCAGGCTCGGCATGGCCGCCGACGGACGGTTCCACGACAAGGGCTTCCACCCAACCGGCGTTCTCGGTGCATTCGGCTCGGCAGTGGGTGTGAGCGTGATCCATAAACTGACATCCGAGCAGATCGTCGCCGCACAGGGCATCGTGGGCTCGTTCGCCTCCGGTCTTCTTCAGTTCCTCGACGAAGGATCGCCGACCAAGCGCCTACATCCGGGTTGGGCGGCCAACGCCGGCCTGCATGCCGTTAGCCTGGCCGCTGCCGGATTTGACGGTCCGGCGGAGATCTACGAGGGTCGCTTCGGCCTCTACCGCACCCACATCCAGGATGCCGAACCGTCGAGCTCAGACTTCTTCGCAGACCTCGGCGAAGTTTGGGAGGTCGCAAATGTGGCGGTCAAGCCGTTCCCGGTCTGCCACTTCACCCACGCCTTCATCGACATCGCCCTGCGCATCCGAGAGGAGCCAAACTTTGACTTCTCGCAGATCGACAGCATTGAAGCATTGATCCACGACGTACCATCCAAAGTCGTCTGTGAGCCGGTCGAGGACAAACTGCGCCCACGCAACGAATACGACACTAAGTTCAGCCTGCCGTACCTCGCAGCCGCTGCGCTCAAGCACGGAAAGATCACCTACGAGGAACTGGGTGAGGAGGCGCGCGGAGACGAAGAGTTGCTCGCCGTGGCCGCGCAGGTCAAGGTAGCCCACGATCCGGAAAGTCTTTACCCTAAGGCGTACTCCGGGGCACTAGCTGTCCGCCTCAAAGACGGCACGACGTTCCAGGAGGTGGAGAAAGTCAACCGCGGCCACGCATCCCGACCGCTGGCCAACGAGGAGGTCGTGACCAAGTTCGCGGACTGCGCAGTGCCCGTTGTTGGCTCTGAGAAGACCGCGCTAATCCGGTCGGCGATCCTCGACTCCGACCTCGCACGCCCAGCTTCCGAGATAATCGCTACCTTCCGTGGCTGAGATGGCTTTCAACGCACAAAGGGAAAGGCATACGATGCCCACTTCGATCGTAGACTCCGGTCCTGGCTGGCTCTTTGTTCCAGCCGACCGACCTGAAAGGTATGAGAAGGCGATCGCTGCGTCCGACCTGACAATCATCGATCTCGAGGATGCCGTCCGCGCTGATGCCAAGGATGCTGCGCGGGAGATGCTGGCGTCGTCAAACGTCGATCCGGCACGTGTTTGCGTGAGGGTCAACGGGTTCGACAGCGGACACATCGACAGGGACCTCGAAGCGGTTCGGAGCATAGGGGTGACGAACGTCGTACTGCCGAAGGCGCACTCAGACCAGCCGTTCGAGATGCTCGAAGGTCTATCCGTCGTTGCGCTGATCGAGACAGCCCGGGGAGTGCTTGATGCCGAGCAGATCTCTGCGGTTCCCCTGGTTGCAGCGCTAGCGCTCGGATCGGCCGACCTCATGGCCGATCTCCACGTGAGAATGACGGAGGCGTCCGTCGAGCGAGTCCGCGAACTCATCGACCATGCCCGAACGCAGATTCTCTACGGGGCGAGGGCGCATGGCAAGCGCGTCGTCGACTCGGTGTGGACTGCCGTCCGCGACGAAGAAGGGTTGGCGAAGGAGACGGAGTCGGCGGTTGCGAAGGGTTTCGATGGAAAGCTTGCCATCCACCCCAGCCAGATGAAGATCATCCGTACGGCATTTGCATCCAGCCCGCAAGAGCTCGCTTGGGCGAAGAAGGTGCTGGCAGAAGCTGAAGCGCGGGGTGAGGGCGCTTTCGTCCTCGACGGTGAGCTGATCGACGAGGCCATCGTCAAGCGCACACACCTAATCTTGGAACGGGCGCATTGAACGCCAACAGTACGGGCATCAGGAGGAAGAAATAATGGAAGTGAAAACTGCATACGAGGCAGTAGCTGACGAGCTTCGGTTCCGTATCCTCGACGGAACTTTCACGCCTGGTTCGAGGCTGCCATCGGATCCGGAGCTCCGTGAGGAGTACGGCGTTGGCCAGAGCACCGTCCGGGAGGCGCTGAGAACCCTCGCAAGCGAGCACCTGGTCAAAAGCGTCCGCGGCGTCAACGGCGGAACGTTCGTGACGATTCCTACGATTGGCCACATGGGCACTCAGCTCGAAGTCGGCATGACGCTCTTGGCTGCTGCGGACTCGATCTCCATCAACGACCTCATGGAGATCCGACACATCACCGAGGTCCCCGCTGCAGGGTATGCGGCGTCGCGACGCACAGACAACGACATCGAACAACTCAGGGAGGCCGATCCCGGAGTCGACTGCAAGATGTCATCCTTTACGAGCCATTCGAATTTCCATCTGCTGATCATCAAAGCGGCCCACAACCCGTTGCTAGAGGTCATGACAGTTCCGCTTTTCAATGCTCTTCACAGAATCGTCGGAAAGTCGAACGCCGCAGCGAATATCGGCACCGATGTCGGCAAGGATCATGCTGAGATCCTTGACGCAATCATTGATCGGGACTCGATGGCCGCGATGCGGCTAATGCGCAGGCACCTTGAGTTCGTCACGGACTATTACAAGGGCTTCGAGTGATGGGATACCGCGATCACGATCAGCTGAAGTGAACAGTTGAGCTTAATGGTGCCCGCCACGCTCGAAATATCACAGGCGCTGTGCAGGAATCCACTAAGCATGTCCAGTCCAGTCCAGTCCAGTCCAGTTTGAGTGCAGTACGCGAATACAGGAGGAAAGTCCCGTGAAGATCATTGTTCTGGTGAAGCAGGTGCCCGACACCGAGGAAGAGCGCAGGCTCGACCCCTCGACGGGTCGGCTGGACCGAGATGCCGGTGACAGCGTCGCGGACGAAATCAACGAGCGTGCCCTCGAGGTGGCGCTGCGCCACAAGGACGCGAACAAGGGAAGCGAGGTCGTGGTGCTGACCATGGGCCCGGCCTCCGCGACGCAGGCCCTGCGCAAGGCCCTGTCCATGGGGGCGGACTCCGCGGTGCACGTGGAGGACGACCGCCTGGAAAGCGCCGACATCGCCACGACGGCCGCCGTCCTGGCCGCCGCCGTGCAGCGGACCGGCTTTGACCTGGTCGTCGCCGGCAACGAATCGACCGACGGCCGCGGCGGCGTGGTGCCGGCCATGATGGCCGAGCACCTCGGGCTACCGCTGCTTTCCTCGCTGAACGCCGTGGAGCTCACTGCGGGCACGGTGGCCGGCGAGGTCACCGCGGAGTCCGGGAGCCTAGCCGTGAGCGCGGCACTGCCGGCCATTGTGTCGGTGACGGAGCGGTCCGCCGAGGCACGCTTCCCGAACTTCAAGGGCATCATGACTGCCAAGCGCAAGCCCCTGGCCACCCTGTCCCTGGCGGACCTGAGCTTGGACCCGAGCGTGGCCGGTCGCACGTCAACCGTGCTCACTATTTCCGAGCGACCGGCACGCACTGCCGGCAAGAAAATCGTCGATGACGGAACCGCAGCCCGGGAGCTCGCCGAGTTCCTGGTCGCCGGTCGCCTGGTCTGACCCGAGGAGACTGACATGTCCAACGTACTGGCACTGATTGAAATCTCGCCCGCGGGCGCCATCGCCACCAGCGCATCGGCCCTGATTGCCGCGGCCGCCAAGCTCGGCACGCCCGTGGCTGTCGTGGCCACGCAGCCAAGCGAGGGCGCCGCCCTGGTTGCCCAGCTCGGGGCCCTCGGCGCGCATCAGGTGTACCTCGCCGAGAGCGAACAGGTGGGCCGGCTGCTGGCGGCAGCCCAGGTCGAGGCGCTCACGTCCGCGGCCCGGACGCTGGAACCGTCCGCCGTCATCGTGGCGAACTCGGTTGAAAGCCGTGAGGTCGCGGCCCGGTTTGCGGTCCGTACCGGCGCCGGGTTGCTGGCAGATGTCGTGGATGTCCGGGCGGGCGGGGACGGGTCCGCCGTCGGTGTCCATTCAGTCTTCGGCGGCGCCTACACCGTTGAAGCGACGGTGCCGTCCGGCCCGGCCGTCATCACCATGCGCCAGGGCGCGCTGGATGAGCGCGCGGCCGCAGCAACCCCCACGGTCACGACCGTCGCGCTGGACATCGACGCCGGGAACGCCGCCAGGATCGACACGGTGCACGCCGCGGGCTCCGGTTCGGGACGGCCGGCGCTGCGGGGGGCGACCAGTGTGGTCTCCGGCGGGCGCGGCCTGGGCTCCAAAGAGAACTTCGTGCTCGTCGAACAGCTCGCCGACGCGCTCGGCGCCGCCGTCGGCGCCTCCCGCGCCGCCGTCGACGCCGGCTACATCGAACAAAACTCCCAGGTCGGCCAGACCGGCATCACCGTCTCCCCGCAGCTCTACGTCGCACTGGGAATCTCCGGGGCCATCCAGCACCGGGCGGGCATGCAGACCGCCAAGACCATCGTGGCCATCAACAAGGACGAGGACGCCCCCATCTTCGACGTCGCCGACTTCGGCATCGTGGGCGACGTGTTCACCGTAGTTCCCCAGCTGATCGAAGCCATCCAGGCCCGCTCCAACTAACCTCTCCCCATGGCATTGCCATGGGCCGGGACAGCAGCGGAGCCCCCGCGCTCAGGAAAGGACAACCCGTCATGTCGACGACTACCAGCACCACGCCAACGAAGCCCGGGAACAAGCGGGCCAGACTGGCCGCGGCGATCACCATAGCCGTGGTGGCACTGGCGGCTGTCGTGCTCTTCGCCCAGTGGATGCGGACACTCCCTGCGATCCAGGACTTCCTGACCACCTACCCGGGACAGGTCGAACTGCCCGCGACCGCCCCCGTGGGCCTGCCGGCCTGGCTAGGCTGGCAGCACTTCCTCAACGCGTTCTTCCTATTGCTGATCATACGATCCGGGTGGTTGGTGCGGACCACGGCGAGGCCCAAGGAGCACTGGACCCGGAACAACACCGGGCTGATCAAGACCAAGGGAAAGCCTGCGAAGATCAGCCTGAATCTATGGTTTCACCTAACCCTGGACGCGCTGTGGGTTCTCAACGGGATTATCTTCGTCATTTTGCTACTGGCCACCGGGCAATGGATGCGGATCGTCCCGACCCGTTGGGAAGTCATTCCGAACGCCCTCTCTACCGCCGTCCAGTACGCGTCGCTGAACTGGCCGACTGAGAACGGCTGGGTTAACTACAACTCTCTGCAAGTGTTGGCCTATTTCTCGATTGTGTTCATCGCGTCGCCGCTGGCCCTCGCCACTGGCTTACGAATGAGTGGGGCGTGGCCAAAGGATGCCACAACGCTGAATCGTGTCTACCCGGTAGAGGTGGCCCGGGCGATCCACTTCCCGGTCATGCTGTACTTCGTCTGCTTCGTGATCGTGCACGTGGCACTCGTGTTCACCACAGGCGCGCTGCACAATCTGAACCATATGTACGCCTCCAACGACGGCGCCGGGTGGACCGGGTTCTGGATCTTCGCCGCCTCAGTGGCCGTCATGGTTGCAGCGGGGTTGCTGGCTCGCCCGCTGTTCCTGCGACCCGTCGCCTCACTCACCGGCAAAGTCAGCAAGTAACGGCGGTAGTTCGAGACCTGGGGTTCGTAATAGCCGGGAGCGGGGCCCGGTCCAGCATGTCAGTGATCAGCCGATCCGCTGTCTTCCGGGTGCTTGGCTCCCCGAAGCTGGCCATTGCGAGGGATTGCCCAGAGTTGTCGTCGCCCACCAGCGGCACCCGGCGGGGGAGCGATCCGCCCGTTCGATGTACCGGTCGCCTTCGAAACTGTCCAAAGTAGATCTTGGGTCCTTGGCACCGAGTGTTTCCAAAAGGGATAGCGCCCATTCTTCATCAAAGTCTGTGACTCTGACCCGGCGCAGGAAATCTCTGGCGGCCGGTGCGGGCAGTCCCGCAACTGTGTCGGTCTCTACAATCCTCATCGGTGCATCGGCGGAGATCCAGTCCGTACACCGCAAGAGCGTAGCCCAGGCCGTCCAGCGGCAATTGCGAACGGGCCAGAATCCCCAAAAGGTCCGGGGCTGACGTAACGGCCCTTATCGGCATTCCCCCTCCGATAAGAAGGACTGGTAGGGCTGCTGAGCCTTAGTTCGGCGGGGCCCGGAGCCGGCGGCCGGGATCCCGCTGCTTGACCCCTTTCCCAAGGCGTAGACGTCCGCGGGGAGTTTAGTTGATTGCGTCGATGCCCAGCTGCTTGAGTTCTTCGAGGTGGTTCCGCATGGTCTGAAGGACCTCGGGGGAGTGTGGCTGCCAATCCAGGACCTCGTCGATTAGTCTCAGCGGCGCCCGGGTGCGGTAGGACCTCGTCGAGTTTCCCGGGAACTTCTTGTCCGTCAGATTGGGGTCGTCCTCAAAGGGCCTGTGGGTTCCACGCGGTAGATACTGCCTGGCCCCTCGCCCGCTCCGAGTTCCGCTTTCCCAAGTAGCCGCATCCAGAGTCGCCGTCAGGTTGATGAAGTTCGCCGTCTTTCTCTCCCCGAAATTCGAGCTTTAGCCGGGTTTAGCAAGTCCACGGGCCTCAGGTCAGCCTTCGTGCCGTGGTAGAACGTCCGGTGATCTTTGGCCCTGGACGACGGCGGTTGGGTCTCCACGCACACCCCTCCTCGAAGGGGGCTCCCACTGAAGCTCGCCGACCGCCGGCGTTGCGCGCAACCGCTCCGTGGCAGACTTCTGCCATGGAGCCATTTGATTGTCTGGTCATTTACGTTCCCACCGAAGCGGCGCAGGCTGTCCGGGAGGCCATTGGCAACGCCGGGGCGGGCCGGCTGGGCAACTACTCGCACTGCTCGTTCAGCCTCGAAGGCACCGGGCGCTTCACGCCGCTGCCGGGCGCCAGCCCCGCCGTCGGCGTTATCAATTCCCCCGAGGTAGTGGCGGAAACCCGGATCGAGGCCATTTACCCGTGCACCCGTACGAGACGCCGGCGTTCATGACCTTCCCGGTCGATGCCAGCCTGCCGGATGGCCCGGGCCAATCGGGCTAGCGCTCGCCTCCGGCAGCGGCGCTGAGGACGGCGGGCTGCCGGGTCACCCTCGGGCCGGCGTAGCGCGGGCTGGAATACTCGGGACATGACTCTCACCA
Organism: Pseudarthrobacter sp. RHLT1-30-1; assembly: GCF_059383415.1. NCBI lineage: Bacteria > Bacillati > Actinomycetota > Actinomycetes > Micrococcales > Micrococcaceae > Pseudarthrobacter > Pseudarthrobacter sp. RHLT1-30-1. Next base: position 146,395 of record NZ_JBWZCG010000005.1, read on the forward strand.
AACTGGAGCTCCCCGGAGGCACTTTCACTCTACGGAAAGCCGAAGCCTCCGATGTCGGGTCAATTGTTGGGCTCCTGGCGGCCGACCTGCTCAGAGCCGCCGTCGAGTCGCTTGCGATCGAGGACCGGCGCCCCTACGACCTCGCATTTCAGTCAATCGACGCGGATCCTGCCCAACTCCTGGTCGCCGTTGTTTCCAGCGACAACGCAGTCGTTGCGACCATGCAGCTGACGTTCATCCCCGGCCTCGCCCGAGGTGGAGCCACAAGAATGCAGATTGAAGCCGTGCGCGTTCGGTCGGATCTTCGGGGCAACGGTCTTGGCGGCGCCATGATCACGTGGGCGATCAGCGAGGGTCGCCGACGCGGGGCAACCCTCATCCAGCTCACGTCGGATGAGTCCCGGGCCGCTGCACACCGGTTCTATCAGCGCCTCGGCTTCGCAGCGTCCCACGTGGGCTTCAAACTCGCACTCTAGGGAAGCGTCCATCCTAGGGAACGTCCGGCCGCTCGATCGTGACGGTGCCGGCGTCGCCGTCCACGCGGATCCGCTGGCCGCTGGTGATCCGTTGGGTGGCCACGCCGGTGCCGAGCACGGCCGGGATGCCGTACTCCCGCGCCACGATCGAGCTGTGGCTCAACGGGCCGCCGACGTCGGTGACCACGGCGGAGGCCATCGCGAACAGCGAGGTCCAGGCCGGCGTCGTGATGCGCGCGACCAGGACGTCACCGGGCACCATCCGGCCAAAATCCTGCGGCCCGGTCAGGACGCAGGCGGCCGCGGTGACCTGCCCCGAGCTGGCGCCGACCCCCTTGATGACGTCGCCGGTCTTCTCCTGCGGGCGCGCCGGCATCATGGCCCCGAAGGACCGCTCCATCCACCGGCTTTCCGGCAGCAGTTGCGGCGCGGCGGCCCTGGCCTGGCCCCGCCACAGCATCTTGCGCTCCTCGACGGCGGTGGCGCGGACGGGCCGGTCCGCCCCGGTAATGGTGACGGCTGCCGTCGCGCCCGGGGCGGCGAGGCCGAACTCGACGGCGCTTTGCAGCTCCCGGTGGCGCAGCCAGAACACGTCGGCGGGCCCGGCGATAACACCGGAGTCCACCAGCCGTTGTCCGAGCTCGAACAGCATCCGCCGCAGCAGCGGCCAGGCCAGCCCGACGTCGGCCAGCGCATCCTCGCGGATGGGGGCCGCACGCTGCGCCCAGCGGAGCAGTCGAAGGAACGCGGCCCGGCGGCGCGGGCCGAGCCGGTCGGCCGCGCGGCTGGTTTCTTCCTCCCGGCGGGCGGCCGAGTGCCGCTGGCGCTCGTGCGGGTCGTTGCCCTGCCCGCGCAGGTAAAACTTCACCGTCTCCAGCAGTGCCGAGGGATCGTCGGCCGGCACCGGGCTGACGAAGTCCAGGTTGTAGACCGCATGGCCGAACCGGTCGAGGTGGTCCTGCAGGCGGGCCTGCCATTGCGTCCAGGGCGCCGGGGCCATCCCGGCGGGCGGGAATCCGGTGCGCTGCGACTCCACCAGCGCCGGGGTGGACGCATCAAGGATCGCCGCGGCCAGTCCCGGGAGTTCCCGGGCCCAGACCGCGAGGTCGTACAGCGACTTCTCCGCGCGGATGGGTTCGCTGTCGTAGCCGAGCAGGAACGTTTGGGCGGGAGGATCGCCGTCGCGGCGGACGAACTTGTCGTAGTAGGTCCGGAACGTGATTTCGCTTGTTGCGGCGAGCGGAATGATCGACTGAACCGCCGTGTAGTACACCGTGCCGGCGTCCAGCAGCTTTTGTACCCCCTCCAGCAGTTCCGCACCGCTAAGCTCCGCGACCGGCGTGGCCGACCAGTCCTTGATCACCGCCTCGTAGCGGGGGTGCGAAAAGTCCCGCCACCCGGCCACCCCCATGTGCGCCTCGCCCCGGATCAGCGCACGGACCGCGTTCAGCGACTTGCCCATCACCCGCCACATTCCCGAGGTGCGGTAGTAGTAATAGGCGTACCCGTTGACGGTGGGCAGCCCGACGTCGTCGTCCCGGATGACGTTCTTGCCGACGGCCTCGGCCAGCAGGGCGCGCAGCGACCGGGACACCGAGCCGTCAATCAGGTCGGCAAACAGCGGCGAGAGCGGGTCAGGCAACTGCTCGACAATGCTCGCCCGGAAGTACAGCCCGTGCGGGTAGGGCACCGGCCAGGTATCCGGGGTGTCGGCGGCCGGTTCGGGCAGCGCGGTGACGGGCCGGGACTGCAGGATGAAGAACCCGCCGCCGTCCCGCGCCCACTCGACGTCCTGCGGCGCCCCGAAATGTTCCGCAATCCGTGTTCCGTAGCCGGCCAGCTCGGCCGCCGCGCGGTCGTCCAGGACGGGCTCCCGACGGCGGCCCGCCGGCACCGGCTGCTCCCGGGTGCCGTGATCCGCGTAGACAGTCATAACCTCCTTGTCTGCTGTCCGGCGCGAGAGCACCCTGCCCGTCCCTGCTTCGACGACGAGGTCGTCAGTGCTCACCGTGCCGCTGACCACGGACTCGCCCAGGCCCCACGCGGCACTGATCGCGAGCTGGTCGCGTCGGCCGTTGGCCGGATTGGCGGTGAACATCACCCCGGCTGCCTCGGCGTCGGCCATGCGCTGGACCACGACGGCGAGGCGGACCGTGTCCGGTGCGATGCCTTCGCGGTTGCGGTAGGCCATGGCACGTGCCGTCCACAGCGAAGCCCAGCAGTCTTTCACGACCACTGCCAGGGCTTCGGGCCCGCGGATGTTGAGGTAGCTGTCCTGTTGCCCGGCGAAGCTGGCCGAGGCGAGGTCCTCGGCGGTGGCGGAGGAGCGCACCGCCACGGCGGTGTCGCCGTCGCCGTCGCCGTCGCCGAGGTGGCGGTAGGCGGCGTCGAGTTCTGTTGCGATCGCTGCCGGCATGGTTCCGCCGGAGAACAGGACGCGGATCCGTTTCGAGGCGTCCTCATAGTCCTGCGGCGTGGCCTGCGGAGACCTCGCGGCGAGCTCCCGGATGCCGGCCCCGAGGTGGTTGGCCTCGACAAAATCCGCGTAGGCGGCGGTGGTCAGCACAAACCCCGGAGGGACAGGCATCCCGGCCTGAACCAGCCCGCCCAGTCCAACGCCCTTGCCGCCGGCCAGGGCGAGAGCGTCCGGTCCCACATCGCGGAAGTTCCTGATGTAGGTCATGACCGTGCCTCCTTCTGCCCGGAGTTGGGGCGCTGTGAGCCTGATGCCCAACATGCTGGCACTGCCGGGGGCAAGATGCCAGAGCTACTCCGGAGGCGGGGGGCCCGGCTGCGGTCGCCGCCGCTACCGCCTGCTCGCTTCCATGGGCCCCTGTGCCCTGGCGGGAACACTCGAAATTGCACTGTTGTTATAAGTAATAGACCTAAAATGCGAACCACATGCAAAGCACTCATAATTCCGGCCCGGATCAGCGAACCCGCCCGGGTCGAGACAGTCTCACCGGATCTGCACACCCTGCAGGGTCTGGTCGACGGAGACATTGAAGCCGTCACCCGCGGTGACTGGCGTGTCTACCTCAACGCCGAAGGTGTGATCACCAACCTTCCGCCCAACCTGCGCGCCGCCCAGCTGATCCGCGACTGCGGGCTGGACCTTACGGGCGTGGCGCGGGGCACCGCGGTCTTCTTCGGCCACGGCGATCATGGCGAGGAAGCCGACGTCCCTTCGCACCTGATCCGGCTTGCAGAAGACCTCTGGGAGACCAAGCTGGTTGCCTGACGCGGGACCCAGAGTTGCTTGCCACACCAGCGTGTCCGGCTCCGCTGCCGTCGGCGGACTTGCCGGCCGTGCGGCCGGTGGACGAAGAACTGGAGGGCCTCTAGGATCATGGCCATGGGGGAACTTGATGGGGAGCGGAGCCGGATCCTGGCCGGGCTGGCGGAACGCGCGTGGGAGGACCACCGGCTGAAAAAGGAGGTCGCGGACCGGCTGGCGGCCGAGCGGTCAGCCGCTCGGGAGAAGGCACCTTTGGCTCCCGAAGTAGCGGAACGCCGCCGTGCGGCCCGTCAGTCAATAGCGCTGCAAAAGGAACAGGAACGCGCCCACGAGAGCGCCTGCATAGCGAAAGGACTCCAATTCTTTGGCACATTCTCTACGGCAGCGCTGACGGCCTTCGACGACGACCTTCAGTCCGACGGACCATTCTCCGCAGAGATGGGCATCAGCCTGCGTGACGGCAAACCGAACCCGAGTCCCACTTATCCTCACGGGGCCACCGAGGGCTTTGTGCGCCGCTTCCAGACCAAATTTTCCGGGGAGCGGTTCATCTGGGATTTCCTGGCATTCAGGCCCAAAAACCACGAGATTATTCTCGATGCCTACGGGGCGCTCGGACTGCACAACCCCGCAGGCCTGACCGATTTGGCCACTGAGTGGTACTCACTGCAAGCGGTCGAGGATCTCCTGCTCATCGGGGAGACTCTCCGTTCGGTCCAGCGGGGTCGGCAGCACGGCCTGGTGGTCGGCACCGGTTATAGCGCAGGGGATGAGATGCACGAACGATGTCGACATCTCCAGCACCTGACTCCCAATTTCGCCCACTGGCTCCTAACTGAAACGCCATCCGATCCGGAACTCGTCGCGAAGCTCTTCGTCGGACGCGGGGGCGTTTTCGGGCTAACCCTCGAAGGACTGTCAGCCGACGAATTCCTTCGGGTCCTTCACCACTTCAGGTTTCGCCGGAGATACTAATGCCACTTCATGGGTCTGGAGTGCCTTTGGGACTTGCAGGTTCCCGGACTCACAGAGTCCGGGAACCTGCAATGCACGGCATCTATTTGCCGTACATGTTCTGTCGGAACGCCGTTGCGTAACTAGGCCTTCCTCCTGCGGGCCACCAGCATCATGAACAGACCGACTCCAAGGAAGAGGAACGCCACCATAAGCAGGTTCGTATCGGCGCCCGTCTTGGCGAGCCTGGGCGTAGCCACGGTGGCCGTCGACTTGCCTGAAACGCCCACCGATGCTGCACCCAGAGAGAGGGGAGCGGAGACAGGTGCGAGGATCTGCGCGCCGGAGAGAACTGCGTCAGAGCCGTTCGGAGTCGACCCGGCGGCGGCCGCGGGGTTGCCCGCGATTTCGGTCGTGCCGCTGGTGCCGCCGGTGGTGTTGGTCGTGGCAGTTGAGTCGCCAAGTACGCCAACTGAGGTGGTGCCGAGGGTGATCGGGGCCGTTACGGGCGCTACGATCTGGGTGCCGGAAAGGGTGCCGTCAGAGCCGGTTGTGGTCGATCCGGCGGCGGGTGCAGATGTGGTGTTGTTCGCGGTTCCGCCGGTGGTGTTGGTCGTGGCCGTCGAGTCACCGAGTACGCCAACTGAGGTGCTGCCGAGGGTGATTGGGGCGGTTACCGGCGCTACGATCTGGGTACCGGAGAGGATTCCGTGAGCGCCGGAAGTCGTGGACCCCGTAGCGGGGTCGCCCGCGGTTTCGGTCGTGCCGGTGTTCGCGCTGTTGTGGGTGGTGGCCGTTGAGTCCCCCAGCAGACCCAGCGACATGGCGCCCAGGGTGATCGGGGCCGTTACCGGCGCCACCACCTGGGTGCCCGACAGGATTCCGTCAGAGCCGGAAGTGGTGGATCCGGTAGTGGCCGGGGCATTCGCGGAATGGCCCGCGGTTCCGCCGGTTTTGTTCGCCGTGGCGGTTGAGTCGCCGAGCAGACCCAGCGACGTGGCGCCCAGGGTGATCGGGGCCGTTACCGGTGCCATCACCTGCGTGCCCGAAAGGATTCCGTCAGAGCCGGAAGTGGTGGATCCGGCGGAGGGGGAGGAACCGGGGTTGCCCGCGGTTCCGCCCGTGTTGTTGGTCGTGGCCGTTGAGTCACCGAGCAGACCCAACGACGTGGCGCCAAGACTGATTGGGGCCGTTACCGGTGCCACAGCCTGGGTGCCGGAGAGCAGCCCGTCAGAGCCGGACGTGTTGTCGGCCGCGTTGGCAGCAGTGCATCCGAGGGCCAGCAGGCCTCCGGCAAAGAGGGTGCCGAGCAGCCCTCTGCGGATATTTTGATGCATGATGAATCTCCTGAAAAAGTTGTTGGCGGGCGCCTGAAGCTACCCGAGGGCCGAAGTTCCACGCCGTGGCGCGGACGGGGCGCAACTAGTCAGGGGATGAACCGGGGTCAAACGACACCGGGGAGGGGGACCGGAGCAGGGCACCCAGGATGGGCAGCTCAGTTGTCCGAGGGAGTTCAAAAGCTTGTGCCGCCAACCATGCCGGCGTCGAAGGTCCAGAGCCGGGGCCGTTGCCTCCGGCCGATCCGGAACCGGGCATGGCAGGCAGGACATCGGGCAGGGCGTCCAGTGGGCCGCCATCGGGGTTTGTCGGCGGAACAACATCGGCAGAGGCACGCGGCTGCAGCGTCCCCCAAGGTGCGGACGAGGAAAACACGCCGGCGAGGGGAAGGGCCAAGAACATTGCCCGGCTAACGTCCGCGTCGAAATCGGAGTCGTCAAGTGCCGTCAGCGGTTCGTTCTCGCCGCCGGATGGATCTGCGTTGGCCGAAACCAAGGAGCTGATCTTGCCGCCGACGTCGACTCCCACGGGTAGTTCGAGGGCGGTGCCAGGAACGGGGGAGGTGCCCGGGGCCTCCACCAGGTCGATGACCGGTTTAAGTGCGGGGTCCACGATTTCAGGAACGACGCCGGACCCGCCAAGAAGGCCGTTTGCCGTGTCGGCAACAACTACGTCGGCGATATTCACGACGGGCTCCGTCAGTTGCGGCAGCGATTCCGCAGGGACGAGAACCGTCACGACGGGAACGCCCTGCAAAAGACCGTCTGCGGCGCGGGTCACTTCGCTGGTGACGGGGCTCAGAGCAGGGGCTGAAAAAGAAGTTACGGCGGTAACGGGGGCTTCGCCGGCACTCCGGGGAGCATCACCGGTGGCCGGAAGCAGGATGTCCCCCACCGGGTCCGCGGCGGCGGCCTCCAGCGCCGTCACCGACGAGGTGAGGGTGGTCAGGGCGCCCGTGTCGGAAGAGGCGGTGGCGGCAGGGGCCGAGAATGCCAGCCAGGTTGTCGCGGCCGCGCCGGCGAGCAGGATGGGGCGGAGTGAACGCCAGACGGAACGTGGAGCTTCCATTCAGAACGCCTCCCCCCAAGCTCGCCGAACCAGCAATTGGCCCCACCCTAGACCCACTCCAGAGAGCAAGTCCAGAGGTTCCCGGTGAGAAAGTACGCCGAATTGATAATTAACCCACGCCCCTTGGGCATCCTTGCTGACCACCCGTGACCCCAACCGGGGCCTCCTGTGGGGAGGCCCTGCCAGCCTTGAGAGGGCGTCGGGAGGGTGGAACTACTCCACGTTCCCGGCATCGCCTTCGTCGCGAAGCTCGGCCAGAATGTCCGCCGCGTCAGTGTTGCCGCCGGCGGCCAGCCGCCGGAGTTCCTCGAGATCGCCCTTTTCGGCGGCAAGTTCAACGAGCTGGTCCGCGGCGTCGCTGCTGCCGCCGTCGGCGAGGCGGCGCAGCTCGTCAAAGTCCTCCCGCTCGGCGGCGCGTTCGATCAGTTCCGCGACGGCGTCGAGGTCACCGCGGGCGGCTTGTTCCCGCAGGGCCGGGAGTTCAGGATCTGACATTTGGGGAACCTTCCATGGGACGTCGCCGTCGTGCATTTCGTAACGTACCGAGTCCGGGCGACACCCCGCAAGGTGTCGCCCGGACTCGGGAGGCGATTCTGAGGCATACCGCCGGGAATCATTTGACCGGGACCCTATGCCCCGGGGAAACCTCGGCTAGTGCGTCAGGTCCTTGCCCTTGGTCTCCGGGATGGTGAAGACGAACAGCGCGCTGACGATCAGCAGGACCACGGCGTACACGTTGAACACGTTGGAGAGGCCGATGGTGCCCAGCCAGGTCTGCAGGTACGGTGCGGTCCCGCCGAACACGGCCACGCAGATGGAATACGGGACGCCGACGCCGATGGTCCGGATGCTGGTCGGGAACAGTTCCGCGTACACGGCCGGGACGATCGCGGCGCTGGCGGCGATGAAGATCAGCATCACGGACATGCCCACGGCCAGCTGCCAGGCCGAATCCTTCAGCAGCCAGGTCATCGGGAAGTGCATGACGGCGCTGCCGATGGCTCCGGCCCAGAGCACCTTCTTGCGGCCGATCCGGTCGGACAGTTTGCCCCAGAAAGGCAGGGCGGCAATGAACACGATGTTGGCGACGACGCTGGCCCAGAGGGTTTCGCCGCGGTCGATCTTCAAGACGGTGGCGGCGTAACTCGGCGCCACAACGCCCCAGATGTAATAGATCACTGTGAGGCCCACGGTCAGCCCGACGACCTGGAGGGCCTGCTTGCGGTGCTTCACAATCTGAGGCCAGATCGGCGCGCGCTTCTCGGTGGTCGTTTCGCCTTCGAAAGCTTCGGTCTCGTGCAGCTTGGAGCGCATGATCAGGGCGTACAGGCCCAGCACGGCGCCGACCAGGAACGGTACGCGCCAGCCCCAGGCATTCATGGCCTCGGCGCTCAGGGTCATATTCAGGATCGCGCCCAGCAGGGTGCCGGCCAGGATTCCGGCCGTGCCCGAGGTGTAGATCAGGGTGGCCCACAGGCCGCGCTTCTCCTTCGGGGCCACTTCGGAGAGGTACGTCTGCGACGACGGCAGCTCGCCACCGTGGGCCAGGCCCTGGACCAGCCGGGCGACCAGGAGCGTCAGCGACGCCCAGACCCCGACGGCGGCGAAGGACGGCGCGACGCCGATCATCAGGCTGCCCAGCGACGCGAGGCCGACGGCGAGCGTCATGGAGGTCTTGCGGCCAATGCGGTCGCCGATCCAGCCGAAGAGGAATCCGCCGACCGGACGTGCCACGAACCCGACGGCGAAGATCGCCAGCGTGGCCAGCACTGCCGACGCCGGATCCGCCTTGCTGAACAGCTGGCCGGCAATGAAGGGCGTGAACGTGGCGTAGATCGCCCAGTCATACCACTCGACGGCGTTTCCGATACCGGTACCGAGGAGGGTCTTCCGGGTGGCCGCCCGGCTGGCGCGCTGCGGGTCAACGATGGTGGTCATGATTTTCTCCGGAAAGTTAGGGCTGGGAAGCGGGGGACGTGGGAGTGACCGCGGCGAGGGTCGCGATGCGGGCAATGGCAAGCTCTGCGTAGAGGGCTGCACCGTCGGCGAGGACGCCGTCGTCGAACATGGCGTAGGGGGAGTGGTTGAATGCGGTGGCGGTGTGGTCCGCTCCCGGGGCGACGGCACTGAGCCCGATGAAGGTCCCGGGCACCTCTTCCATCACCCGGGAGAAGTCCTCGGATCCGCTGAGCGGGGTGGCCCAGCGGGTCAACCTGGCGTCGCCGAACAGGTTCTTGATGGCTTTCTCCGCGGTGAGGGTCTCGTTCTCGTCCGTGATGCTCAACGGGTATTCGGCGCGGTATTCGACGTCGACGTCCAGGCCGTGGGCACTGGCGATGCCCTTCAGGAGCATCGGGACTGCGGACATCATCCGTTCGCGGGAAGCATGCGAGAACGTCCGGACGGTAGCTTCGATGCGCGCTGATTCGGGGATGACATTTTTTGTGGTGCCCGCGTGCAGAACGCCGACGGTCAGGACTACCGGGTCGAACATGTTGAACTGCCGCGTGATCATGACCTGCAGCGCGGTCACCATCTCGGCGGCTGCCGTGACGGGGTCCTTGGCCTTGTGCGGCGCGGAGCCGTGGCCGCCGGCGCCGAGAATCGTGACGAACAGCCCGTCCGAGGCGCTCATCATCACGCCCGGCTTGGTGGCGAACTGGCCGTACGGCTCCAGCGAGGAGAAGACGTGCATGCCGTAAGCGGCGTCCGCGCGCCGGCCGGCGGCGTCCAGCACCCCTTCACGGATCATGTGGCCGGCGCCGTCGTAACCCTCCTCGCCCGGCTGGAACATCAGGACGACGTCGCCGGCAAGTTGTTCGCGGCGTTCGGCTAGCAGCGTGGCCGCCCCGGCCAGCATCGAGGTGTGAAGATCGTGGCCGCAGGCGTGCATGGCGCCGTCGGTCCTGGAGGAGTAGTCCACGCCGGTGCGCTCCTGGACGGGAAGGCCGTCCATGTCCGCGCGCAGCAGGACGATCGGTTTGTCCGCGGAGGCGTGCGCTGCGCCGCCGCGCAGAACTGCAGTGACCGACGTCGTCGATTCACCGAGGGTGATCTCATACGGCAGGCCGTCGAGTGCTTTAAGGACTTTCGCCTGGGTGCGGGGGAGTTGGAGGCCGATCTCGGGTTCCTGGTGAAGTTCGCGGCGCAGCCGGGCGATGTCGCCGTGCAACTCCCTGGCATCTGCTGTAACCGACATATGGTCCCGCTTCCCGAACGTTTGGTAAGTGCTTCCCCCAATTGTGAAGTGACTGGAGTCACAGGCCTTTGAATCGCTGGAAAAATGCAGTTCTATGCTGAGAACACAGGATTCATGCAGCGAAGGGAGATCCTGATGGAAGTCAGTGAAGAAGACCTTCAGCTGGTCAACGCGCTCCAGATCGCACCACGGATCAGCTGGTCCGACGCCGCCGGCATCCTGGGTGCCCACGCCACCACGCTGGCCGCCCGCTGGGAACGGCTGAGAGCCTCCGGTGTCGCCTGGAGCACGGCGCATTCGATGGGCGATCCGAAGCAGATGTGCCTGGCGCTTGTGGATGTGGACTGCGAGATGGCGTCGCGCGCCGGCGTCACGGCCGCGCTGGCGGCCATCCCGGAAGTGGTCACCGTGGAGGAGGCCGCCAGCAACCGCGACCTCATGCTCACCGTCATTACACCCACGCTTGCGCAGTTCAGCGACGTCGTGCTGGCGCAGCTCAAAGAGATCCCGGGGCTCACCAAGTACCAGACATCGTTGTGCACGCGGTTGCACTCGGGCGGGTACGCGTGGCGGCTGAACGTCCTGGACAAGTCGCAGATGGCCGCGCTTCAGGCGCTCGCCGGGCCCGAGGCTTCCGGCCCCGCAGCTGCCGGCAGCCAGGGACCGCCGCTGCCGCAGAGCCACCTGGACCTGATCCCTTTCCTGGCCAAGGACGGGCGCGCGGCGGCCGCGGATATTGCCCGCACCCTGGGACGGAACCCAGCCACGGTCCAACGGCAGCTGAACCGTGTGCTGGCCAGCAGGATGCTCTCCTTCCGCTGCGAAATTGCGCAGAAGTACTCGGGCTATCCGGTCAGCTGCCAGTGGTTCGCCAACGTCCCGCCGGGCCAGCATGAGGCCGCCGCCGCCGAACTGCGCAGCTTCCGCAACGTCCGGCTCAGTGCCTCCACTACCGGCCGCACCAACTTCGTGATCCTGATGTGGCTGCATTCCCTGGCGGACGTTATGAACGCAGAACAGGCGCTCCAGCTGCGGATCCCCGGCATCGAGCTGGTGGAAAGCGTGGTGGTGCTCAACACCGCCAAACGGGTCGGCTGGATGCTGAACCCGGACTCGACGGCGACCGGCGCCGTCGTCGTGCCCGTTGCCGAGCTGGCGCCGACGGCCTGAGCCGCACGGTCCCGCAGTTCGAGCTCCATTCCGTTGAAGCGGAAATTTCTGTGCTTGCCTGGCGGTGTGTGGGTGAGGAAAGATCTCTTTTTCTGCGGAGGAAGTTCGGAGCCTGAAAGCCCGCGGAAAATTTACTGGCGAACACCCCATAAATAAACCTATTTCCTTCGGAATCGGGACGAGGGAGGCCGGCTCGACCGAATGCGATCCGCTGCAATTTTTCGGGAGGGCCGGGTGGGTGCGGGGACGGGACGGGGACGGGCTGGGAGCGGTCCCGGTTCCGGAGGACAGGGCGCGTCCGCGGGCGGTCAGGGCCCGGGCTATCCGGGTGAGCCAGTCATCGTGCCCGTCGCAGGGACAGGCGCACAATGCGACTTGGATCCCATAACTGGCATTAAAAATATAAGTCTGTATGGTATTGGAAAGATCGATCCTAGAAAGGCAGTGATTCCGTTGTCAGGAAAGTCTCCTAAAAGTGGCAGTGTCAAAAAAACGGGGAAGTCAATTCTCGAAAAAAGGGCAGATAAAAAAGCAAAATCAGAAACAAATGACCTCTTCGCGAAGCCGCGCAAAAACCAGCGCTGACAAATTGTCGGTGATCGGCGGGCAGGATCTCACCTGGTCCCCGGCCACCTGCGACTCCGGAAAGGACAGCGCGTGCGCACCACCTGTGCAGCCCTGATTGTGCCGGCCCGGCTCAGCCAGCCAGTGCGCGTCGAGACCATCGACCCGACCCTGACCACCCTGCAGGAGTTGGTGGAAGGCAACGTCGAGGCAATCACCAGCAGCGACTGGCACGTTTACCTGAACGACGAGGGAAACGCCATCAATCTGCCCGGGAACGGCCGGGCCGAAGTGCTGATCCGGGAAGCCGGTGTTTATCTGGAGGACACGTTTAACGGAACAGCCGTGTTCCTGGGCCACGGACGGCACGTCAACAGAGCGGACGCGCCCGGACACCTGATCCGGCTCGCCGAACGGCTCTTCGACACCGCACTGGCAGCCTAGCTCCGGTTACCGCACATCGGCTGCTCCGTAGACGCCCTTTGTGGGGGGCTGATAAGGGCACTTGCGGAGCAATCGATGGACATTTGGAAACGACGACGCCGGCCGGTCACCTGTTCAGGTGCCCGGTCGGCGTCGTCGGCGTCGTGCATATGTGTCGGAGGGCGGCCTGCCTACCGCAGGATGACCGTCCGGTTGCCGAGCAGCAGAATCCGTCCCTCGCAGTGCCAGCGCACGGCGTTTCGCAGGGCCGCGCACTCGGCGTCCCGGCCCACCGCCACCAGATCGTCGGCGGTGTAGGTGTGGTCCACATCAATGACCTGCTGCGAGATGATCGGGCCCTCATCCAGTTCCGCGTTGACGTAGTGGGCAGTGGCGCCCACGGTCTTGACGCCGCGGTCGTAGGCCTGGTGGTAGGGCTTGGCGCCCTTGAAGCTGGGCAGGAAGGAATGGTGGATGTTGATGGTCCGTCCCGCCAGCTTCGCGGAGAGCCCGTCGCTGAGGACCTGCATGTAGCGGGCCAGGACCACGAGTTCCACGTCGAGTTCGTCCACGATTTCCAGCAGCCGGGCCTCAGCCTCCGGCTTGGAGTCCTTGGTCACCGGCAGATGGAAGAACGGGATCCCGTGCCACTGCACCAAGCCCTCCTGGTCGCGGTGGTTCGAGACGACCGCGACGATTTCCACCGGGATATCGCCGGTCCGCGCCCGAAACAACAGGTCGTTGAGGCAGTGGCCCATCTTGGACACCATGACCAGGACCCGGCGTTTGCGGCCATGCGGTTCCAGTTGCCAGTTCATCTGCCACTTATCCGCCAGGGCCGTGAAGTCTGCGCGCAGCTGCTCCGTGCTGAACGACTCCGGGGCGGAGGAGAAATGGACCCGCATAAAGAAGTGCCCTTCCCCGCGGTCTCCGTACTGCTTGTTGTCGATGATGTCGCAGCCGTGCTCCAGCAGGAATCCCGAGATCGCGTGCACAATCCCGGGGGATTCCGCGCAGTCGAGGGTGAGCACGTGCTCGGCCGTTACGGCCGGCTCCGCCGGCTCCACCGGCTCCTGGGTGGGAGCCGTCGTCGTTGTGGCTTTCATCGCTTCAGCCTTTCCAGGTCCGCGTCAGCGTTCGGTTCCATGTCCTGGGCGAGCTCGGCCTGGAATGTGGCGTAGCGGGCCAGGTGCGCCGGGCGGCGGCGCAGGATGGCCCAGGCGATGCCGAGGAGGATGAACCAGACCGGCGTGACCATCAGGGCCAGCAGCGTATCCGGCTGCGTGGTCAGGGTCCAGATCACAAAGGCGAAGAACGCGAAGACAACCCAGACCATGGGGACGCCGCCGGGCATCTTGAACTTGGACGCATCATGGAGCTGCTGGCGGCGCTTCCGGAAGGCAATGTAGCTGGCCAGGATGATCGACCAGACGAAAACGAAGCAGACCGCGGACACCGTGGTGACCATGTCAAAAGCCTTGCCGATGTCCTGTCCCGCGTACATCAGCACGACGCCGGAGAGCAGCAGAATGCAGGTCAGGAAGAGGGCGTTCCGGGGCACTTTGCGGCCGGAGAGCGCGCCGAACATGCGGGGGGCGTCGCCCTCCTGGGCCAGCCCGTAGACCATGCGGGAGGTGGAGTAGATACCGGAGTTGGCCGAGGACATTGCCGAGCTCAGCACCACCAGGTTGACCACTGTGGCGGCGGCTCCCAGTCCGGCCAGGGAGAACATGGCGATGAACGGGCTGTGCCCGGCGGCGAACTGGGTCCAGGGGGTGACGGACATCAGGATGATCAGGGCGCCCACGTAGAAGAGCAGCACACGGATCGGGATGGAGTTGATGGCCCGGGGCAGGTTCTTCTCCGGGTCCTTGGCCTCCGCGGCCGTGGTGCCGACCAGTTCAATGCCAACAAAAGCGAACACTGCGATCTGGAAACCGGCGACGAAGCCCATGAATTCGTTCGGGAAGAAGCCGCCGTGGCTCCAGAGGTTGCTGAAGGTGGCCGGTCCGGCGTCGGAGCTGAAGCCGCTGAAGATCATGAACAGGCCGACTACGATCAGGGCCGCGATGGCGATGATCTTGATCAGCGCGAACCAGAATTCCGTCTCGCCGAAGGCCCGCACCGTGGTCAGGTTCAGCAGCAGGAGGATCGCGATGGTCACCAGGCCGGGGATCCAGAGCGGCAGGCCGGGCCAGAGTTCCTTGGAGTAGCCGGCGATGGCTATAACATCCGCGATGCCGGTGATGACCCAGCAGAACCAGTAGGTCCAGCCGGTGAAGAACCCGGCCCAGGGCCCCAGCAGGTCCGCGGCGAAGTCGCTGAAGGACTTGTAGTTCAGGTTGCTCAGCAGCAGCTCGCCCATCGCCCGCATGACGAAGAACAGCATAAAGCCGATGATCGCGTACACGAAGATGACGGAGGGTCCGGCCGCCGAGATCGTTTTGCCGGAGCCCATGAACAGGCCGGTGCCGATGGCGCCGCCAATTGCGATCAGCTGGATGTGCCGGTTGCTGAGCTGTCGCTCAAGGTGCGGGGCTTGCGCCGCGGTTTCGGTCTGGGTTTTCATTCTGCTCCTCGAATGGTCACGAGTTTGGTGGTTGCGGGGCTCGACGGTGTTGTTGCCTCGCCCGTCTCGGCGTTCAGTTGGTTAAAAGTGTAAAAGTGGATGCCTGCGACCCTGTCCGGGTGTTCGGCCAGCTCGGAGATCAGCGACGCCGGCTGGTACCGTTCCCCGCTCAGCAGCCTGCGGGCGAGCGGGCCTTTGCGGCTCAGGAATTTCAGCGAGGCGCCGACGCCGATCTGGGTGCCCAGCGCGACCAGCCTGGTTCTCGGCACGGGACCGGCGACCCCCGCCCAGACCGGCAGCTCCACGCCTTCGCGGCGCAGCAGGCCGACATAGTCGACGATCTTCGGGGCGGAGAAGCACATTTGCGTGACCACGTGGCTTGCCAGGTGCTGCTTGGCCAGCAGGGCGTCCAGCAGGTCGAGCCCGGCGACGGAGGGGTGGCCCTCGGGGTAGCCGGCGACACCGATGGAGATGCCGCCGCCGGAGTACTGGGCGATGTCGTCCATCAGCGCGGCCGCCGTGTCGTAGGGTCCGGCGGCCCGGGTGGAGTCACCGCCGATGGCGAAGACTTCCCGGATCCCGGCCGCGTCGCAGTCCCGCAGGATCTCGACTAGCTGGGCGCGCTGCTGCAGGGCGCGGGCCGCGAGGTGCGGGACCACCGTGTAGCCCAGCTCCGCGAGCTGGACTGCGACGCGCATGGTGCGCCCGATGCCGTGGTGCGGCAGGCAGGTGATGGTCAGTGTGGTGCCCGGCGGCACGGCCGCGGTGACCTTTTCCACGATTCCCTCGGAAGGGATGATTTCAAGTCGTGTGGGGAACATCGTTGGTCCTTTACGGGTGTCAGACGCCGGCATGTGCGGCGAGGAGTGAGCTGGCTTCCTGGCGGGTGGTGCCGGAGCTTTCGATATGGGCGAGCTGGGGCGGGATTTCGCGGCCTTTTTTGCGCATGGCGGTGGCCCAGAGCCGGCCGGCGCGGTAGGAGGAGCGCACGAGCGGTCCGGACATGACGCCGAGGAAGCCGATTTCGTCGGCCTCGTGCTGGAGGTCCACGAATTCCTGCGGCTTGACCCAGCGGTCCACCGGGAGGTGCCGTTCGGAGGGGCGCAGGTACTGGGTGATGGTGATCAGGTCACAGCCTGC
>NZ_JBWZCG010000006.1:0-153378 GCF_059383415.1 Pseudarthrobacter sp. RHLT1-30-1
AGTCAGCGCCTCCAGGGCGCCTCTGTCCCCGTCACGCAACTCCAATGCCTTCGCCAGATAAACCATGAATCAAGTCTGACAAACAATCAGACCCAAAGGAATCAACGACACGCTACACTAGGAACACGCTGCGCTCCGGCAAGACCCGCGCGCGGACCCCTAATCACCCATCGGTTGCTCCATAACTGCCCTTATCAGGCCCCAAAAGGGCCCTTATGGAGCAACCGGTTGGGGGGTCACGTTGCGGCAGGTGTGAAGACGATATCGACGAAGTAGCTGGTGGCGTTCCAGGAGTTCACCGGCACAGAACCTCCTGCCCCGTACTGGTACCGGCCGCTGTTCGCATCCGGCGCCGTCAGCACGCCGTTGATCCATGGCTCGGCGAAGAACGCCGCCGTATAGGCATAGTTTCCGTTCGGAGCCAGGTACGACACGACATAGCTCCCGCCCGGCTCCAGCGCCACCGGGGCAGCGAACGAGACTTGCTGCCAGCCGGTGGCTGTCTCGTCCGTGAACGTCGCCTGGGCCAGTCTCTCGCCGGCGGCCGTCCACAGCGAGCCGACATGCGTTCCGGTGTTGCCCGCCCCCTTGTAGAACCTCATGCCGGTGGCCTGACCCGACGCCGACACTGAGAAGGCGGTGCCCAGCTCAATGGATGACGTGTCCCCGGTTGAGGCCGGCACATCAGGAAGCAGGGATCCGAACAGCGACTGTTCGGCGCCGGCAGGATTGGTTGTGGTGAACTGCCAACTGAGCGGCGCCAGCGCGGCACCTTGAGTGGAAATGACATTGCTGATGCTGGCAGAGATCACGGCGGCCGCCGGCAGCGGCTGGGCCGGCGTGAACGTGATGGTCCTTGCGTCCGCCGAAAGCGTGGAGATGCCCGAGACGGCGGCACCGCTGGCTGTCAGTCCAAAGGTGAAGCCGGCCTGGATGGGTGCTGACAACTTCACCGATGGTTTGGAGGTCAGCGGGAAACCGACGGAATCTGCCGACGGCGCCAGGGTTGTCACCGTGAGTGGCGGCACCGTCGCGACGAAGTCCACGTCCACGAGGTAACTGGCGGAGGATGGGGATGAGGGAAAGTCGCCGCTGTACGTGTATGCCCCGGCGCCTGCTGCCGCGCGCAGGGGTCCGTTGGTGAGTCCGGAGCTGAAACCGCCCGGTGTCGCCGAATAGATTCCGGTAGGCGTGCGGTAGGCGGCCACATATTCGGTGTCCGCTGCGATGTCCACGGGCTGGCTGAAGGTTGCTGTCTGCCAGCCGGAGGAGGATTCTCCGGTGAACGTGGCCGTCGCCAACTGTTGGCCGGTTGCGGTGTACAGCGCCCCGCTGTGGGTTCCGGTGTTGCCCGCGGATTTGTAGTAGCGGATCCCTGTGATCTGGCCGGGCGAATTGCTGGCGAAGCGCACGCCCAGGGTGAGAGGCACCCCGTCGTTGAATTCCGGGACGCCGGGGGTCACGGTGTCCTGGTACAGCGAGCACGGACAGACGCCATCGGGCCGCGGGGATGGAACGGTCGTGAAGGTCCACGTACCGCCGGCGCTGAGTGCCTGGCCCGTCGTCGAAATTGCAGTCAAGGTGGCCGTGTAACTCGTGGCGGCTGCCAGGGCTGCCGACGGCGTGAAGGCTACTTTGCCCGTCGCCGAGTCGTAGCTGGCCTTGCCGGGAACTTCGACTGAGCCGGGACCCGTCAACGTCAGTGCCACACTCGATCCGCCCGCAGGCTTGGACAAGGCAGCGGACACGGTGGCGTCCAGCGGGACGCTCGACGAGCCGGGGAGCGGCGTCTGCGCTCCGGCCACGAACGGCGGATCCGGATACTGGACCACCACGTCAACGAGGTAGCTGGCTCCGGAGCGGGCACCAGGGAACTCACCCGTGTAGGAGTACTGTCCTGCGGCGGACCCCGTTCTCAGGTTTCCGATGCTCAGTCCGGATCCGAAGCCGCTCAACGTCGCGGAATATGCTCCGGTGGTGCTCTTGTAGGCCATGATGTATTCGGTGTTGGCTGTCATGGCAATGGGCTGGTTGAAGGTTGCTGTTTGCCAGCCGGACGTACTCTCATTTGCGAAGGTGACAGTGGCGAGCTGCTCTCCGGACACAGTGAACAAAGTCCCGGTGTGCGTCCCGGTGTTGCCCGCTGACTTGTAGAAACGGACGCCGGTGACGGTCCCTGCAACAGTGCTGGAGAAGCGGACGCCCAGGGTCAGCGGCACACCGTCCCTGACTTCCTGGATCCCCGGGACGACAGCGTCATCATAGAGGCTGCAAGGGCAGGTGCCCGGAACCGGCGGGGAGACAACCGTCGTGAAGGACCACGTTTTACCGCTGGTGAATGCGCCGCCGCTGGCGGCAGTGGCGCTGAGCGTAGCGGTGTAGGTGGTGCCGAGTTCCAGGCCGGCGGCAGGTGTGAAGGTGACCTTCCGCAACGTGGAGTCGTAGCCGGTGGTGCCGGCGACTGCTGTGCCGTTGGCCGTCAGTGTCAGCCTTACGCTCGAATCCGTGACGGCCTTCGAGAACACCGCCCCGACTGTTGTGGCCTGCGGGACACTCGATGAGCCGTCCAGCGGCCAGTGTCCGGACGCCGTCAGGTCGGAGGTGTCAACAGTATCGAACAGGGCATCCACGAAGTAGTTGCCGTTGTTGTAACTGTTGGACGGAAACGCACCCGGGCCGGCGTACACGCCGGCCGGGGGGCTCCCGAATCCGCCCGCCACGGTCAAGGGCGGGTCGGTCAGGCCAAAGCTGGCCCACTGGTTTTGCTTGCTGGCATAGTGGCCGCTCGGGGCGGTGTACGAGACGACATATTTTTGCCCGGCGGTCACCGGAACCGGCTGGCTGAAACGTACTGCCTGCCAGCCGGACGCGGTCTCCGCGGTGAACGTGGCGGTCGCAAGCCGCTGGCCTGCGGCACTCCACAGCGAACCGTTGTGGGTGCCGGTGTTGGCCGCGCTCTTGTAGAAGCGCGCTCCGGTGATGAAGCCGTCGACGCTGGGCGAGATGGTCATTCCCAGCTCATAGGCTCCGCCGTCCTGGGCGTCAGGCACGTCCGGTACCTGTTGACCGAAGACCGAGTATGGTCCGGTCAGGAGGAGGTGACGGGTGAAGGGTGCGCCGATGTTGGCGCTGTCGTCCACGGCGCGCACTTGGATGCTCGCCGTGGCCAGGCCCTTCTGGATATAGGTGTAGGACCAGCTTTGTTTGCCCTCGGCGCGCCGCCAGCTGGTTCCGCCGTCGGTGGAGACCTCGACGCCGGCCACGATGCCGCCGGTGTCGCTGGCCGTTCCGGTCACCGTGACGCTGGTGCCGTGCCCAATGGTGGCTCCCTCCGCGGGGGAGGAAACTGCCACGGTCGGGGGCACCTTGTCGCTGCTGGCCGACGCGGCTGAAAGGGCGGTGTCTCGCGTGGCGGGCTGGGCATTCATGTCGGCCAGAAGGTTGATCTGTGCCTGCTGCATCCGCCGATCCGCGGGCGCGCCGTCGCCGTCATGCTGCTGGTCCAGGCCCCACGTCCACTGGACCGTACCCGCAGAGAAGACCAGCGCCCCGCTGGGGGCGCGATACATAGTCATGTGGTGCGTCGTAGCTCCCGGCAACACGGAGTTGCCGAAATCCTGCAGGTACTCGGGGGTTGTCCCTGTGGTGGTGGACAGCCGGATCAGCCCTGCCGGCCTGAACCCGTTGTCCACGTCTTCATTCGATTCGTAGCCCACCGTGTGCGGTGCCAACTCGGCTGAGCTTCCGGCGGCGAGGGCTGCCACGGTGGTGTTTCGCCAGAGACGCGCTTTGCCCTCGCCGGCGCTGACCGTGATGGGCAGGTCCGTGAAGTTGGACATGTACATCGTTCCGGTCAGCGCGTTTTCCGGGAGGCCGCCGCCGTTGGCCTGGGCGGCGAACCGCGGATCGCGCCAGGTGCCGGTCCACTCCGTGCTGGGGTCAATCTTTCCGCCGGCCCAGGTCTCCTTGTACGAGGTGATGGTGCGTCCGGCTGCACCGTTGACCGGCGAAGGCTCCATCCGCGTCCGCCAGTACACCTCATTGCCGGAGAGGAACTGCAGATTCACGCCGGCGTTGCGGGCGGCCTCCACATTGGCCCGCTGGGCGCCGGACCAATATTCGTCGTGGCCAACGGAGAGGAACACCTTGTGGTTGAGGAGTTGGGCGCCGTTCCGGTCGGTGTCCACGCCGCTGATGTAGCTGACGTCGTAGCCGTTCTTCTCCAGGAAGCGGACCAGGGGGTACTCGCTGCCGAAGTAAAAGTCGCGGCCGTCCGCGGAACCTCGGGTGTTGACCGGACGGTTATAGCTGATCTTGTAGGCACGGCCGTTCTGTGCACCCCGGTAGAAATCCGAGCCGCCGTAGTCGTTGTAGGCCTGCCACGACGTGTCGGAGGTCTGGAAGACGACGTCCGAATGGCTTCCGTCCGAGCGGACAATGAACGTGATGTGGCTCTGGTTGCCGTTGTCCGGCCGCGTCAGGAGGGCGACATACACGCCGGAGACGGCGGTCGCGGGAACCTGCCAGGTCGCGGACACCGCCCAGGTTCCGCAATCGTAGAGTTCCGTGGTGGCGTCAGCGAGGCATTGGGGTTGTGTTTGCCGGAACGCCGCCGGGGTGACATCGGCAAACTTGCGGGCGCCGAGTCCCTGGTACCAGCCGGTTCGGTAGATGCCGATCGTGTAGTTGGCCGCGGTGGTGTCCACCTTGAAGCTGATGGGCTGGCCCGCATTGACACTGATGTCGGTCGCAAATCCCTGGATGTCGGCATCGCCGGCGCCGGATATGTCCCATTCCGAGGGCGGGCTTCCAGGCTTCGAATTCTCACATGCCACAGCGTTCAGGAGCGGGGAGCACGGATCAGCAGCGTTGGCGGAGGGTAGGAGTGCCGCCGGCGCAGCGACGGGCAGGAGCGCTGCGACCAGCGCGGCGACAACCAGCCGAACGGCGCCTCGTGTGAGTGCTTTCAGCGATCGACCGGCTGGGGATGCGGACATATGAACTCCTGAGTGAGTACGCTGTGGCGGTATCGGGCCGGCGCGTCGTGCGCCGCCCTGTGCCGCACCCCCCGGGGCAGCCAACCAAGTTATCCAGTTGCCTTCCAACATCGAGTCGCCAGCCAAACACCCGCCTTTCGACCGTGGCCGGGACACAGAACCAACTGCGTCCTGCCACGCCGGGACGGCGTGAGCCCGCCGGCCCGAGCAGCATCAAGTAACTCTTCGCCGTCAGCCTAGGGTTCCGCGCAGAGGGCCAGCAAAAGAATTCCTTGGGAAAAGCCTAAATCCGCTGATTTTGGGGCGGTGGCGGTAGATTTAGGGCGGGAGCAGCCGTTTCCGCCAGCCAGGAGATCCGAAATACCTTGCACCTCAAAAGCCTGACCGTCCGGGGATTCAAGTCCTTCGCGTCGGCGACGACTTTCGAATTCGAGCCGGGCGTCACCGCCGTGGTGGGACCCAACGGCTCGGGAAAGTCCAATGTGGTGGACGCCCTGGCCTGGGTGATGGGGGAACAGGGCGCCAAGACCCTTCGCGGCGGCAAGATGGAGGACGTGATCTTCGCGGGCACGTCCGGGCGCCCGCCGCTGGGCCGCGCCCACGTCTCGCTCACCATTGACAACAGCGACGGCGCCCTGCCGATCGAGTACAGCGAAGTCACGATTTCCCGCACGCTGTTCCGCACCGGCGGCTCGGAGTACGCCATCAACGGCGCCGGCTGCCGGCTGCTGGACATCCAGGAGCTCCTCTCTGATTCCGGCTTGGGCCGGGAAATGCACGTGATTGTGGGGCAGGGGCAGCTGGACAAGGTGCTGCACGCCACCCCGGAGGACCGGCGGGGGTTCATTGAAGAAGCCTCCGGCATCCTCAAGCACCGCCGCCGCAAGGAAAAGACGGTCCGCAAACTCGAAGCCATGCAGGCCAACCTCGCCCGGCTCAGCGACCTCACCGGCGAAATCCGCCGGCAGCTCACCCCGCTGGGCAAACAGGCCGAAGTGGCGCGCCGCGCCCAGTCCGTCCAGTTCGAGGTCCGCGACGCGCGTTCCCGGCTCCTCGCGGACGACCTGGTCCAGCTGCAGCAGGCCCTGGCCCAGGAAGTCGCGGCTGAGAGCGCGCTCAAAGCCCGGCGCGGCGTCGTCGGGCAGGAACTCGAGCTCGGCAGGCGCCAGCAGGCCAGCCTGGAGCAGCTCGCCGCTGAAGCCACGCCCAGCCTCAACGCGGCGCGCGACAACTGGTACCAGCTCTCCGCCGGGCGCGAGCGGCTGCGCTCGCTGGGCACCCTCGCCGAGGACCGGCGCCGGCTGCTCGGGGCCGCCGACGCCATCCCCGATACCGGCCGCGACCCGGAC
The DNA here is from genome assembly GCF_059383415.1 of Pseudarthrobacter sp. RHLT1-30-1. Taxonomy (NCBI): domain Bacteria; kingdom Bacillati; phylum Actinomycetota; class Actinomycetes; order Micrococcales; family Micrococcaceae; genus Pseudarthrobacter; species Pseudarthrobacter sp. RHLT1-30-1. The sequence goes on from NZ_JBWZCG010000006.1 coordinate 6,347, forward strand.
CAGCTTGACCGGCAGGCCGCCCGCGTCCGGGAGGAACAAGCCGGGCTGGAGCACCAGATTGTTGGCCGCCGCAACGGCCTGGAGACCGCCTCTGCCGCCAAACAGGACGCCGAGCTCGCCGCGGCCGCCGAGGACAAACGGCTCACGTCCCTGCTCCGCGCCGCCGCGGACCGCCGCGAGGGCCTGGCCAAACTGGCAGGGCAAGTCGGCGCTGCCCGCTCCCGGGTTGAGTCCGCGCAGGCGGAACTCGGCCGGCTCCGTGAATCCCTCACGGCAGGGGAGGAGCGCCGCAGGCAGGCCCACGCCGAGTTCGCCGCCCTGGAAAGCCAGGTCGCGGGCGTGGAGGATGGCGAGGAGACGCTCGACGCCGACTACGAGGACGCCAGCGCGGCCCTGGACGCTATCGCCGCCGAGATCGACGCGCTGAAGGCCGGCGAACGCGAAAACGAGCGGGAACGCGGCGCCCTCCTGGCCCGCCGCGACGCCCTCCAGCTCGGACTCAACCGGAAGGACGGCTCAGGCCACGTGCTGGGGGCGGGAATTCCGGGCGTAATCGGTTCCCTGGCGTCCATGATCGAAGTGGAACCAGGGTTCGAAGCCGCCGTGGCGGCGGCCCTGGGCGCCGCATCCGACGCCATTGTGGTGCAGGACAGCGAAGCGGCGGCCACCGCCGTGCAGCGCTTGAAGGACGACGACGGCGGGCGGGCCGCGCTGCTGCTGGGGGGCGCTACCGGGGCCCGGCCATCCACTGACGGGCGGCTCCCCGAGGACGTCCGCTGGGCCTCCGGGCTGGTCACGGCGTCGGGTTCGGAGGACTCCGGCGGGCTGCCCCTTCCCCTGCCCCAGCTGCTGGCCGGCATCGCCGTCGTCGATGACCTGGCCGGTGCGGCGAAACTGCTCGCGGACCATCCGGGGCTGACCGCCGTGACCCGCGCCGGGGACGTCCTGACCGCGCTGATGGTGAGCGGGGGCTCCGCGAAGGCGCCGTCGCTGCTCGAAGTGCAGGCCGCCGTCGACGCCGCGTCCGCGCGGCTTGCCGCCGTTACCGCGGCGCTGGAACGCCAGCGTTTCGCCCTCGCCTCGGCCCACACCCGGCGGGCCGCGGCGCAGGACCGCGCCGATGCGGCCCTGGCGAAACTCCACGACTCGGATGCCCGGCTGGCGGCCGTCGCCGAACGGCTGGGCCACCTGAATTCCGTGCTGCGCAGCGCGGTCGGGGAAAGCGAGCGGCTTGCCGTCTCCCTCGCAAGGGCCGAGGCCAACATCGCCCGCGAACAGGAGGCGCTGGCAGCCGTCGCGGCCCGGCTCGCCGCGGCGCAGGAAGCGCCCGCGGAGGACGAGCCGTCGGCGGAACACCGTGACGCCCTCGCCCGGGCTGCTGCACTGGCCCGCGGCGCCGAAATGGAGGCCCGGCTTGCCCTGCGCAGCGCCGAGGAGCAGCTCACCGCCACCCGGAACCGGGCCTCGTCGCTCGAACGGGCAGCCGCCACCGAGCGCCGGGCCCGCGAGGAAGCGGCGGAACGGGCACGCCGCCGCCGGCTCCAGGCCACCCGCGCGGCCGCGGTGTCCGCCGCCGTCGGCCAGGTGATTGGCTTCATCGATGTCTCCGTCGAACTCGCCCGGCGTGAGCGCGACAGCGCGGAGGAACGCAAGGGGCAGATCGAGGCCGAGCTCGCCGCGGTGCGCGGCAGTAACGATTCCCTCGCCCGCGAACTGGCCGAACTGACCGATTCCGTGCACCGCGACGAACTGTCCCGCACCCAGCAGCGCCTCAGGATCGAGGCCCTGGAACTCAGGTCTATCGACGAGCTGGGACTGACCGCCGGGCAGCTGGTGGCCGATTTCGGCCCGGACCGGCCGGTGCCGGTGGGTGCCGGCGAATCCGCGGACAAGTGGGCGGCCCTGCGTGCCCCGGTCGACGGGGACGGACGCGAGATCGTCGCCGGAAGGCCGTTCGTCCGGGAGGAGCAGGAGAAGCGGCTCAAGCGGGCCGAGAGGGACCTGTCGGCGCTGGGCCGGGTCAACCCCCTGGCGCTGGAGGAATTCGCTGCCCTCGAGGAACGCCACCAGTTCCTCAGCACCCAGCTCGAGGACCTCAAGTCCAGCCGAAAGGACCTGCTGGACATCATCAAGGAAGTCGACGAACGCGTCCAGAAGGTCTTCGCCGAGGCGTTCGAGGACACCTCGGCGCAGTTCGTCCGGATCTTCGCGCGGCTGTTCCCCGGCGGCGAGGGCCGGCTGGTCCTCACCGACCCTTCGGACCTGCTCACTTCCGGCATTGAGGTTGAGGCGCGCCCGGCGGGCAAGAAGATCAAGCGGCTCTCACTGCTCTCGGGCGGCGAACGGTCGCTGACCGCGGTGGCCCTCCTGGTCGCGATCTTCAAGGCCCGGCCGTCACCGTTCTACGTGATGGACGAGGTGGAGGCAGCCCTGGACGACACCAACCTCGGCCGGCTCATCACCATCTTCGAGGAGCTGCGCGAGTCCAGCCAGCTCATCATCGTCACGCACCAGAAACGCACGATGGAAATAGCCGACGCGCTGTACGGCGTCACCATGCGGGGCGACGGCGTCTCGACCGTTATCAGCCAGCGCCTCGACACCCAGGCCTGAGGCGCACCCGCCCGCGTTTTTCAGGCTCCGCGCCGGCTTTCGGGATTGTGAGAAGCTAGGGGAGTGAACGACATCCTCCCCATTCTTCTGCCCATTCTCGCCGCCCTGGTGGTCCTCGGTGCGCTCATCCCGGTCCTGATGAAAACCCGGAAGAACATCACCAACTACCCCGGAAAGCGTGACGCGAACGATCCTGTGGCGCCGGGTGCCGGCGGCGGAACCCTGCTCGAGGACCGCCCCGCCCCGACGCGCGACCGCACGGCGCCGGATTTCGCCGACCACGACGGCACGGCAACGGTTGAAGTCCCGGACGACGTCGCCGGCCTGGAAACCGTCCCGGTGGAGACGCCGCTGCCGGTGGCCGGCCGCCTGGTCCGGTTGCGGGAACGCCTGGTCAAGTCCAACAACATCCTCGGCAAGGGCCTGCTGGCGCTGCTCTCCGCGGACAAGATCGATGAGAACGTCTGGGACGAGGTGGAGGAAACCCTCCTGCTTGCCGACCTCGGCACCGAACCGACCCTGCAGCTGGTGGACGCCCTCCGCGAACGGGTCAAGGTGCTCGGCACCCGCTCCCCGGAGCAGGTCAAGGCCCTGCTGCGCGAGGAACTGATCAAGCTGGTGGACCCGACGATGGACCGCACGCTGCGGGTCGAACGCCATGCCGACAAGCCGGCCGTGGTCCTGGTGGTGGGCGTCAACGGCGTCGGCAAGACCACCACCGTGGGCAAGCTCGCCCGCGTACTCGTCGCCGAGGACAAGGATGTCCTGCTGGGCGCGGCAGACACCTTCCGCGCCGCTGCCGCCGAGCAGCTTGCCACCTGGGGCCAGCGCGTCGGCGTCGCGACCGTGAAGTCCGACGTCGACGGCGCGGACCCGGCGTCGGTCGCTTACGAGGCGGTCAAGGCGGGCATCGACCAGGAAGTCGACGTCGTGATGATCGACACCGCCGGCCGGCTGCAAAACAAGACCGGCCTGATGGACGAGCTCAGCAAGGTCAAGCGCGTCATCGAAAAGCTGGCCGAGGTGGATGAGGTACTCCTGGTCCTGGATGCCACAACGGGCCAGAACGGCTTGAACCAGGCGCGGGTTTTCGCCGAGGTCGTCAACATCACCGGCATCGTCCTGACGAAGCTGGACGGCACGGCCAAGGGCGGCATTGTGGTGGCCATCCAGAAGTCGCTCGGCGTCCCGGTCAAGCTGATCGGTCTCGGTGAGGGCGCGGATGACCTGGCGCCTTTTGACGCCGAGAGCTTTGTCGACGCCATCCTGAACTAGCACGTGTCTGCCCAATAGGCTGGCCGACCGGCCCGCAGTGCAGCCGTTGATACCGGCGGCGCTGCGGGCCGTTCTGCTTTGTCCCGGCGGTGGTTTAGCCCTGTGGTGGACTCCTGCGGCACCTCGCTGCGGGTCAGGCGCCGCGTACGGCCGGCCGCTGGAACGTCTCCCGGGCCAGCAGCCAGCCCGCGGCGGCGGCGACCAGGACGCCGCCAGTGACACCGAAGGCCCAGCCGTAGCCCAGCCGGTCTGCGAGGATCCCGGCCAGGACCGGGCCAACAATTGCGCCGCTGTCGGCTGTCATCTGGAAGATGGCGAGGACCCGGCCACCGGAGCGCTCGTTGCCAATCACGTCGGCCATGACCGCCTGCTGGGCCGGGCCGAGCAGTCCGGAACCGATGCCGGCGACGGCGGTTGCCGCCAGGAACCAGGGCAGGTCATGCGTGAAGCCGATGGCTGCCGTTGCGGTACCGGTGACCAGCAGGCCGGAAATGATCAGGGGCTTCCGGCCCAGGCTGTCCGCGAGTTTTCCGGAGAACGTCAGCGCCGCCGCGTTGGCCGCGGCGAACATCGCCAGTGCCCAACCTGCCGATTCCGTCCCGGCGCCCAGAGCCACAACGGCGAAGAGGGGGACCGTGGCCATCCGCACACCGAAAGTCGCCCAGCCGTTGGCGAAGCTGGAGAACAGTCCGGCCCGGTACGCGCTGTCCTTCAGGGCCCCGCGCAGCTCCATCGCCGGGGCCGTCCTCCCGTCCGGGCGGGAGGCGGCCGGCACATGGCTGAGCTGGGTCTGCACCACAATCGCGGCCAACACCAGGGCGCCCGCGTAGGCGAGGAATGGCACCCGCAGCCCGAACCCTGCCAACAGCCCGCCCACGACCGGCCCGCACACATTGCCAATCAGGAACGCCGAGGCGTAGGCCCCGGAGACCCGGCCACGGCTCTCGGGCGGTGCGAGCCTGACCACCAGCGCCATCGACGCGACCGTGAACATCACCGAACCGACACCGCCGAGGCCGCGGAAAACCAGCAACTGCCAGTAGTCCTGGGCGAAGGCGCATGCCGCCGTCGACGCCGCAACGATCAGCAGGCCCGCCACATATACCGGCCGTTCCCCGAGCCGCACAATCAGGGCCCCGCCGGCCGGAGCGAACACGAGCCGCATAAAAGCGAAGATGCTCACGATGATGGCCGCCTCCGTGTTGCCGACACCGAAGGTCGTGGCGAACTGCGGGAGGACCGGGGCCACGAGGCCGAAGCCGAGCGCGATGAGGAAGGCAGCCACCAACATCACCTTGATGTCGCGGGGCAGTACCGTCCTTCCGTTGCCGCCGGTACCGGCCTGCGGCGGGGAACCCGCGGGGCGGGAGGTCTTACTCATGGTGGTGGCTTCCTGGCGAAACGGGCGGGGGAACGTGGATGTTGGAAAGCTCGAAACATAACCGTAACAAGAAGGATTTGCACCATTTACTTCCGGGAGGTTCTTGTAACAACGCGGCAATCTAAATCCTCTGCCGGCGAAACACGGCCCCGACAAAATCTTCTTAGAACGCAAACCGCGTTGAGGCACGCGGAGGACTCCGCAAGAACAACTTCTAGATCGCATCCAAGCAAGGGAGGACGTGCACCATGGAACTTACCGCAGGTCACGTATGGCTGATGGTGGCAGCGGCACTCGTGCTGTTCATGACACCAGGACTCGCATTTTTCTACGGCGGCATGACGCGCGCCAAGGCTGCACTGAACATGATGATGATGAGTTTCATCTCCATCGGCATGGTCGGTGTGGTCTGGGTGCTCTGGGGCGCCTCGATGAGCTCCGGCGAGGGCTTCCTGCAGATAGTGGGAAACCCGTTCGCCACCTTCGGGCTGGAGGGCATCACCTCCCCTGACGGACTCATCAAGGTCGGCTACGCGGCCACCTTCGCCATTATCACCGTCGCCCTGATCAGCGGCGCGATCGCGGACCGCGCCAAGTTCGGCGCCTGGACCGTTTTCGTCCCGGTCTGGGTCACCCTGGTGTACTGCCCGCTGGCCTACATGGTCTGGGGCGGCGGGCTGTTCGGCCCGGAAGGCGCAATCGGCCAGGCCCTGGGCCCGGCAATTGACTTCGCCGGCGGCACCGTGGTCCACATCAACGCCGGTGTTGCCGCGCTGATCCTCGTGCTGATCATCGGCAACCGCAAGGGCTTCGGCAAGGACCCCAACCACCGCCCGCACAACATCCCGTTTGTCATGCTCGGTGCTGCGATCCTGTGGTTCGGCTGGTTCGGCTTCAACGGCGGCGCAGCGACGACGGCCGAACAGGGCGGACTGATCTGGGTCAACACCCTGGCAGCGCCCGCCGCGGCCATGCTCGGCTGGCTCATCACGGAGCGTATCCGCGACGGCCACCCGACCTCCCTCGGTGCCGCCTCCGGCGTGGTGGCCGGCCTCGTCGCCATCACCCCGGCCTGCGCCAACGTCAGCCCGCTCGGCGCGCTTGGCCTCGGCCTGATCGCCGGTGCGGCGTCAGCTCTCGCCGTCGGTCTCAAGTTCCGCTGGGGCTTTGACGATTCGCTCGACGTCGTCGGTGTCCACCTGGTCTCGGGCATCATCGGCACCGTGGCACTGGGCTTCATCGCCCTCCCGGTCGAAGGTGTCGGCGGCGGCCTGTTCTACGGCGGCGGACTCACCCAGCTGTGGGCCCAGCTCGCAGCGGCCGGTACCGCCATCGTCTACTCCGCGGTGATGACCACCATCATCGCCCTCGCCATCCACAAGACCATGGGCTTCCGGGTTTCCCAGGAACAGGAAGTGGTGGGCGTGGACCTTAGCCTGCACGCCGAAACCGCCTACGAATTCGGTGTTGGGGGCCACGGCGGCAGCTTCACCCCGCTGCACGAACTCATCACCGGCAAGTCCCAGGCCGTGGCTCCCGCCGCCGGAATGGTGGACGCGCCGGCCAGCGCGTCGTCCAACGGACAGAAGAAGTCAGCCGCAGGCAAGGAAAGTGTGGAGGCATGAAACTGATCACAGGAATCGTTCGGCCGGAGAAGCTCGACGCCATCCGGGAAGGGCTCGAATCCTACGGCGTGCAGGGCCTCACAGTCAGTGCGGCCAGCGGCTACGGACGGCAGCGTGGCTACACCGAGGTGTACCGCGGCGCCGAGTACAACGTGGACCTGCTCCCCAAGATCCGTGTGGAGGTCCTAGCCACCGACGAACAGGCGGACGACATCCTTGATGTCATCATCGCCAGCTCGAACACCGGCCGGGCTGGCGACGGCAAGGTCTGGACCGTGGATGTGTTCGAAGCGGTGCGGGTCCGCACCGGCGAACGCGGATCAGCCGCCATTTAGCTTTCGGAACTGCAGACAAGCCCCGATTGGCGTGGACACCAGAAGTCCACGCCAATCGGGGCTTTCGCGTATCCGGCACGTCAAATCTGCTGACGCGCACGAAGGCTTGCCGTAGGCTGGCGGCACTGAGCGGAGCTAGTACGCGGGTGACACCCACCGGCGCTGTCGATGGAGGAAAGATGGAATCAACCCGCCCCCGATACACGTCATTGGACGGACTGCGCGGTGTCGCTGCCGCAGCTGTGGTCGTCTGCCACGTAGTTATTGCGGACGGGAGGGCGGGCGCTATCTACGAGCTGGAGAACACAGGGCAACTGACTCTCTTTGAGCAAATCATGCACTATTCCCCGGCAAGGATTCTCTGGTCGGGCTCTGAAGCTGTCGTGGTTTTTTACGTGCTCAGCGGATTCGTGCTGGCTCTTCCATTTGCCCGCAATCATGGTCAACCGTGGCGATACTTCTATCCCAGGAGGCTCCTACGCCTCTATTTGCCGGCCATCGCCAGCCTTGTTTTTGCATATCTGACCACACTGGTGGTCACCCGTTCGGTGCTGCCGGATGCCGGCCTATGGCTTAACGAACACGCCGAGAAACCCAACGGTCTGCTGCAGGTCCTGCTTGGATCATCATTGATGGCAGGTTGGGGTGGGCTGAATACATCCTTGTGGTCGCTGCGGTGGGAAGTCATTTTCTCGTTGCTGCTCCCGGTGTTCCTACTTTTCGCCGTCCGGTTCAAGCGGCTCCTGTGGTTCAAAGTTGCCGCCGTTCTGACATTCTGCATTTTTTGGCGGCTTTCCGGCGTGTTTTATCCCGATCTCGTGTACATCTCTGTGTTTGCCCTGGGTGTGCTGATGGCATACAACACCGACCTTCTCCGGGACTGGGCGCAGCGTGTTCCGTCCTGGGGATGGATCCTGATGCTGGTGATGTCGGCGGTGCTGATTACCAATTCCTGGCTGATTGCAGGAATTGATCCGGATTCTGCCCTGCGTGCGGGCTGGATCGGACCTGCAGCTGCTGGCGCCGTCCTTCTGGTGTTTGCGGTTGCCCATTGGGCACCCGCCGTCCGTTTTTTCTCCACGGCCGGAGTCCGCTGGCTGGGACGGATTTCTTTCAGCCTCTACCTCACGCAGGAACCGGTGGTTGTGGGATTGGGATTCCTGACCCGTGGGCAGTCGCCCCTCTGGCTCCAGTTACCGCTGGTTGTCGTCGTCTCACTCCTGACCGGTTGGCTGTTCTATGTTGGAGTGGAGAGACCGTCACATCGGATATCACGTCAATTCGGGCTCGCGCGGCAGCAACGGCAAGAGGCGGAACAAGCGAGGGAACCGCGGCCAGCAACGGTCCAGCAGACACAGGGCGACCTGACTGGTACGTCCTAAGGCAAGCCTCCCGGCGCAGCTTTGCCGCCCTATCCTGTAGGCCGAGGTTATGTACTCCGAAGGTCAGCCCGGCCAGCCCTCCGGGCCGCCGCTACCTGCGGCGTACTCCTCCAGCGGTGCGCTGTCCCGGGCCCAGGCCTTGAGGACAGGCGCCAGGATCCGCCAGCAGTCCTCCGCGGTGTCGGCCCGGACGGAGAGCAGGGGATCACCGGTCAGCACCCCCTCCAGGACCTCGCCGTACGGCAGCAGCTCAGAGCCGCTCAGTTCCGCCTTCAGGGTGGTGCGGTCCAGGCTGAGGACATCGCCGGGGCCATTCACGTCGACGTCGAACTGCAACGTGTCCGGCCCGAAACCGATCCTCAGCTGGTTGGGGGAGTCGACCCCGGTGAAGCCCCTGGGCAGGTGCGGCACCGGACGGAAGGTCACCACGGCCTCCTTGCGCTTGCGGCCCAGGGCCTTGCCGGAACGCAGGATGAAGGGGACACCCTGCCAGCGCCAGTTGTCGATCCCCACTTCGACCTCGGCGAGCGTCTCGGTGCCGCGGGCCGCGTCCACGCCTTCTTCGGTGGCGTAGTCCGGGACCTTCCGGCCGTCGATGCTTCCGGCGGTGTACCGGGCGCGGCGGGTGCTCCTGGCGTAGGGTGCCTTGATGCTGCTGGCGCGCAGCACCGTCGCCACGGCGTCGCGGAGGTCCCGCTCGTCCACCGACGCGGGCGGTTCGATCGCCAGCAGCGCCATGATCTGCAACAGGTGGCTCTGGATCATGTCGCGGAGGGCCCCGGCGCCGTCGTAGTAGCGGGCCCGCCCCTCCAGTGCGAGGTCCTCGTCGAAGACAATCTCGACCTTTTCGATGTGCTCCCGGTTCCACACCGGCTCCAGGAAGGTGTTGGCGAAACGCAGGCCCAGGATGTTCAGGACCGTTGCCTTACCCAGGAAGTGGTCCACCCGGTGGATGTGGTCCTCCGGGGCCAGCGCGGCCAGCGTTTTGTTGAGGTGCCTGGCGGATTCCTCGCTGGAACCAAATGGTTTCTCCATGACCAGCCGGGTCCCCGCCGGGACCTGGTCGGGCGTCAGCGCCTCGCAGGCCAGCTGGCTGACCCGTGGCGGGAGGGCGAAGTACATGGCCACCGGCCCCTCCAATTGGGCCAGCAGGCCCGCCAGTTGCCCGTCGGCCGTGACGTCCAGCTGGTGGTAACTGGTGCTGTCCCGGATCCGCTTGAGCTCCCGCCGGCCGTAGGCCTCGGCCTGGGAGGTGGCGTCCGCGAAGGACTCTTCGACGCGGTCCAGCCATTGTTCCGGGGTCCAGTCATCCGAGCCCGCGCCCACCAGGGTGAGCCCGTCGGCGCGCCCCCGGGACACGAGCCGGGCCAGGCCCGGCAGCAGGAGCCGGCCCGTCAGGTCGCCCGAGGCGCCCAGGATGAGCAGGGTTTTCACTGTTGGTTGGCTGGTCATCTAAGCCAGCATGCCATCTTGAAGGCTCGTCTTGGTACCCTAGATAGTCGAGTCCCGTTGTCGAGACGGTTCGTTCAGGCGAACATCAGTCGCGACGCTGGCGTGCCAGACCGGCCGCCATCCGTAGATCCACTGAAAGAAGTGCACGGCGCGTGTTCAATTCACTCTCTGACCGGTTGACAGCAACCTTCAAGAATCTCCGTGGCAAGGGCCGCCTGACCGAGGCGGACGTGGACGCCACGGTCCGCGAAATCCGGCGCGCCCTCCTGGACGCCGATGTCGCCGTTCCCGTGGTCCGCGAATTCACCGGGCGGGTACGCGAGCGTGCCCTCGGCGCCGAGGTCTCGGCCGCGCTGAACCCGGGCCAGCAGATCGTGAAGATCGTCAACGAGGAGCTTGTCGAGATCCTCGGCGGCGAGACCCGCCGGATCCGACTCGCCAAGACCGGTCCCACCGTCATCATGCTCGCCGGCCTCCAGGGTGCCGGCAAGACCACGCTGGCCGGCAAGCTGTCCAAGTACCTCAAGGCGCAGGGCCACAGCCCCATGCTGGTGGCCTGCGACCTGCAGCGTCCCAATGCCGTCACCCAGCTCCAGGTCGTCGGCCAGCGCGCCGGTGTGCCCGTGTTCGCCCCGCACCCGGGCGCCACCTCGACTGAACTTGACCACCCGGCCGGCGACCCGGTCTCGGTCGCCCGTGCCGGCGTCGAGGAAGCCCGCCGCACCCTGCACGACGTCGTCATCGTTGACACCGCCGGCCGGACCGGCGTGGACGCAGAAATGATGGAACAGGCGCGCCAGATCCGCCGCGCCATCGTGCCGAACGAAGTGCTGTTCGTGGTCGATGCCATGATCGGCCAGGACGCTGTCAACACGGCCATGGCCTTCGACGAAGGCGTCAACTTCACCGGCATTGTGCTCTCCAAGCTCGACGGCGACGCACGCGGCGGTGCCGCGCTGTCCGTCTCCTCGGTCACCGGAAAGCCGGTGATGTTCGCGTCCACCGGCGAAGGCCTGGACGACTTCGAACTCTTCCACCCGGACCGGATGGCCTCACGCATCCTTGACCTCGGTGACGTGCTCACCCTGATCGAGCAGGCGGAGAAGTCCTGGGACAAGGACGAAGCCGCCCGGATGGCGCAGAAGTTCGCGGACCAGGAAGACTTCACGCTGGACGACTTCCTCGCCCAGATGCAGCAGATCCGCAACATGGGTTCCATGAAGAAGATGCTCATGATGATGCCCGGGGCGCAGAACATCCGGCAGCAGCTTGAGCAGTTCGACGAGCGCGAAATCGACCGCGTTGAGGCGATCGTGCGTTCCATGACACCGCACGAACGCGTCGCCCCCAAGATCATCAACGGCTCCCGCCGGGCCCGCATTGCGCGCGGCTCCGGTGTGCACGTATCCGAGGTCAACGGCCTGCTGGAACGTTTCGCCCAGGCCCAGAAGATGATGAAGAAGATGGCTGCCGGCGGCGGCATGCCCGGCATGCCGGGAATGCCCGGCATGGGCGGCGGAGCAGCCCGCAAGGGAGCCAAGAGCGCACCCAAGAAAAAGGCCCGCTCCGGCAACCCGGCCAAGGCGGCGCAGGAGCTCAAGGATGCCCAGGCCCGCCGGGCCGAGGGCGCGAAGGCCCTTCCGACCGGTGCCTCGTTCGGCCAGCAGGGCGGGGACTTCGATCCCTCCCAGCTGAACCTGCCCAAGGGCTTCGACAAGTTCCTCGGCGGCGGCAAATAGCCGCTTCCGGCCGAAATGTCGCCGGCCCGTTGGCCGGGCCGGTGTCATAGGGTTAAGCCATGTACAAGCAGCGCGTAGTCTTCGTCCACGGGGCGGGCAGCTTCGGCGCTGCCGCGTGGCCGAAACAGCACGGGATGGCGCTGGGCTACGATGCGCTCTTCCTGCGCCGCCACGGCTATGACCCCGTCGCCGAGCCGCTGGAAACGGACTTTGCTGCCGACGCCGCCATCGTCCTGCGCGCCCTGGCCGATGACGGCCGCGGCGAGGCGGGCGGTCACGTCGTCGCGCATTCGCAGGGAGCCATCGCCGCGATGATGGCCGCCGTCGAACGCCCCGACCTGGTCCACTCCCTGACCCTGGTGGAACCGGCCTGCCTCTCGCTGACCGCGGACCAGCCCGCGACTGCGGCGCACCGGGACCTGATGCAGCCGCTTTTCGAAGTCCGCCACCACCTGAGCGATGAGGACTTCCACCGCGAATTCGTCCGCCGGGTGTTCGCGGCGCACACCCCGTCCCAGGCGACCCTGGGCGCCCCGAGCCCGGAGGACCAGCGGGAGGCGCGCCGCCTGCGCCTGCAGGCCCCGGCCTGGGAAGCCCCGCTGCAGATCGTTCCGGGCGTCCCAACGCTGGTGCTGACCGGCGGCTGGGAGCCGCTCTACGAAGAAATCGCAGTCTACCTGCGGGAGACCGGCGCCGTGCACCGCATCGCGCCGGGCGGCCACCGGCCGCACGATTCAGCCGAGGGGAACCGGATCATCCGGGCCTTCATCGCCGACGTCGGGCGGCAGCAGCACGCCCACGCCTCCTGAGGTGAACCGTGAGCCCTGGGCCGCGACCCGGATCAGGACCGCGACGCCGGAAGACCTGCCGGCGCTGACGGTCCTCGAAGCTGCGGCCGACCGTCTCCTTGAGGCGCAGCTGGGTCACCGGCCGCTCCCGGCCGCGGAGCCGCCGACGGCAGAGGTTCCGCTCTTCGTCCTGGTCGCCGGAACCCCGCCCGTGGGGTTTGCCCGGGTTGATGAGGTGGGGGGCCAGGCCCACCTGGAACAGCTCTCCGTGCATCCGGACTCTGCCGGGCACGGGATCGGACGGTCCCTGCTCCAGGCCGCCCTCGCGGCGGCCCGGAGCCAGGGTTATGAATCGATGACGCTGTGCACCTTCGCGGACGTTCCGTTCAATGCTCCGATTTACGCGAGCTGCGGCTTCGAGGAGATCGCCGAGCCGGGGCCCGCACTGGCCGCGTTGAGAACCCGCGAGGCGCAACTGGGGCTGGATGATCTCGGCCGGCGGATCGCCATGCGGATTAGGTTTTAGGCTTTAGGCCATGACCGGAATCATCGAGTTCAGCGGCCCCGTCCTCACCGGACCCGGGCAGGAACACCACGGACTGTGGTCCGTCGACGGCCGCCTGACTTTCCACCGGCCCGCCGCCGCCCCGGACCGGGCCCTGGCCGGGTGGGTCATCCCCGGACTGGTCGACGCGCACTGCCACATCGGGCTTGGCCCCGGCGGGGACGTTCCGGAGCTGATGGCGGAAGAACAGGCCCTGACTGACCGCGACGCCGGGACCCTCCTCGTCCGCGACGCCGGTGCCGTCCACGACACGCGCTGGATCCAGCAGCGTGCGGACCTGCCGCGCATCATCCGCGCCGGCCGGCACATCGCGAGGACCCGGCGGTACCTTCGGGGGTTCGCCGTCGAGGTGGAGCCCGCGGACCTGGTGGAGGCCGTGCGCAAGCAGGCGCGCGCAGGCGACGGCTGGGTCAAACTCGTGGGGGACTGGATCGACCGCGACGCCGGTGACCTCGCCGCCAGTTTCCCGGCCCGGACGCTCAAGGACGCGGTCCAGGCCGCCCACGATGAAGGCGCCCGGGCCACGGCACACTGCTTCGCCGAAAACACCCTGGACGACATGCTCGACGCCGGAATCGACTGCATCGAGCACGCGACCGGCCTGCTCCCGCGGCACCTGGCACGTTTCGCCGAGCAGGAAGTCCCGATTGTCCCCACGCTCATCAACATCGCCACCTTCCCCGACATCGCCGCGCAGGCGGAGGCGAAGTTCCCGCGCTACGCGGCGCACATGCGCGCCCTCTGGGAGGGCCGGGCGGAACGGGTCCTGGCAGCCTTCGAAGCCGGCGTCACAATCTACGCCGGAACGGACGCCGGCAGCGTCATCAGGCACGGCCGCATCGTCGACGAAATCCAGGCGCTGCACGCCGCCGGGCTCCCGGCCGTCGCCGCGCTCGACGCCGGCGCCTGGGCCGCCCGGGCCTGGCTGGGGGCCGGCGGCATCACGGAAGGTGCCAGCGCCGACGTCCTGGTCTGCGCCGAGGACCCGCGCAGCAACCTCGCAACCCTGGGGAGCCTTCGGAACATCGTGCTGCGCGGGGAAGTGGTCCGCTAGGAAAATCCGGACCGCATTAGGAATAAATTGAAGCTTCAAGTAATTTAGCTATATGTAAGGCCATCGGAGGTCGGTGGCCGCCTAAGCACCGGAGCGATCACATGACTGCAGAAAACAGCACCCAGGATCTTCTTCCCGCCGAACTCACCATGGGCACCGTGATGCTCAAGGTCGGCGATATGAAGGTTATGACGGATTATTACCAGCGCGCCCTCGGCCTCGATATTGTCACCGAGCAGGACGGCGGGATCTACCTGGGACGCCAGCAGAAGCCCCTGGTCCACCTGGCGCCGGCGCCAGGTCTGAGCATCCCCTCCCGCGGTGAGGCCGGTCTCTTCCACACGGCACTCTTGTTCGAGGACCAGCCCTCCCTTGCCGCCACTGTCGCCAGCGCCGCGCAGTACGAGCCGCAGTCCTTCGCCGGCAGCGCCGACCACCTCGTCAGCGAAGCGTTCTACTTCACCGATCCCGAGGGCAACGGCATTGAGCTCTACTGGGACCGTCCCCGCGACGCCTGGTCCTGGGACGGCAAGAACGTCGTCATGGACAGCCTGGCCCTCCCGCCGCAGCGCTTCCTCGAGCAGTTCCTGACCGAGGAATCCGTGCGCGGGCAGCGCCAGTCGGACGCCGGCATCGGCCACGTCCACCTCCAGGTCGGCGACGTCCAGTCCGCCCAGGACTTCTACGTCGGCACCCTCGGGTTCGAACGGACCGCGGGCTGGCACGGGCAGGCCCTGTTCGTCTCCGCCGGCGGCTACCACCACCACATGGCCATGAACGTCTGGAACAGTCGTGGCGCCGGCCCCCGCCACGACACCCTGGGTCTGGGCGAGGTCCTGATCGAAGTACCGTCCGGAGACGACGTCGGGGCGCTCGCCGACCGCCTCAAGACCGGCGGGGTCCAGTCCCACCACACCGGAGCCGAACTCCGCTTCGAGGACCCGTGGCGCAACCGGATCCGCGTCGCCGTCCGCTGAGTGACCGCCGGGCATGTCCAGCGCAGGCGGCAGCGGATGGACATAGTGCCTATATGTCCATCCCTGTAGGTCGGGAGAAAGCATGTCCACCGGCCGGGGGCGAGGGAGGCATAGCGCCGCCAGGTGGGCGGAGGACATGTCCAGTTTTCGCTGATAGGACCGCGGAGCATGTCCACCGGTCGCAGCCAGGAGCGGGCATAGTGGCTGTATGTCCACTGGTCACGGTTAGGGGAGGGCATGTCCAGTCCGGGCACTGGCCCGGGCTGAAACGGTTAGGCTGAAGCGACGCCGAAATCAGCGGCCCCGCGCCGCCAGACATCTAAGGATGACTTCCATGGGATTCACCGAAGTCTTTGTTTCAACCCACGATGAAGCCCTCAAGCGCGCCACCGCCCTCGACGGCGGGGCTGCAGCGGCCCCCGGAGCCGTCCGGATTGCGGACATCAGCGACTTCGAGGTCGAGCGCCTGGGGGACCTGGCCGGCACTGCCGTCCACGCCTCCGGCGCCGACTACGAACTCGCGATGGTGGATGTGGCCAGTGACTCCCTGCTCGGCGTTCCGCCGGCGATGGTCCGCGCCCTCGCCGATCTGCTCAGCTACGAGACCGAGGGCGAAGGCGACGTCCTGGCCGAGGTCGCCGAAAGCTGGGCCGCCGAAGAGGACATGCCCTTTGGTGCGGAGCAGGCCGTCCACTACGTCCGGCAGCTGGCCGAACTGGCCGCCGGCGTCGATCCCGACAGCAGGTCCGGCCTCTACGTCTGGACATCCTGACTCACACCAGGGCCCAAAATGGACCGGCCGGGGGTGTCAAGTCGAAATCCCGCCGCCGATCTGGCACAATAGGCAGGTACTCGATCTGCGTGGCCCCTCTCTCCACGTCCGGATCCTGTCCTTTTAGAACCCCCTAGTATGGCCCGCCCCACGGGTGCAGAACGCCGGGCTCGACCCCGTTTCAGAAACAGGAGTGACCACAAAAGTGGCCGTAAAGATTCGCCTTAAGCGCTTTGGCAAGATGCGCGCACCGTACTACCGCATCGTCGTCATGGACGCACGCTCCAAGCGTGACGGCCGTGCCATCGAAGAGATCGGCAAGTACCACCCGACCGAAGAGCCCTCGTACATCGAGGTCGACGCGGAGCGTGCCCAGTACTGGCTCGGCGTCGGCGCACAGCCGTCCGAGCAGGTTGCCGCGATCCTCAAGATCACCGGTGACTGGCAGAAGTTCAAGGGCCTCCCGGGCCAGGAGGGTACCTTGAAGACCAAGGCCCCCAAGGCTCCCTTCGTGACCCCGGAAAAGGGTTCCGTGATCATCCCGGAAGCCATCACCAAGAAGGCCAAGAAGGACGACGCAGCCGAGGCCCCCGCCGACGCCGCAGCAGAGACCACCGAGGCTGAGTAACTTGCTGGCTGATGCGCTCGAACACCTGGTCCGCGGGATCGTTGACAGTCCTGAGGATGTCAAGGTCAGTGCGAAGAACAACCGCCGCGGGGACACCCTCGAAGTGCGCGTTCATCAGGACGACCTCGGACGGGTGATCGGCCGCCAGGGCCGCACCGCACGCGCGCTGCGCACTGTGGTGGCGGCGCTGGCGGACGGCGAGCCGGTCAGGGTCGACGTCGTCGACACCGACCGCCGCCGGTAACGCTTTCAGCAGTACTTGTCTTGAGTCCGGCCCCTTCACCAGATAATGGTGGAGGGGCCGGACTGTTTTCCCCAGTAGACCCGCAGAAACACCAATCCCGAACAGAGGAACAGATGCAGCTTCAGGTGGCACGAATCGGCAAGCCCCACGGCATCCGCGGCGAAGTGACCGTGCAGGTGCTCACCGATGCGCCCGGCGACCGCTTCGTCCCGGGCACCCAGTTCGTGGTGGAACCTGCCTCGGCCGGCCCGCTCACCATCCTCAGTGCACGCTGGAACAAGGACATCCTGCTGCTGGCGTTCGAGGAGATCGAGACCCGTAACGAGGCGGAAACCCTCCGCGGCGCCAAGCTGTTCGTCGAAACTGAAGAACTCGATGACGATGACGACGACGAAGGCTGGTACGAGCACGAGCTCGAGGGCCTCGAAGTCCGCGTCGGCGGCCAGGTGGTCGGCAAGGTGTCCGGCCTGCGCACCCTCCCGGTCCAGGATCTTCTCATGGTCACCGCGACTGACGGCAAGGAAGTCCTGATCCCCTTCGTCGAGCAGATCGTGCCCGAAGTCAATGTCGGCGAGGGGTACGTTGTGGTCACCCCGCCCCCGGGCCTCTTCGAAGTCAACGCCGAAGATGAGGCAAAGTCAGCAGACGAGGCACAGTCCGGCGACCAGCCGAAGTCCCCTGCAGCCCCCAGTGCAGCCTCCGTCTCCGACGACCGCGCCGACGCCGGAGACAACGCCTAAATGCGGATCGACGTCGTCAGCATCTTCCCCGAATACCTGGCACCCCTGGAACTTTCCCTGATCGGCAAGGCGCGCCAGGACGGGCTGTTGGAACTGAACGTCCACGACCTCCGCGACTTCACCACGGACCGCCACCGCACCGTGGATGACACCCCGTACGGCGGCGGCGCCGGCATGGTCATGAAGCCCGAACCGTGGGCCCAGGCGCTGGCGGCCGTGGCGGCTGACCGTCCCGCCGAGGCCGGGAAGCCGGTCCTGATCGTTCCCTCACCGGCAGGGGAGCGGTTCACCCAGGCGACGGCCCACGAACTGGCCGAAGAGGACCGGCTGGTGTTCGCCTGCGGTCGGTACGAAGGCATCGATGAGCGGGTGATGGAATGGGCCGCCGGGCACTTCACGGTGCGTCCCGTGAGTCTCGGCGATTATGTCCTCAATGGCGGCGAAGTGGCTGTGCTGGCCATGGTGGAGGCCATTGGGCGACTGCTCCCCGGCGTCGTCGGCAACCCGGAGTCGCTCGTGGAGGAATCGCACTCGGACGGGCTGCTGGAGTACCCGGTCTACACCAAACCGTCGAACTGGCGGGACCGCGAGGTTCCGGCGGTGCTGCTCAGCGGCAACCACGGCAAGATCGCCCAGTGGCGCCGGCATGAACAGTACCGGCGCACCGCCGAACGGCGCCCGGACCTGCTCGCGGAGTTCGACGCCGCCAGGCTGCCCCGCGCCGACCGCTCCGCCTTCGCAGACATCGGGTACGACATAGTGGACGGCCGTCTGGTGCGCCGCGCGGACGCCGGCGGGGATTCCGCCTGAGCGGATTGGCTGGAATGCCCCTGATGTGGCAAAATTAGTCCTTGTGCCTACTGGGTCGCGAACCTGCCACAGGGGGAGCGCGACCAACAGTGCGGCACCCCGGTCCTGTCTAGTCCTGACGGAGCCGGATTCACAAATTTTCGGCGGGATTTCCGGGCCATAGATTCGCCCGGGTTTGGCTGCCGTGACCCAACGTGAAGGACCTGTGGCGTTCACCAGGAGTGAATCCATGCATATTCTCGATTCCGTAGACGCAGCCTCGCTGCGCACCGATATTCCGGCCTTCCGCGCGGGTGACACGCTCAAGGTTCACGTGAACATCATCGAAGGCAAGAACTCCCGTGTCCAGGTGTTCCAGGGCTTCGTCCTGGGGCGCCACGGCGACGGACTGCGCGAAACCTTCAGCATCCGCAAGGTCTCCTTCGGCGTTGGCGTGGAGCGTAAATTCCCGGTCCACTCCCCGATCATCGAGAAGATCGAACTCGTTTCCAAGGGTGACGTGCGCCGCGCCAAGCTGTACTACATGCGCGATCTGCGCGGCAAGGCCGCCAAGATCAAGGAAAAGCGCGACTTCCAGACCGCAAAGTAAGTCTTCCGGACTTTCACCGCGGGCTTCCATCGCGGGACCACGGACCGTGCCCGGCCAGCGCCGGAGCATCCGCAACAGCGCTGTTCACTTAAGAAAGGCGTTAGAGGGTACGGACCATGGAACACACAAAACGCCAGCCCAGGAAACTCGGCTGGCGTTTTGTGTTGCCGGCAGTGGTCCTGGCTGTCATCATCAGCGGGCTGGTCCGGTCGCTGTGGCTCGACGTGTACTACATCCCCTCCGCCTCGATGGAACCGCTCTCCCGCGAGGGGGACAGGATCCTCGTGTCGCGCACTGACTTCCGGGACGAGCCGGTGGGTCGTGGCGACATCGTCGTATTCGATGGCCGGGGCTCCTTCGCCCCGCTGACCAGCGGCAACGGCCCGGTACTGGACCTCCTCGGCGGCGTAGGGCACTGGATAGGCCTTTCCGGCGGGGAGAACACCTTCATCAAACGAGTCATCGGACTCCCCGGCGACCACGTGATCTGCTGCGACTCCGCCGGCAAACTCACAGTCAACGGCCAGCAAGTTGCGGAACCCTATCTCTATGAGGGGGACGCCCCGAGCGAGCTGAAGTTCAGTGTGATCGTTCCCCGGGGCAGGCTCTGGCTGATGGGGGACCACCGGTCCCTGTCCGCCGATTCCCGCAGCCTGCTGGGCGCCCCCGGCGGAGGGATGGTGCCGGGGGACCGGGTGATCGGCAGACCCGTCCGGATCATCTGGCCGCTTGATAGATTTACAGCAGTAGAACGGCCACCCGAGGCCGCCACGACGACAGAAAAGAACGGACAGTAGATGCCCGAGACCGGACCCCGGATTCCTGATCCGCGGGGGCAGGACCAGCCCCGGGTTGCCTCCTCCGCGATTCCCGTCACGGAACACCCCGTTGGAGGGGACCACGCTGTCACGCCCGATACCGGCACCGATCGGGGCTACGCCGATGAATCCTCGCCGGCGACTCAGGCGTATTCGGTTCCGGCGCCTCCTTTTGCGGCAAAGGACAATCCGGGAACAGGCATCCCCGCCCGGGACAACCCGGGAACGGTCATCCCCGCCCGGGACAACCCGTCCAGCGACGTCCCCGCCGCCGGCGGACCCGACAATGACATCCCGGGGGCGGGCGGACCCGCCCACGCGGGAACCGCGTCGAAGCGTGCCCGACGGGCGAAATCCCGGGAGCGCCACAGCCCGCTGTTCCTCTGGGCCAAGGAAGTGGCCACCGTGGTGCTCGTCGCCATCGTTTTGTCCTTCCTGATCAAAACCTTCCTTTTTCGCGCCTTCTACATCCCGTCCGAATCCATGGTCAGCACGCTGGACGTAAATGACCGGATTTTTGTCAACCTCCTGGTCCCGGAGCCCTTTGCCCTGCAGCATGGCGACGTCGTGGTGTTCCGGGACACCCAGGGCTGGCTCGTCCCGATGGCGGAGAAGGAAGCCGGGCCCTTCAACTGGGTGCAGGACGGGCTGACTTTCATCGGCCTGCTGCCGGACAATTCGGAGCAGCACCTCGTCAAACGCGTCATCGGGCTTCCCGGTGATCATGTGGTCTGCTGCGACGTGGGCGGCAGGATCATGGTCAACGGTGCGCCGCTGGACGAGAGCTACATCAACCCCGCCGAAGTGCCCCAGATCCGCGACTTCGACGTCGTGGTGCCCGCGGGCAAGGTCTGGGTGATGGGCGATAACCGGAACCATTCCGCCGACTCGCGCGCGCACTCGGACAGCAACGGCGGCTTCGTCGACATCGCCGATATCGAGGGCAAGGCCGCAGTCATCGCCTGGCCGCTGAACCGCATCACGACCCTGGACAACTACCCGGACGTCTTCCGCGGTGTGCCCGCCCCGGCAGGAAAGTAACTGGCCGACATTATGTCCGAAGCACCCACGCTCGACTACGAACGCCGCTTCCGCAGCTCCGGCGCCCGGCTCGTCGCCGGTATCGACGAGGTGGGCCGTGGCGCCCTGGCCGGGCCGGTCAGTGTGGGCATCGCCGTCGTGGATCTTCAGCAGCAGAAGCTGCTCGCCGACGTGAGGGACAGCAAACTGCTCAAAGTAGACGACCGCGAACGCCTGGTCCCGCTGGTCAGGAACTGGAGTGTGGCCTCCGCCGTCGGGCATGCGTCCGCGAATGAGATCGACGACCTGGGCATCATCGCCGCGCTCCGGCTCGCGGGCACGCGTGCGTGGTTCGCGGTGCTGGCCGCCGGGGTGACACCCGACGTCGTGCTCCTGGACGGCAGCCACAACTGGCTCTCGCCTGCGACCCAGCCGTCCCTGTTCGACGACGGGCCCGCGGCGCCGGCGTGCGAAGCGCCGGTGCATACCCTCGTCAAGGCGGACATGCAGTGCCTGAGTGTTGCCGCGGCGTCGATTCTGGCCAAGGTGGAACGTGACGGCCTGATGCGCGAACTGCACCTTGAATATCCTGCCTTCGGCTGGGACGAAAACAAGGGCTACGGCACCGCAGCACACAAGAACGCGCTCCGTGCCGCCGGGCCCACGCCGTACCACCGGGTGAGCTGGCAGCTGCTCGCGGACTGACGTCCGGTGGCGCCAACGCCTTCGAGGCAATGGCTGCGGCAGGTGGCGCGGGACTGCCCGTGGCGCGCGGGTGCCGCCGGATGGTGCAAGATGGAATCATGAGTGCCGAGGACCTTGAAAACTATGAGACCGACATGGAGCTGCAGCTCTACCGCGAATACCGGGACGTTGTCGGGCTGTTCAGCTATGTGGTCGAGACCGAACGGCGTTTCTATCTGGCAAACCATGTTGACCTGCAGGCGCGCAGTGCCGACGGCGAAGTCTACTTCGACCTGACGCTGCAGGACGCCTGGGTCTGGGACGTCTACCGCTCCGCCCGCTTCGTCAAGAGCGTCCGCGTCATCACCTTCAAGGACGTCAACGTCGAGGAGCTCCCGCGCAGCGAGGAACTCGCCCTGCCCAAGACTGGCGATCTCGGCAACTGACCCGGATGTCCCGACAGCGGAGGACCATCTCCGGCCGGTACTCCTCTGCCGGGATGAAGCTCACTTCGATGAAGATTGAGTTGACCTGATCCGGGAAGCCGGCCAGAGCCCTAAACTGCGCGGCCAGGGCCGCCAATTCAGGTTTTCCGGCTGGCAGCGTCTGTTCCTCGCGATCTGAGTACAGGCACCGCAGGGTGAGGCACTCGCCTGCAGCATCATTGTGCTCGTCGAACCACGGCTCACATGCTGAATACCGTGTCATGTTCGTCCTCCTGAACTGGTGATGGTGTCCGGCCGCCTGGTGACTTCCGGCACTTGGAGGCTAAGGCGGTGCCCTGACAATCTGCTGCGGTCCGCGTCCCCCGTCCAGGGACGCCGGAGTTCCGATTGGCGGCCGGTCCTTGCCAGGGTTTCCCACATAGCGTCATGGACGCCTGTCCCAGGCCATTACCGCGGCGCAGGCTGGTTTCATGAGAGCTAAGGACGTGTTGGGCCGGCGCGGGGAGGAACTCGCGGCCGGGTACCTGAAAGCCCAGGGCATGCGGATCGTGGACCGCAACTGGCGGTGCCCGAAAGGCGAAATCGACATCGTCGCGCTCGACGGCGACACGCTGGTCATCGCTGAAGTGAAAACACGCACGTCCCTCGCCTACGGGCATCCTTTCGAAGCCGTCGGTGCGGACAAATTGGCCCGCCTGCACCGGCTGGGCTCCGCGTGGTGCCTGGACCATGAACTCCGCATGCCGATACGCCGGATCGATGTGATCGCCATCCTCGACGACGGGACCGGTGACCCCGCCCTTGAACACCTCAAGGGGGTGGGCTAGGTGGCGCTCGGACGGACCTACTCAGTGGCCCTCGTGGGCCTGAACGGATACATCGTTGAAGTGGAGGCCGACATCGGCCAGACCTTGCCAGCCTTCATCATCTTGGGTCTGCCGGACGCCTCGCTCAACGAGGCCAAGGAACGGATCCGCTCGGCCGCCCAGAACTCCGGAATTCCACTGAGCCGCCGGAAGATCACGGCCAACCTCATCCCGGCGTCGCTGCCCAAGCGAGGCTCCGGCTTTGATCTGGCCATCGCCATGGCCGCCCTGCTGGCCGCCAACGATGTGCGGTCCACCGGCCGGACAGTGTTCATCGCCGAACTTGGACTGGACGGCAGGCTGCGCCCCGTCCGCGGGGTCCTTCCCGCCGTCATGGCTGCGGTCCGGGCCGGCTACACCGACGTGGTCGTAGCCGAGGCAAACGCCGCCGAGGCGGAGCTGGTGCCCGGCGCGCGCGTGCTGGGCTACGCCACGCTTGCCCGCCTGGCCTTCGATTTTGGAGCCGATCCGCTGGGCCTGGCGCTGGACTTTGAACCCGAGCCCGAGCCCGGTGACGCTGATGCCGCCGACTCGCCGTCCGTCACACCGCCGGATATGCGGGACGTCTCCGGGCAAGGGGACGCACGGAAGGCTTTGGAGGTCGCTGCCGCCGGTGCCCACCACCTCTTGCTGACCGGACCGCCGGGGGCAGGAAAAACGATGTTGGCTGAACGACTTCCCGGGCTCCTGCCGGACCTGGCGGACGCCGAGGCCATGGAAGTGACGGCCATCCATTCGCTCTGCGCCGTGAACTCATCCTCACTTCAACTCGTGCGCAGGCCGCCATACGAGAACCCGCATCACACCGCCACGGCGGCGGCTATCATCGGTGGCGGCTCCGGGCTGCCGAGACCAGGGGCCGCCTCCCGGGCCCACCGGGGCGTCCTGTTCCTGGACGAGGCCCCTGAGTACGAACGCCGGGTGCTGGACGCACTGCGGCAGCCGCTGGAGAGTGGCGAGTTGGTGCTTCACCGTTCGGCGGGAACAGCTGCCTACCCTGCCCGCTTCCAGCTGGTTCTTGCGGCCAACCCGTGTCCTTGTGGCAAGGCAACGGGCAAGGGAGTCGACTGTGTCTGCACCCCCACCATGCGCCGGCGCTATCTGGCCCGCCTGTCCGGGCCGCTACTGGACAGGGTCGACATCCAACTGCAGCTTGAACGGGTGTCGCTGGCCGATTTCGGCCGGCCGGGGGCGGAGGAGGACACGGCCACCATCTCGGCCCGCGTTCATGCTGCACGGGAGCGGCAGCGCGCCAGGCTGCTGCCGTTCGGCATGGACACCAACGCCCAGGTACCGGGGCGCCTGCTGCGCGGTGCCCTGCGGCTTGACGCCCCCACTACCCGGATCCTGGACCACGCGATGGAACGCGGAGTGCTGACGGCGCGGGGCTACGACCGCGTCCTGCGTTTGGCGTGGACGCTGGCGGACCTCGGCAGCGGGGATGTCCCCGGGGCCGACGACATCGGGCAAGCCCTCAATCTGCGGCAGGCCGCCGTCGCCGCCTAGCTGAGCATCACAGGGGGTCGCAGATGGAGGCCCATGAATGCTTCCCAACCCAACGAATGGCAGCCAGTGAAAGGAGACCACTATGACAGCGAGCGAAAGAGCCGCCCGGGCGGCGTTGTCCCGGCTGTTCGAGCCGCAGGACGCCGCGGGCCTTGCCCTCGTGCAGATTGCCGGGGCGGAGGATGCGTTGAGGATTGCTATCGGGGAGCTGGCCGCCGGTGCGGAGCTGGAACGGGAGATGTCCCGGCTGTTGGCCGAGAACAGCCTGGGCACCGGCTGGACGGGCCTGGCGATCGCCCGGAAGCGCTGGGCGCCGAGGGTTCCCGATTTGGCGCCGGCACGGGACCTGGCAACGATGCAGCGGCTCGGCGGACGCTTGATCATCCCTTCAGACGAATTGTGGCCCCGCCAACTTGCCGACCTCGGTCTGCAGGAACCCATCTGTCTCTGGTGGCGCGGCATCGAGCAGGAGCTGCCCCCGGCCAACAAATCGATCGCCCTGGTTGGCTCCAGGGACAGTACCTCCTACGGGTCCGCTGTCACGGGGGACCTGGCGTATTCGCTGGCGCAGCGGGGATTCACGATCATCTCCGGCGGTGCCTACGGGATCGACGCGCACGCCCATCGCGCTGCGCTCGCCGGCGGTTCGTCCGGCAGGATCCCCACAATTGCCGTGATGGCTGGGGGAGTGGACCGTTTCTACCCCTCCGGCAACGAGGACCTGCTGCGCGCGGTCGCCAATCAGGGGGCGGTCCTCGCCGAGGTCCCGCCCGGGTCCGCGCCGACGCGTTACAGATTTCTCCAACGGAACAGGCTGATCGCCGCGCTGGCTTCCGTCACCGTCGTCGTCGAAGCCAGGTGGAGGTCCGGTGCGCTGAACACGGCGCACCACGCGGAAACTCTGGGCCGAGCCGTGGGTGCGGTGCCGGGATCAGTGCACAGCGCCAACTCTGCGGGCTGCCACCGGCTGCTCCGGGAAGGCGGGGCTGTCTGTGTGACGGATGCGGGGGAAATCGCCGAGCTTGCCTCGCCCAGCGGTGAATCGCTGCCCGAGGTCAAGTCAGGCCGCGCGGCAGTGCAGGACGGGTTGACCCTGGAGGACCTCATCCTGTTGGACGCCCTGCCACTGCGGACCACCAGCTCGGTGGAAAAGCTTACCGCTGTCGCCGGGCTGAGCGCGGATTCGGTCCGGGCAGGCCTCGGTCGCCTTGGACTGCTGGGCCTGGCCGAGTCTCACGGTGGCGCCTGGAAGCGGTCGGGCACGTCAGGCTGAGTGGCGGCCGCCGGAGGGGGCAACAGCAGTTTGCCTGTCCTCGGGGACACCTGATGAGCGGCTCGCCGTCGGGCTCCTTGACCACCGGGCGAATCCTGCCAGTGTTAGGGGAGTGTCCAACCAACAAATCCCGGCCGGACTGGCCGCCGCGGCCCAAGGCTTCAGCCGCTACCTCGAGGCCGAACGCGGACGCTCGGCCCACACAGTGCGCGCCTACCTCTCTGACGTCCGAAGCCTCCTGCAGCACGCCGTCTCCGAAGGCGTCGACGATCTCGCCGGCGTGGAGCTCGGCACCCTGCGGCGCTGGCTCGGCTCGCAGAGCGAAGGAGGGATGTCCCGCGCCACCCTGGCCCGCCGGTCCGCCACTGCCAGGGCCTTCACCGCCTGGGCCGTCCGTGAGGAGCTTATCCAGGCGGACCCCGCGCTGCGGCTCAAGGCCCCGAAGCGGGAGAAGTCCCTGCCCGGGGTGCTGCACCAGCAGCAGGTCCTTCGGCTCGTCGAAGGAGCGGAATCTGCTGCCGCCGAGGGGGAGCCCATGCCCCTGCGGAACCGGGCCATGGTTGAACTGCTGTACGCCACCGGCATCCGGGTCGGCGAACTGGCCGGCCTGGACGTGGACGACCTCGATCCCGACCGGAGGACCCTTCGTGTGCTCGGCAAGGGCAACAAGGAACGGACCGTGCCGTACGGCCTGCCCGCGGCACTCGCCGTCGACGACTGGCTGCGCCGGGGCCGGCCAGCCCTTGCCACCGGCCGCTCGGGCCCGGCGCTGTTCCTCGGGGTGCGCGGAAACCGGGTCGACCAGCGGCAGGTCCGCAGCGTCGTCCACGACTTACTGGCCGACCTCGGCGACACCGCCGCCACCGGGCCGCATGCCCTGCGGCACTCCGCCGCCACGCACCTGCTCGACGGCGGGGCGGACTTGAGGGCGGTGCAGGAAATCCTGGGCCACAGCAGCCTGGCCACCACCCAGATCTACACCCATGTGTCCGTGGAGAGATTGCGGCAGAGCTACCAGCAGGCCCATCCCCGCGCCTGACCGCAGGGAGCCCAGCGGCGCGCGGCTCGACGGGGCCCTTCGACCGGATGGCGAGTTAACCTGACGCCGCGCGGCGCGCCGGGAAAGACGCGCCGAATTGCACTGGCGTAATTAGGTGGGGTGCGGCAGAATGAGACTCACGCCCGGCAACTTCCAGTGCGGCTTGACGCTCCATTGACTCAAGTCCGAATGCGAAACCGGGCAGCAACTTAATAGTCTGGCAAGTACCACCGGCATCACTACGGTACCGCGCAACAGACAGACATCCAGGCAGAGGTCGTTGGGGAAGACGTACCTACAGCTATGGAGGATGGAATGTCTGTTGCACTGACCCGCGGTGTGTTGTTCGTTCACTCGGCCCCAACTGCCCTGTGCCCCCACGTTGAGTGGGCCATAGGTTCTGTTGTGGACAAACGGACGGACCTTGAGTGGACTGCTCAGCCGGCTGCGCCCGGAATGTTCCGGGCCGAGCTGTCGTGGACCGGAAATCCGGGCACGGGGGCTCAACTGGCGTCTGCTCTCCGGGGCTGGGCGCATTTGCGCTACGAAGTCACCGAAGAGCCCAGCCAGGGTGTTGATGGCGGCCGCTGGTCGCACACCCCTGAGCTTGGCATCTTCCACGCCGTCACGGACGTGCACGGCAACATCATGGTCTCCGAGGACCGCATCCGCTATGCCTACGAATCCGGCGCCGGCGACCCCTCGGCCGTCTACCATGAACTCTCCCTGGCCCTCGGCGAAGCATGGGACGAAGAGCTCGAGCCCTTCCGGCACGCCGCCGAAGGCGCACCGGTGCGCTGGCTGCACCAGGTCGGCTAGGGCTCCGCCGGCCAGGGCTCCCACCGCAACACACTCCATAGCAGCGCCTGAAAACAGATGGCGGCAACGTTCCCGAAAGAACGTTGCCGCCATCTGGGCGTGCAGCGAGGGCCGGCGCTAGATGCTCCGCACCGCGATCACGGCGTTGTGGCCGCCGAAGCCGAAGGAGTTGCTCAACGCCGCGATGCTGCCGGAAGGCAGGTCGCGGGCACTCGTGACAACGTCGAGCGGGATCTCCGGATCCTGGTTTTCCAGGTTGATGGTCACCGGTGCCTTGCGGTCGTAGATGGCCATCACGGTCAGTACGGCTTCCACCGCACCGGAGGCGCCCAGCAGGTGGCCCATCTGCGACTTGGTGGCGGAGACGGCGACGTTATCCAACTGCTTGCCCAGAGCGGCCTTGAGGGCCGCGTACTCGGGCTTGTCGCCAACCGGGGTGGAGGTGGCGTGCGCGTTGACGTGAACCACATCTTCAGGCTGGATTCGGCCGTCGAACATGGCGGCCTTCAGCGCGCGCGTGGCACCAAGGCCCTGGGGGTCCGGGGCGGTGATGTGGTACGCGTCGGCGGTGACAGAGGTGCCGGCCAGCTCGGCGTAGATCCGGGCGCCGCGGGCAAGAGCGTGTTCCTCCGCTTCCAGCACCAGGGCACCGGCGCCCTCGCCCATGACGAATCCGTCACGGCCAAGGTCGTAGGGGCGCGAGGCGTGCTCGGGATCATCGTTGCGGCGCGAGAGTGCCTGCATGGAGGCGAAGGCTGCGATCGGCATCGGGTGGATGGCGGCTTCGGCACCACCGCAGACGACGACGTCGGCCTTGCCGGAGCGGATCAGGTCAAGGCCCATGTGAACGGCTTCGGTGCCGGATGCGCAGGCGGACACGGGGGTATGGGCGCCGGCGCGGGCACCGAGGTCAAGGCTCACAGCCGCTGCCGGTCCGTTGGGCATCAGCATCGGCACGGTCATGGGGAGGACCCGGCGGGGGCCCTTTTCGCGCAGGGTGTCCCAGGCGTCAAGGAGGGTCCAGACGCCGCCGATGCCGGTGGCGAAGGCCACGGCCAGGCGGTCGTGGTCGACTTCGGTGATGCCGGCGTCGGCCCAGGCCTCGCGGGAAGCGACCACGGCGAATTGCGTGGACGGGTCCATGCGCTTGGCCTCGACGCGGCTCAGGACCTCCGTGGCGGGGGTGGTGGCGCGGGCGGCAAAGTGGACGGGCAGTTCGTACTTGGCCACCCAGTCATCTTCAAGCGTGTGCGCGCCGGAGACGCCCTTGAGCGCGTTCTTCCACATCGTGGGGACATCGCCGCCGATGGGTGTGGTGGCACCCAGACCGGTAATGACTACTTTGCGTGCCATGGGATCACTCTCTGTCGGTGCGCTGGCCGGTGTCCGGAACCTGGGGAGGTTGCCGGGGCCCGCGTTTGAAAAACTTTGGGGTGGTGCAGTGGATGGTGCTGCAAAGCGGCGCGGTCCGGGGGTGCAGTTGCGCCCCCGGACCGGCCGGGGCCGGAATTAGGCCTGTGCGTTCGAGATGAAGCTGACGGCGTCGCCGACGGTCTTGAGGTTCTTGACCTCTTCGTCCGGAATGCGCACGCCGAACTTCTCTTCGGCGTTGACGACGATCGTCATCATCGAGATGGAGTCGATGTCCAGGTCCTCGGTGAAGGACTTGTCCAGTTCGACGGCCTCGGTGGCGAGGCCGGTCTCTTCGTTGACGATTTCAGCCAGGCCGGCCAGGATCTCTTCGTTGCTAGCCATGATGGCTCCTTTTCTGTTGTGCCTTCGGCTGCCGGTGTGTGGCGGCCCCGGGCGGAAATGATTCAAACCGAGGGTTCGGCTTGCTGTGCGATATGAAGACGGGGAAAGAGGGGGAAGGCAGGGACGGCTATGGAAGCACGATCACTTGGGCACCGAAGACCAGACCGGCACCGAAGCCGATCTGCAGTGCCAGCCCGCCGCTGAGCTGCGGGTTCTCCTGCAGCAGGCGGTGGGTGGCGAGGGGGATGGACGCTGCGGAGGTGTTGCCGGCGTCGGCGATGTCCCGCGCGATGATGACGTGCTCCGCGATCTTAAGCTTTTTGGCCATCTCATCAATGATCCGCATGTTTGCCTGGTGCGGGATAAAAGCGGCGAGGTCATCGGCGCTGATGCCGGCGACGTCCAGGGCCTGCTGGGCGACTTTGGCCATCTCCCAGACGGCCCAGCGGAACACCGTCTGGCCGTCCTGGCGGAGTGTCGGCCAGACGGCCGCGTCGGTGACGGCGGCTTCCTGGGCGCTGAGCCCGCCGCCCTGCTTGCCGGCCGTGGCGAGCTCGCGGAGGTCCAGCATGGAGTTGGTCATGCCGATCGCGTCCCACTTGCTGCCGTCCGAGCCCCACACCGACGGGCCGATGCCCGGGGTGTCGGAGGGGCCGATCACCACGGCGCCGGCACCATCGCCGAGCAGGAAGGAGATGCTGCGCTCGGTGTTGTCGATGACGTCGGAGAGTTTTTCCGCGCCGACCACGAGGACGTAGTCCGCCGCTCCGGAGCGCACCAGCGCGTCGGCCTGGGCAATGCCGTAGCAGTACCCGGCGCACGCGGCGGAGATGTCGAAGGCCGGTGCCGGCGTCGCGCCGAGGCGGTCGGCGAGGCTGGCCGCGGCAGACGGGGTCGCGTACGGGTGGGTCACAGTGGAGACGATGACGGCGCCGAGCTGGGACGCTTCGATGCCCGCCTTCTGCAGGGCCTCGCGGGCTGCGCCTTCGGCCATGTCGATCACGCTGATGTCGGCCGGGGCGCGGTGCCGGGTGACGATGCCGGTGCGCTGGCGGATCCACTCGTCGGAGGAGTCGATCCACTGGCAGACATCATCGTTGGTGACGATCACGTTCGGCCGGTACGCCCCGACGCCCATGATGCGGGTGTTCTCGTGCAGGGGCGCCTGCTTCAAAGTGGGAACGGTCATGCCTGTCCTTCCAGTTCTGCGAATAGGGCCAGGGCGGCGGACATGTCGTCCGGGGTCTTGACGGTTACGGTTTTCACTCCTGGCATGCCGCGCTTGGCGAGGCCGGCCAGCGTTCCGGCCGGGGCCAGTTCAATCACGCCGGTCACGCCGCGCTTTACCAGCGTTTCCATGCAGCGGTCCCAGCGGACCGGGCGGGAGACCTGGGCAATCAGGCTCTCGACGGCGGCAGCACCGTCGGTGACCGGGGCGCCGTCGAAGTTGGAGAGCAGCGGGACCTGCGGGTTCCGCGGGTGCAGCGAGGGCCGGAGGGCCCGCAGCGCGGCGACGGCGGGGGACATGTGGGCGGTGTGGAATGCTCCGGCGACCTTCAGCGGGATGACCCGGGCCTTGGCAGGGGGGTTCTCGGCGAGGGCCTTGAGCTGGTCCAGGGTTCCGGCCGCGACGGTCTGGCCGGCACCGTTGACGTTGGCCGGCGTGGCGCCGCAGGCCTCGATCGCGGCGAGAACCTCGGCCGGGTCGCCGCCCACGACGGCGCTCATGCCGGTGGGCGTGGCGGCAGCGGCGGCGGCCATGCTGTTGGCGCGTTCGCGGACGAAGGTCATGGCTTCGGTTTCGGTCAGCACACCGGCGAGGGCGGAGGCGGTGATTTCACCGACGGAGTGGCCTGCAAGGATGACCGGCAGGGAGGCGAGGTCGACGTCGAACAGGGAGTTCGCGGCAATCAGTCCGGCGGCGACGATCAGGGGCTGCGCAACGGCGGTGTCCTTGATGGTCTCCTCATCCGAGGTGGTGCCATGGGCGGTCAGGTCGATCCCTGCGATTTCGCTCAGGGCAGCCAAATGGCCTGCGACGGGGGGCAGTTCAAGCCACGGGGCGAGAAAGCCGGGGGTCTGGGAGCCCTGTCCAGGGCAGACGATTGCAAGCACGTATCCAGCTTTCCAAACTACGGCGGTTTTCTCGGTGCATTGATGCACCAAGCTCATCGGGTCACTTTGTAGGAAGTCTACAACTGCTCAGGTGCTGTTACGCGACGGCTGACGTTCCGTGGCGGGCTTCGGCGGTGCCGCGAGCCGGCCCACGACAAGGGCGGTTTGGAGCACGAATGCCTCCCGCGGCAACAGCGGATCCCAGCCCGTGACGTCACAGACGCGCTTGAGCCGGTAGCGCACGGTGTTGGCGTGCACAAAGAGTTCCCGGGCTGTGGCCTCAAGCGAATGCCCGAGCTCGAGGTAGGTGCCAAGGGTCTCCACCAGCCCGTTGGAGGCCGCGAGCAGGGGCCGGTAAATGTTCTTGACCAGCGACCGCCGGGCGGCGTCGTCCCCGGAGATCACCCGCTCGGGCAGGAGGTCATCGGCCGCCACCGGCCGCGGCGCGGCGGGCCAGGCCCGGGCCGCGGTCAGCCCCGCGAAAGCGGACTGGGCGGAGCCGCTGGCCTCCAGCAGGGAGCCCGCTTCGGCGCCGTACACGACGGGCCCCGGAGCGAAGAGTTCGGCGAGTTTCAGGTAGGCGGTCTCCCGGTCGTGAAGCCCGCCGAGGATCAGGATAAGCCGGTCGCCCTGGATCCCGACCAGGGCGTCTTCGGCGAAACGCCCGGCCGTGCGGCGCAGGTCGCTGACGTAGCTGGCGTTGGGTTCGGACGGCGAATTGCCCACCATGACGGTGAAACGCTCCTGGGCCTTCCAGCCGAGCGCAGCGATCCGGGACCGCAGCGCATCGGTGTTTTCGCCGCGGAGGATGGCGTCAACAATAAGCGCCTCAAGACGGGTGTCCCACGATCCGCGGGTTTCGGCGGCGCGCGCGTAGACATCGGCGGCGGCGAAGGCCACCTCGCGGGAGTAGCGCAGCACCGCCTCGCGGAGCGCGCCCTGGTCCGCCTCGGGGGCGATCACGGGAACCTGGTCCTCGACCACCTCAACGACGATCCGGATCAGCTGGAGGGCCTTTTGCAGGCTGATGGAGCGGGTAAGTTCGGTCGGCGCCGTGCCGAAGACGTCGGACAGGATCCAGGACGGCGAGCTGGGACGCTCATACCAGGTGACAAACGCCGCGATCCCGTTCTGCGCCACCATGCCCAGGGCGGAGCGTTCATCCGAGTTCAGCCGGCTGTACCACGGCAGGGACTTCTCCAACTGCCGCAGCGTCGTCGTGGAGAGCTGCCCGACGCTGGCGCGGAGCTTCTTGAGCGTTTCCACCTTCTCCGGAGGGACCGCCCTTGATGCGGGCTTGCGTTTTACGGGAGTGGTGATCGGCTCGGCCATGCATCGAGCATACGGTGCGGCCCGGTCAAGCTCCATTTGTGCAAAGGCTACAAGACGCGTTGTGCTGGATCACAGTGCCGCCGGGCCGAAGGGCGTCAGTGCCGCCGGGCCGGCGTCGAGCCCGCACTTGATAAACAAAACGACGGCGGCCCCCGCCTTCCGGAGGGGACCGCCGTCGTTCACTGCAGGTCTGACTCTAGGAGTCGCCGCCCGCGTTGCCGGTGGTGCCGGCGTTGACGTTGTGCAGGCGGTACTTCTCGATCGCCTGGGCCGGGGCCTGGGCGTCCACCTCACCGCGGCGGGCCAGCATCTCCAGGGAACGGACCACCACGGAGTGGATGTCGTTCTTGAAGAAGCGGCGGGCTGCGGCGCGGGTGTCGGAGAAGCCGAAGCCGTCCGCTCCGAGCGAGGCGAACTCGTTCGGGAGGAACTGGCGGATCTGGTCCGGCACGGCCTTCATGTAGTCGGTGACAGCCACGATCGGCCCGGTCGCGCCGGCGAGCTGTTCGGTGACGAACGGGACGCGGGCGGGCTTGCCGGGATTGAGGAAGGCTTCTTCCTCGGCGGCCATGGCGTCACGGCGCAGTTCGGTCCAGGACGTCACGGACCAGACGTCCGCGGAAACGCCCCAGTCCTCGGCGAGGACCCGCTGGGCCTCGAGGGCCCACGGTACGGACACGCCGGAGGCGAGGATCTGCGTGCGCGGTCCGTCGATCTTCGCCGGCGCCAGCAGGTAGATGCCCTTGATGATGCCCTCGACGTCGAGTTCCGCCGGCGCCGGGGGCTGGGAGATCGGCTCGTTGTAGACCGTGATGTAATACATCACGTTCCGCGACGGGTCGTTGTCCGCCAGACCCGGCCCGTACATGCGCTTGAGGCCGTCGCGCATGATGACGCCGATCTCGTAGCCGTAGGCGGGGTCGTAGCTGAGGACCGCAGGGTTGGTCGCGGCCAGGATCGGGGAGTGCCCGTCCGCGTGCTGCAGGCCTTCGCCGGTCAGTGTGGTGCGGCCGGCCGTGGCGCCGATGATGAAGCCGCGGGTCATCTGGTCCGCTGCGGCCCAGAACGAATCGCCCGTGCGCTGGAAACCGAACATCGAATAGAAGACGTAGATCGGGATCAGCGGTTCGCCGTGCGTGGCGTAGGACGTTCCGGCGGCCGTGAAGGCTGCCACCGAACCGGCCTCGTTGATGCCGGCGTGCACGATCTGGCCGGAGATGGACTCCTTGTAGGCCAGGACCAGCTCGCGGTCCACGGACAGGTAGTTCTGGCCGTTCGGGTTGTAGATCTTCGCGGTCGGGAAGAACGCGTCCATGCCGAAGGTGCGGGCCTCGTCCGGGATGATCGGAACGATCCGCTGGCCGAACTCCTTGTCCCGCATGAGGTCCTTGAGCAGACGGACGAACGCCATGGTGGTGGCCGCCAGCTGCTTGCCGGAACCGCGGTTCGCGACTTCGTAGACCTTGTCCTCCGGGAGCTTGACCTCGGAGTGCTTGGAGCGGCGTTCGGGGACGAAGCCGCCCAGCGCGCGGCGGCGTTCCATCAGGTACTGGATCTCCGGGGAGTCCATGCCGGGGTGGTAGTACGGGGGACGGTACAGGTCCCCTTCGAGCTGCTCGTCCGTGATCGGGATGCGCAGGTGGTCGCGGAAGGCCTTGAGGTCCGCGAGCGTGAGCTTCTTCATCTGGTGGGTCGCGTTGCGGCCCTCGAAGTGCGTGCCCAGGCCGTATCCCTTGACCGTGTGGGCCAGGATGACGGTGGGCTTGCCCTTGAACTCGGTCGCGGCCTTGTACGCGGCGTAGACCTTGTTGTAGTCGTGGCCACCGCGCTTGAGGTTCCAGATCTGGTCGTCGGTGAGGTCCTGGACCATTTCCTTGGTCTGCGGAGTCTGGCCGAAGAAGTGTTCGCGGACGAACGCGCCGGACTCGGCCTTGTAGGTCTGGTAATCGCCGTCGACCGTTTCGTTCATGATCTTGACGAGCGAGCCGTCCTCGTCCTTGTCGAGCAGGTTATCCCACTCGCGGCCCCAAACGACCTTGATGACGTTCCAGCCCGCACCGCGGAAGAACGCCTCCAGTTCCTGCATGATCTTGCCGTTGCCGCGGACCGGTCCGTCGAGGCGCTGGAGGTTGCAGTTGATCACGAAGTTGAGGTTGTCGAGCTTGTCGTTCGCGGCGAGCTGGAGCAGGCCGCGGGACTCAGGCTCGTCCATTTCACCGTCGCCAAGGAACGCCCAGACCTGCTGGTCGGACGTGTCCTTGATGCCGCGGTTCTGCAGGTACCGGTTGGACTGTGCCTGGTAGATCGCGTTCATCGGGCCGATGCCCATCGAGACCGTGGGGAATTCCCAGAATTCCGGCATCAGACGCGGGTGCGGGTAGGACGAGAGCGCGTGCCCTTCCTTGGACTTCTCCTGCCGGAAGCCGTCCATGTCCTCCTCGGACAGCCGGCCTTCCATGAAGGCGCGGGCGTACATGCCGGGGGAGGCATGGCCCTGGAAGAAGACCTGGTCGCCGCCGCCGGGGTGGTCCTTACCGCGGAAGAAGTGGTTGAAGCCGACCTCGTACAGCGTCGCCGCACCTGCGTAGGTGGAGATATGGCCACCGACGCCGATATCGGCCCGCTGCGCGCGGTGCACCATGATCGCGGCGTTCCAGCGCAGCCACGCCCGGTACTTCCGTTCGATTTCCTCGTCGCCGGGGAACGGTGCTTCCTGGTCCACCGGGATCGTGTTGACGTAGTCCGTGGTGGTGACCATCGGAACGCCTACGCTCTGTGCGCCGGCCCGCTGAAGCAGACTGCGCATTATGTACTGGGCACGTTCCGTGCCCTGTTCCTGAATCAGGGCGTCCAGGGACTCCAGCCATTCGGCGGTCTCTTCCGGATCACGATCAGGCAGCTGGTTTGTCAACCCGCTGAGGATATGGGAGGTCTCTTGTCCTGCAGCCACGTCCAACCTCTCTTTGAGCGCATTCACCGGCGCCCTCAGCTGCGGCAGGGTAACTGCCTGGCGTGAACGCGACGTGTGCGACATATCGGTTACAACTGCCCGGTCATGTGCGCCGGGCAAGGTCCAATCACAACTGTGCCCGCCTGTGTCGGCGGGACGTTCGCCCTCGCGGGCGCAGTCGTCAACAGCCACTCTAGCCCGCACATCTTGGGGATGCGTAGCGCTCGCGTGGGGGTACCGTCGTATTTGACGGGCATACTGGTTGTGTGAAGAAGTGCCGCCCGCCGGTCTTCGGATCGCCGTGTGTGACGCAGAATATGGCGGATCGCGGGGCCAACAGCTTGAAGCGCAGGCGCAAAGGGTGTTGGCTTGCAGTAATGGAAATCACTAGATTTGTTGAAATGACCAAGCATAGGAGTAACAAGTGAGTGAGGCCGACGCCGCCACTTCGGTAAATGTGGCGGAAAAACTGGGTTTCAAAACCGGGGATCTGATTCAGGAATTCGGTTATGACGACGACGTCGACTTCGACTTGCGTGACGATATCGAAGACTTCACTGGCTCCGAACTCTTCGATGAGGACGACCATGAAGTAGTTGATGCTGCCATTCTGTGGTGGAGGGCCGGCGACGGCGACCTCGTCGACACCCTGGTCGATCCGCTGACCACGCTGACAGAGGGCGGTGTTATCTGGGTCCTGACCCCGAAATCCGGCCGTCCGGGGTACGTTTCACCTGCCGACATCCAGGATGCCGCCCCCACCGCCGGTCTCCACGTCACCACCTCTGCAGGCGTTTCCAGGGACTGGAGCGCGACCCGGCTGGTCTCGCGGAAGAACAAGTGACCCAAGCCGGCGCGGTCCGCACGGTCGGGGAAGGGACGGTTGGAGCGCTCGCGGTGCCCGCCGTCGGGGAGGCCGCGCCCGACTTCGAACTGCTCAACCAGTTTGGCGAACCCGTACGGCTCTCGGAGCTCCGGGGCCGGAACGTCGTCGTGGTGTTCTTCCCGTTCGCTTTCTCCGGCATCTGCACCGGTGAGCTGTGCGAAATCAGGGACAACCTGGCGCTGTTTGAGGATGCCGACGCCGCCGTGCTGGGGATCTCGGTGGACAGCAAGTTCGCCCAACGGGCCTACGCGGAAAAGGAAGGCTATGCCTTCGACCTGCTGGCGGACTTCTGGCCGCATGGGGCCGTCGCCGAGCAATACGGGGTGTTTGACCCCGACAGCGGTATGGCCAAACGCGGAACATTCATCATCGACGCAAGCGGAATCGTGCGTTACGTCGTAGTGAACCCCCGAGGCCAGGCCCGCAACTTCACGGAGTACCGCTCCGCCTTGGCGGGAATCAGCGGGAGCTGACGCGGTGAGGACGCGGCGGCCCGGGGTTGGCATGACTGGTTTTGCCAGCCTGCCGCCGGTCCCCGCGGGTGAGCCCGCCCGGAATGAGCTGGAGGTCCTCAGGGAAATCCACGGCATTCTTGCGGGGGACCGATTCGCGGTGCTGACCGGCGCCGGCCTGAGCACAGATTCCGGCATTCCGGACTACCGCGGACCGGGCGCGGCAGCCCGTGCACCCATGACCTACCAGGAATTTATCGGCGAAGCGGACAACCGGCGCCGCTACTGGGCCCGGAACCACATCGGCTGGTCCCACCTGCGCCGGGCCGACCCCAACGCCGGCCACGCCGCCGTCGCCCGGCTGGAGCGCCGCGGGCTGCTTACCGGACTCATTACCCAGAACGTGGACCGCCTGCACGAGGACGCCGGCAGCGTCAACGTCGTGGACCTGCACGGCCGCTTCGACCAGGTGGTGTGCCTCGCCTGCCACCGGCGGTACAGCCGCACACTGCTGGCGGGCGTGCTGGAAGAACTCAACCCCGGCTTCCTGGAACGGGCACTCTCCGCCGGCGTGGTCGAAATGGCTCCCGACGCCGACGCCACGGTCGAGGACGCCGCCCTGATCAGTAGCTTCGTTGTGGCCCACTGCCCGGCCTGCGGCGGGACGCTCAAACCCGATTTCGTCTACTTCGGCGAGAACGTCCCGAAAGACCGTGTGGAACGCTCGTACGCCATGGTGGATGAGGCCGGCGCCCTCCTGGTGGCGGGTTCGTCCCTGACAGTGATGAGCGGACTGCGGTTTGCCCGGCACGCCGCCAAGCACGGCAAGCCCGTAGTGATCATCAACCGGGGACAGACCCGCGCGGACGAGATCGCCACGGTCAAGCTCGACGGCGGCGTCAGCGAGGCGCTCACCTGGCTCGCTGCCGAGCTGCCGACGCTTTGAGAAGCTCACTTGGGTCGCTGCCGAGCTGCCGACGCTCTGCGCCGTCCTGTGCGGCCGGGGTGCGATTGGCGCTCCGCAGGGTTCATCCGGTACAGTAACTCTTCGTTGGTTGAAGCGCGGAAGCGCGGAAGCAGCGGTTTGGGTCTTTAGCTCAGCTGGTAGAGCGCCACGTTTACACCGTGGATGTCATCGGTTCGATCCCGGTAGGACCCACCAAGTTACGCAGCCCCGACGTTCTGGAAATCCCCGAAACGGCGGGGCTTTTGCGTGGTGTCGGGCGTGTCGAGTTCCGTACAAATCTTGACTACTCATCCGCAGAGGTTCGCAGAGTTACAGTCCCCGCAAGGGGCCTGCGGTGGCCCACTCTCCCTGAAACCTCCCTGGGGTTAGGCGGGCAGGAACCCCGGAAGCCTTTCGCCCCAGCGGACGCCGCGGAGGTTGTCCGGGCAGCGTCGGTACTCTTCAATGTCCCATTCGGAGTCGTTGACGCGGCGGACGTTGCCGGCGGGTATCCAGGCCCAGTGCGCGTGCCATTCATCGTCTTGCCAGGACACGAGGATGTAGGACGGGTTCCAGCGTTCGGCGACGGCGTATACGTCCACTGTGCCGACCGTGAGGGGCAGGGTGGCCATGACCTTCGGGTACTGCCCGTACGTCCATGAGTGCGCCTCGTCCGGGTCATGGCCCGGGTCCGGCCGCAGGTACTCGTAGGAGATCCCGTCGAGAGTGAACGATGCCATGCGGCCCATGCTACTCACCGGGTTCACGGTGCCGCCAATGCACACTCGAACTAAGGTGTCAATAGTACTCTCTGGTAATATTGGTCTCAATGACGATTGAGATGAGGTGATCACATCAGCCATAAAACAATCACCGACGGACCCGACGACGGGGACCGAAGGAAACTCACCGTAACTATCGAAGACGAACACAAGCCGTTTTGGGAAACCTACAGCGCAGCGGAAGACCGTTGGATACGTGACTAGACAGACGACGAAATGCCCCCACCCTCCTCAAGGAGAATGGGGGCATTTCAGTTGGGGCACTTAACCGGTCTTATGGGCATGTGCGGAGGGCATGAAAAAAGCTGGTCACATGGAGGGATTTGAACTCTCGGGCCGGTCGATCCTGCGCCGGCAACCCTGCCCGGAACGCGATCCGGAGGTTGTTGGGGGCCACACCCAACCTTCATGTGAACTAGCCTGTTTCAGATTAACATGACAGGTCTCATATAGTCGCCTCTAGGGTCTAGGCGGGCGCAATGGTGGTGACAGTGCCGGCGCTGCCCCGGTATTTCAGCGCTCCAGCTTCAACAAACAGGGTGCCACCGTTCGTTGGGGAGTTTACTGGCGCAGTGCCGGGTAGCAGGATGATGACGTTAGCGCCGCCGCCCGGGTAGTTTGATGCCTGCCCGACTGTCAGGTTCCCTTGGACCGACGCGTTGGACCATACCCGAGTTTCTGCGGTCGAATAGGATGCGCCCGGAACGTACTGAACTTGGTCCCGGTTGTTGACCTTGTCTTTCAGCTGTAGTGCGGTATTGCCCGCCACCTGGTAGAGATCCCACGACGCCGTGCCAGCCTGCTTGAAACTCAGCGCTGCGGAACCCCCTCCGTCGAGGGTTGCGTTCTCGAAGATGCCGGTCAGGTTTGGCTGGGTGCCGGGAACCTCCATGCCGGGTGCATTGAGGATCAGCGTTGCGGTGGCCGCGTAGCCCGCCCCATTGGGGTGAACGCCGTCGCCAGATGTAACACCGTTTGCGACCGCCTGAACATCGGTGCCGAACACTGCCGCGTAGGCGTCGATCAGCGGAACGTCCAGCGCGTCCGCGAGGTCGTACATGCCTGACACGTAGGCGTTCCACTCGGCAACGGTCGAGCTGTTCTGCGTGGGCTGCGCCGCCGCGACCAACACAACGTCAGCGGATGCCAGCAGACCAGAGTTGCGGAGGTCTGTCATCTGCGTCTTGTAGGTGGCTACGGGTATCTTGCCTACGGACCAGTCGTTGACGCCGAGTCCGATGAACGCTACGTCAGGGCTTGCCCCTGCGTGTGCGGTGTTGGCGATGTTGTAGAGGTAGTCGAACGGTGCCGTCGGCCCCCAGGATGATGCACGCGAGCCGGGTGCGCCAAGCTGGTTCAGCCGCAAGCCAGCCGCACGCTCGATGGCAATGCCAGTCAGCGAGCCCGCTGCACTGGTAGTGGTGATGACCACCTTATGCTTGCTATCGACCAGTCCAGAAACGGTGTAGGTGCCGATGGTGCTGGCACCGCTGGGGGTGACGGTCACGGCGGCGGCATTGTCGATGGCTACCGTAAACGTGCCTGACGTGTTCAGGTAATAGACCTTCACGACGGTCCCCGTCAGGTCAGCGTTATGCGTCAGGATTGCGCCTGTCGCGGTCCAGGGCCGCACGCCGTTGTTGCCTGATGCCCAAGAGCCGGAAACGACAGTGCGGGTGTCGTTGTCACCCGTTGAGACGGTGATGTAACCGGGGCCTGCTGCGGAGATGCCACGGGCTAGAAGTGCGTTGCGGACAAACATGGGCATGGAGTTCTGAAGGTTCGGCGAGCCCCACCCTGCAAACTCGGAATCACCGATGAACGTCATGACGCCGAGCCCGCCACTCCGCGCCCGCCCGAGTGCAGCGCGGAGCTTCTTAGTGTTGGAGCCCTTCCAGTTGTACGCGCCGGTCCGGGGCTCATACCTGCCGGTTCGCGTGCCAGCATGAGCAGGAAGTGCTGAAGCGGCGTAGTTTGGCGACAGGTTCCAGTTGGCAGCGTTGTAGCTTGCTCCCGATGTGAAGTTGGCTTTAGCCGTGACTGTATCGCCGGACGGGTTGAGTACGGCATCCCCCGCGAGGTATGCCGTGGTGGCCTTCCACTTAGGGACATAAGTGGCATTAAGTGCCGTCCTCGTAGCGCTGTCCGGGGCCGCGGCGAGGGCCGCCACGGCCGCGTCGTCCGCGATGCCGGCCGGGCCCGTGGGACCGACCGATGCGTAGGGCAGGGCCGACCATGCCGCCGTGCCGTTGCCGAACTTCTGCTTGCCCGTGTCCGTCTCAATGCCGGGTTCGCCCTGGGCAAGGACGGGGTTGGTCGCCGTCCATTGCGCGGCGGTGCCGCGGCGTAGCTGAATCCTGTTGGCCATCAGATGGTCCCTCCGTCGATGAATTGGTCCGCCGCGTAGACGGTGCTTGGGGAGCCGCCGTCAAAGTGCGACGGGAACCGGCCGAGCAGTTCCTCGATGAGGTCCTGCGATTTTTGGGCGTTGTGGGCGATGACGTCGTCGCCGCCCTTGACGCGTTCATTGCTGTCAGGTTTCTTGAACCCGAGCGCGGTTTCTTCGATGGCCACGGCCGACTCCTAACCCTTATCGGGCGCGAGCCACGGTGCGAACTGCCGGATCAGGGAGTCGACGGCCGGGAGGGCCATGACTCGGGTGATGCCCGCGGCGATCGTCAGGGAAGCGCCGGCCCATTCGAGGCCGGGGTCGATGCCGGCGGCCTGGATGATCAGGGCCCAGGCGGCGGCGACGCCGACGAGGAACGCGAACACGGTCCGGACGGTTGCCCGCCACGGGTGCGCGGCCTGTGTGCTGGTCGGTGAGTGGTCGCCCATCAGTTGTCCTTCACGGTGATCTGGAGTTGAGCGGCGAGGGCCTTCACGTCAGCGGTGGCGAGCTGCTCCGAGAGGGCCTTGGCGAGTGCGGGAACGTCCACGACACCAGCAGCACCCGCCAGGCTGTTCCAGAGTGTCTGCTTCTGCCGGTCCACAAGGTTGCGGCCCTCCTCGTCGCGGTGCCCGTAGAGGATCTCTTCATCGACGCCGAGAGCTGCAGCCTCAGCCCGGCCCGCCTTGATGTTCGCCTGACGCAGCCACTCATACGCGGGCACGAACGTGCCCGGCTTGTTCGGGTCCTCGATGGGGTGTGACCAGATTTCATCCAATGTCGGCATGTCGTCCTCCTCGATATGTGGTGTGTTGTTGCTTTGCGGGGTGATGCCGCCAGCCGCGGCGAGGCCGGCGTTGAAGAACTTGGACGGGTCGGTGCGCCCGTAGATGAGCCCGCCGCCGGTTCGGTAGGTCAGATCAACGAGGGCTTCGACGTGAAGGTGGGGTGCGACGCCGCCGGTGTTGCCCGACAGGGCGATGAGTTGGCCCATCTTGACGCGGGTACCAACGGGCGCCACGTCGTTGTTGGACAGGTGCGCGTACACGCCGATCCATCCCGGGTGCTGGATGACCGTGACGATGCCGGGGAAGTTGGCATACAGCAGCCACTTCCTGACAGCCCCGGTGCCGGGCAGGTTGTCACTCCAGCCCGCGTACAGGACGACGCCGTCCGCCATCGCATAGACCCGTGTGCCGATCGGGCAGGCGAAGTCCATCCCGGCGTGCCCGAACGGCTGGTAGTTGCCGTAGAGGGCCACGTAGTAGGCGACGGTCCCCTTCGCGCCGATGTTGCCGACGACGCCCGCGGTGGGCATCTGGGCGAAGTATTGCGAGACGACATGCTCGACGGTGACTGGCCTCATTTGCCCGGTATCCCGTCCGATGTGCAGGTGTAGGTTGAACTGCCGGGCGGGTTCGGGCTGCACACGTAGCTTGTCCCGGCGGCGTCTTTGAAGGTGAAAGAGGACGGGGACGCCCCGTCGGTGCCTGCGGGCCCCGTTTCGCCAGCGGGTCCGGCAGGTCCGGGGACGGTCGAGTCGGCGCCCGGTGCCCCGGTGAGGCCCTGCGGCCCGGGGATGGTCGAGTCGACACCGTTCACGCCCGGGGGTCCTTCCGGTCCGGGCGGGCCCGGGACGGTGGAGTCGGCGCCCGGTTTGCCGGGGACGCCCTGCAAACCTTGGACACCCTGCGGCCCGGCCAGCGGCGACCCCGGTTCGGACGCGACCTGTTCGGCCTTTTGGCAGATGTTCGACCCGGCGGCCGAGGACTGGAAGTCCGCGGACTTGCACGCGTCGTCGAACTCCTGGGCGAGGTTCTGCTTCTCCTGCTGCTGCTCCACCCCGTACCCGCGGGCCTGCGCGGCGAGGCGGCCGTTATCGTTTGCCAGCCACGCCGCGACCGCGACCGCCCCGATCAGGATCAGCGACAGGAGCGCGAGCCCGAGCATCGTCCACTTCGCCATCCTCCGGGACCGGGCGGCTTCCTCCTGCGCGGCTTGAAGCTCAATATCGAAGTCACTCATGGGGGTCCTCCGGCCATTCGGCAGGTTGTGGGCTGATGTCGTTTGCGATGAGTTGTTCCCGCCATTTGGTGGCGGCCGCGTGGAGCCGGGCATACCGTTTGTCGGCCTTCGCGGCCTGCGCCTTCAGGAGTTCCTCCACGGCTGTCTCCCGTTTCTCGCGCTTGCGGTCCATCCGGTCGATGATGTACTTCGCGCCGGTGCCGAGGACCGCGAGGGCGCCGACGATGGCAGTGATTGTTCCGGCGTCCACACGTTGGTCCCTCCTCGGTTGCTGGTTGGTTAGCCGATCTTGCTGATTCGGGCGAGCGTGGACCATGTCTGGGTCCCGCCAGAATTCTGTAGGAACTTGATGAACACGCGCCCGCCGGCGGCGGGGAAGTAAACGACGGGGGCCGGGATCACCATCTCCGTAGCCCCCGCAGCGGGGTATCCCTGTCCGTAGACGGACTGCCCGAACTCGGACTGGATGGTGCCCTTGGTGAACCCGGCAACCGTCCCGGAGTCGAGCTTCATGTGCGCCGAGATGGAGTAGAGGCCCGGCTGTGTGAACTGGATGCAATCAGGGACGGGGAACGTCGCGAAGGTGCTGTCGGTCGAGTTCGCCCCCGAGATGGTGAGCTGCCCCGAGCCCCAGGGGGACGCATTCGCTACCGCAATGGAAGCGGACGCTTCGGCGTAGATGAACTGCACCCATTTGGTG
Organism: Pseudarthrobacter sp. RHLT1-30-1; assembly: GCF_059383415.1. Taxonomy (NCBI): domain Bacteria; kingdom Bacillati; phylum Actinomycetota; class Actinomycetes; order Micrococcales; family Micrococcaceae; genus Pseudarthrobacter; species Pseudarthrobacter sp. RHLT1-30-1. The sequence continues at coordinate 50,119 of NZ_JBWZCG010000006.1, forward strand.
CCGTTCCATTTCTGCTTCGGCAGGGTGTTGTCCCCGGTGATGATCACCTCCGTGCCGGCCGGCAGGACACCGCCGGGCGCCAGGGCGGCCAGCCCGTCCCGTGCCGTCTCGTTCGGGACCGGAATGGGGATGTTCAACGACAGGCACATCTTCACCAGGTCTTCGGTGAGCGCGTAGTCATCGGAGTTCGTCGGAACCACGGCGCCGTTGTACAAGGTCTGTGTCATGAGTGATTCCAATCGAATTCGAGCTTGCCGGAGTCGGGGTCTTTGAGGCGGCCCTGCACCCCGAGATACGGGTCGCCGGATATGGAAATGCCGCCCCCGCTGACGAGTGGGGCATGGAAGGTGTCTGGGAGAACCACCCAGCCGGGGTCAAGGCCGGGGGTGAAGATGTGCCCGCCGGGCGTGTAGCGGGCCGGCAGTGTCACATCGAACGGGCCCGCCACACGGGTGACGTCCCCGCCGGGCCGGGACTGCGCCCCGTGGACGTACAGGTGGATGGTTGTGGCGCTGTTGAAGTTGCCGGCGTTGAGGCGTGCCGGGATCCGGAACCGGGCCTGCTTGATGACCCGCCCGGAGAGGACCGTGTTGGATGCGCCATAAAACCATGCACCCGTTGTGGGTCCGGAGAAGTACGAGCCGGTGTAAATATCCTCACCACCACGCTGGGACGTGGCGTAGGAACCCCACCCGCCCGGACCCCACCACGTATCCGTCGCGCTGGCAGGGGTCCGCTGCGTCCCGGAAAAGTCACCGCCTGCAGCTGGTGCAGGCGCGTTCTCCTTCGGTGTCACCGTGATGGCGTTGACCTTGCCCAGGATCGTGGGGATCGCAGCGTCCCAGGTGATGTAGACGTTGTCGCCGAGCGCGTACCCCTCGATGGGTCCGAGATAGCGTTTGGTGGTGTAGGTGACGCCGTCCTCGCCGGTAATGACGATCTCCAGCACACCGAACGCGAGGATAGCGCCGGTGCTGGGCCGGGGCTGGTCCGTGTATCCGCCGATGACCAATGCTGAGTACAGGCCGCGGCCCCTGTTCGTGATGTCCACGACGATAGGGCCGCCCTGCAAAGGCTGGATGGGGTCAAGCCAGCGGGCGTTGATCGGGTTCCCGCCGACGCTCGCGACCCACCGCAACCCGTCAAAGTAGGCGGTGCCGTAGGTGCGGCGGGTGGAGCCCTCCGGGATGGCCGCCAGTGTGTGCTTGAACGCTTCCACGTCATCGCCTCCTATGGCAGGTCATCCCAGATCACGTCGGGCAGTTCGCCCCACGTAGCGGGTATCAGGTCCCAGATGAGTTCCGGTGTCCCGGCTGTCAGGTATTGCGCCCACTCGGTGCGGCCCAAGGCGATCACGAGATCCTGGTAGGCGCAGTGGACGGTCAGGCGTGTCCCGCCCGGGGTGTTCGCCCCGGACCGGTTGATGCCCACGATCTGGCAACGGAAGTACACGAGGTGCCCGGCCGGGACCGGGTATCCGACTTCGATCCAGTCCCCGCCCTGCAGCTCAGGCCGCGGTGTTGTCTCGATGGTCAGTTCAACAGCGAGGGAGCCGAGGAACGCGTCCCGGAGCTGCAGGCCGTAGTCCAGTGCCTGGCCGTAGGATTCGATCATTTCCGAGGTGTAGAACGTCTGCGCCCGGCCGTGGTCCCCGCCGAAGCGCAGCGGCCCGTTATCGATGGACACGACGGCGCGGACCGGCTTGTCATCGGCCGAGCTCTTGCCCTCCACCACCCAGCGGTTGTACAGGGTGTCAAGGACCTGGGTGCGGGAGACACTGACCATGCAGTTGCCCGGCTCCACCCGCCACACCGGTGCAGTGGTGCGCGGGTAGACACGGAGTTCGCCATCGCCGCCCATCCGGTATCGGGCGTTGAGCCGGCCGAGGATGTCCTGGACGGCCTCGAGGCGTTCCCGGTCGAACACCGTGTTCGTGGGGATGGTCGCGTCGGTGACGCCGGGTTCGATGACGACCGGGAAGTGGTTGACGGTGAGGCGCCGCACTTCCCCCAGGTAGGTCGCCCCGGCCTGTGGTGATTCGGGTGCTTCGAGCTTGTCCCGGTCCGCGTCGATGGTGATGTCGACGGCGTCAAGCTTCACGACTCCCCGGACGACGGCCTTGTGCCGTTTGTGCGGACCGAACGCGGCGTCGGGGATGTCGAGTCCAAACTCGTTCACCGGACGCCATTCGATGACCTCATCCGGTGCGTTCCCGGTGATCCGGAACTTCCCGTAGTTCAGTGCCCCTGCGCCGCCGATGCGGTAGATGATCTGGAGCTGTGTGCCGCCCACACCGAGCGGGTCGTCGAACCGCCATGCGCCCAGTTCGCCGGTGGGGTCCGCGATGGTCAGGGAGACCTGCTGTCCGATCTTCACCGAGTCGCTGGCGGAGTCCTGGAAGGACCAGTCGATCACGTCCAACGGTTCGTCAAGGACGAGCCGCCCGCCCCGCCACGCCCACACAATCAGGGTGTCGGTGGGGCGGGAGCCCTCCAAAGCGCGGAGGCTTGCATCGTCAATCGGACGCACGGTCAGCCTCCAATCGGGTTCTTCAGGTCATCCAGATATGTCTTGCCGGCCATGAGGTCCTGCTTCTGCCCGTAGGTGGCCAGCAGGATATCGACGTCGCCGTAGGTGAACGCGGCGGTGAGGACCTTGATGGCCGGGCCTTGGACGGTGTCGGTGGGCAGGTCCCACCAAGTGAGCTTCCCGCCGTACATCACATTCACGGGGGTTTGCCGGACCATGGCCGAGGCGAGGAACATGGACCCTTCAAGGTCCAGTGCGCCCCACTCCGGCAACGGTCGGAAGTGCAGCGACGTCGTGGACCGGAGCAGCCGTTTCAGGCGGGTGTTCTCCTCTGCGGAGCGCAAGCCCACGGAGATGTCCATGCCCGTCTCGGCCATCCGCTCCCCAAACAAGGCCATGGGCTTATTGATGCCCATGATCTTGAACAGGGACACGTCACCCTGGTACTCGAGGGAGGCGAGCGCCTGGCCGCGGAGGTAGATGTCCCCGTCGGAGCGCCGCTCGCCCACCACGGGGATGGCGGACTGTGGGATCAGCGGATCCATGAGCCAGCCCGTGGCGGAGACCACGGTGATCGGGGCGGAGCTGGCCCGCGTCGCGCCCGTAGGCCCGGACAGCACCTCCACCTCGTACGTCACCGGACGGTTGACCGGGACGTAGTAGTCGGTCACGAACGCGGCGTCGTTCATGTGCTCCCGGCGGAACCCGGGGAGCGGCTCCCTGAGCCCGTCAGCGAGCCGCCACACGGTCACCACCGAATCCCCGACGCCCAGCCCCGTGATCGTCACACCGGCCCGGGAACCCGGCGCCGGGGGCAGCGCCTCAGCCGTTACAGCAACCATCAGCGGCCTGCCCTTCTGTATTGGGATTGAGAGTCGGCCGCGGAGATCGCGCCGGCCGCTTCCTGCCGGGCGATGCCGCGGAATGTTGCCTTCGTCGCGTCAGCGTTGAGGGTCAGCGTTCCGACGAGCTCTGTCGGTCCGGCACTTACTGCGGCGGCCGTGCTGTGCCCCGGCATATACCCGGAGAAGGACTGGGACTGCCCGTAACCGCCCGCCAGAGACTTCGACGGGACGACTTCCAAACCAAGCCGCGGGGCGATGGTCTGCATGATGCCTCGGTTGCGCGCTTCCTGCCCAGGCTTCCCGCTGATGTAGGCTTCCCAGCCTGTCTCCGGTTCCGCCCACGTGATATTCGCGCCGCCGCGGGCAATCATCGACTGACGGTGCAGCCCGTTGGCCGCAAACACGTGGGGAGTCCCGAACGCGCCGTTGATGCCACCGTCCGCGAACTTCTTTGGGTTGGGACCGGACTTGCCGCCCGAGCCCGCACCCTTACCATCAGTGCCCGCGCTCGGGTCATAGAACCCCGAGGCGTCCGTCTGGAAGAAGATCGTCTTGACGTTGCTGATGTTGTCTACGGCCTGTTTGATCTGCCCGGCCTTGGTCATGGTGTCCGCATAACCTTGGATAGCAACATCAATCGGGACGTTCTTCGGGATGCCGAGCGCTGCGCGGGCCATGTCGTCAGCCTTCGTCTCACTGGCACCAAAGGCCATCGCCGTGTCTTTGAGCGATTTGTGCGTCTCGGCCAGCTTGGCCTGCAACTCGGGCTGGGATGCCCCAGCGTCAGCCATAGCCTTCGTCGTGTTCCGGGCGTTCGTTTCCAGTTCACCAAACACGCCATTAGCCGCCCGGCCCGCCACGGAGGTCACATCAAATGTTTCCTTCGTGGCGTCCCATACCTTATTCCCCGCCGACTGGCTCGCCTTGACCTTGTCAATGCTGGCCGCGAGCGCGTCAAGGTTCTCCTGGTATGCAGCCTCAGCGTCCCGTGCCGACATTGTCGCCATGCCCGAAGCGAACATGGCGTCAAGCAGCTTGGTCAACGAAAGGACCGCACCGTCAGCGGATAGTCCCATGTCGGCGAGTGCCTCTGTGGCCTCCGCAGTAGCAACCTTTTGCGCCTCAGCAGCAGCAGCCTGACCCTCTTGTGACTTTGCCGCGGCTTCCATCCTGGCGGGGATCTTGCCCGCGGCGAGTTCCAGAAGCTCGAACGGCTCAAGTGGCACGCCAGCAGCCTGGCCCAACTTCATGAGCGCGTCCTTGTAGCCGGGCATTTTGTCTAGCGCTTCCTGCGCGCCCTGCCCGTTCTTCTTGAACTCCTCCGTTAGCAGGTTGAACGTCTTGGCCGCGGACGCGGCGCCGCCGTTAGACGCAACCTCACCGAGGGTTTCGCCCAGCCCCTTCAACTTGTCGTCGAGTTGACCGAGCGCGGACTTTGGCAGGTTGAACATGCCCGTGAATCCGTCGAAGAACTGGTTGACGTTAGCCTGCCAGTCGTTCTTAGTGAGCTTGCCGATAGCGTCCGACAGGTTGTCCACGCCGGTCACGGTGGAGGATCCGCCGAACTTATCGAACGACTGGAACAGTGAGTCAAGCCCGGACGAATCCGCGCCCTTGCTCGCGTTGGATACCTTCATGATTGCGCCGGCGTACTCCGTGGCCGTGGTCGTCTGCTTATCCGAGAAAATCGCGCCAATAGCACCGAGCGCCAGGAGGGCAATCATCGCCACGCCCGCAACCTTGGCGACCCGCCCAATACCCGCGGCCAGGGGCGCGTTAGTAGCCGCCAGCGTCAGGAACGCGGCACGGGTCGCAAGGATCTTGGGAAGCAGGGTTAGAAACCCGCCGGCGAGCAGAGCGGTGACACCAACAACACCGGCCATGCCAACGCTCATTGACAGCAGTTCGGGCTTCACCTTGCCCAGCCCGTCAACCATTCCCTCAAGACCCTTGACTAGATCGCGGAGGACTGTTGCGGCACCCCCGCCGCCCTGGATTAGGACGGTGTCGAACGAGCCGCCCAGCTTCTCCAGGTCGCCCGCGAGGTTGTCCTGCTTGATCGCAGCCACGGAAGCGGCGAAACCGGACTCGTTGACCTTATCAATCCAGCCCGAGATGCCCTCCGCACCCTGCTCGTACAGAATGTTTGCGGCGCGGACGGCATCCGACCCGAAGATAATCTTCATCGTAGAGGCGCGCTGCTCCACCGTTAGGCGCGAGAGGGAGGTCTGCAACTTACCCGCGTAATCCGCCATACCAATAAAGTCGCCCTGAGAGTCGTAGGCGGAGAGGCCAAGCCGCTCCATCTCCTTACTAGCGGCCTCAGATGACGGCGTGAGCGCCTGCAGCATAGTCTTGAATGACGTGCCAGCGTCGGAGCCAATGAGGCCCGCAGACGCGAACGCCGCAAAGGTGCCCGTAGTCTCCTCGATGGTTAGCCCGGTGGCGGCGGCAACAAGTCCGCCCTGCTTCAAGGCCATGCCCATGTCCTCGACGGAACCCTGAGCCTTGCCAGCACCAGCAGCCAAAAGGTCAGCGATATGCGGGACGTCAGTACCCTTGAGCTTGAACTGCGTCATCGCCGTGGCCGCGAGTTCCGCTGCATCAGCAACACCCAAGGAGCCGGCGGCGGCAAGTGACAGCGCACCCGCAAGCGCGCCGCCAAGGATGTCTTTCGTTAGAACGCCCGCCTTGGCGAGTTCGCTGATCGCATCAGCAGCCTCCGTGGCAGAGAATGACGTATCGGCGCCCATCTCAACAGCGGCGCCCCTCAAGAGCTGCATGTTGCCAGCAGTCTCGTCGGTAGCCGCCTGAACCTCAGACATCGCCTTATCGAACTCGGCAAACTTAGCGATAGCCAGACCGACGCCAGCGACGACGGCGGCACCGAACCCAAGGAGGGTTGAACCTGCCTTATCCCAGGCGTCTTCGTTATCGCGGACCGATGCGGCGAGGCGTCCCATGTTTGTCGTCGCTTCGCCCGCGGCCGCCGTCGCGTGCTGCTGCTGCGCGGCGAACTCGCGGGTCGCGTCGCTGGCCGTCTCCAGACCCAGCTCCGCCGCGTGCGCCTCGGTAACCATGTTCCCGAACTGGTCGGTGAGCTGGCCTGCGGCGTTGTATGACAGCCCGAACCCCTTGGCAGCCTCCTGCGCCGCCTCACCGGCGGCGTTCAGCGCGGCCCGGGCATCGCGGGCGGCAGCCTGCGTCTGGGTCATAGCCGTGGACGTGGTCTGCCCGGACTCCGTCGCGGCGCGCCCCATGTCCCGGGTCGCGGCGGCGGCCTGATCCATCTGGCGGCGGAAGTCGCCGATCTCGGCGCGGATACGAACAACTACGGAGCGCTCGGAAGCCACGGGCTATACCTCCACTGTGTGGTTGAATTGCCGAATGACTCAGCAGGGGGAAATTGTGAAGACACCAGGCAAGCGACTGACTACCGGGGGGCTGGTTACTGCCGCCATCGGTCTCGTGCTATGTGTGCTGCCGCTCTTCGTGACGAACGTTGACTACGTCGGCGGCAGGATGGTGGAAACTCAGGGGACGCCGTCAGCGGCGGCGATTATCATCCTCTTCGTCGGGCTGCTGCTGGCCGGGATCGGCTTCGCCCGGCGACTTCTCGCCGCCGCCGAGCGCCGCTAACCCCACTCCTTGGCTTCGCGCAGGACGATCTTCTGGCCGGGGAACGTGGGCCGTTTGTCGTTGCCGCGCATCGCCTCCAGCGGGGCGCACCCCTCGCAGAGGACTTGATCGTCTGCTTCGTGGCGGCCGGCGTTGTGGTCCCCGCGGGTCACCGAGTGGTGCAGCCCGCAACCGGTGCACAGCCCGTCCTCGTAAGCGGTGAGGGCGAGGGCCATGACCCGGTCCACGAACGTCCACGTACCGTCAGCCTTACGCCCACGCATGACCGTCTGCGGAACCTTCCAGGCCCGGGCCGTGCGCGCCTCTAAGAGGACGTGAGCCCATCGTCGGTCGGCGAGGGCGTCGACGATTTTGGGACGGTCACCTGCGGTGTTTCGATCGAGGCGCGGGTGTACGCCGCGGAGATCAGCCCGATCTGCGCTTCGCCGACCTTCGTGTAGAGCTTGCGGACCTGCTCGACGGTCAGCTTCGGGGACACGACAGCGGCGGCGATGGTGCGGACGTTCACCTCACGGGCGATGACCGCTTCAGCAGCGGCGTTCGCCATGGTGCGGGCGAGGGTGTTGACGTCGTTGACGTTCGTGATCTCCAACCGCTTGCACTTATCGCGGCCCTCCTGCCGGGCCTCAGCCGCAGCCTTGTCAGCCTCGCCCTTCATCTCAGCCTTCACCGCCGTGTCGATCGCGGCCAGCTCCTGGTCATCGAGGAATGACACCCGGAAGACCAGCTTGGACGCATCGAGGGCGAGCATGAGCGCGTCGATCTTCTCCTGCAGCTTCCCGCCCGTGGACTCGCCGGCGGCCCGGTCCTCTTCGGGGATGTCCGCGGCCTGGCGCTTCTGCGCTTCCAGTTCGTCAATGTCCGCGAGCAGGTCAGGGCGGGCATACAGCGTCACGGAACGCTCCGTGCGCTGGATCCCGTCCAGCCAGTTGTCGAGATCGAAGCCGTCAGTGCCGGGTGTTTCAGTCATGGAAAAACCTCCAAGGTTTTTGAATGTGTGGGGGCAAGGTTGGGGTGGAACGCCGACCGGGAGGAACCTTGGAAAACCTCCCGGCCGGCAGCTTGTGGGCTACGCCGCGGCGATGATGGCGCGTTCGTCGACGTTGTCCTGGACGGAGAAGTTGATCTTGAACTTCTCGAACCCGGCGCCGGAGGGCGACAGTGTCTGCGGGGTGCCGGTCAGGATCTCGAACACCCTGACCTCGTCGCCGGTTGCGAAGGGGACCTCGTGAGCCTTCTCGCCGTCCGCGATCTGGCCGATGCGCTCCACGAGGTAGCCGTGGATACCCTTCTTCGTGAAGGTCGTGTACGCCTTGTCGTCGAGGACGTCCTTCCAGCGGAAGAAGTCGAACGCTGCTTCGTAGTTGGTGCGGCCCGGGACGGTGGAGTTCGAGGACGCGCACGATGCCGGGTCGTTGATTGCATCGTCGCCAGTGGAGCCAAGCGCGTAGTTCGCTGCCGTCACGTTGCAGGAGAGCTCGATGACGCCGACGCCGGTGAGGGATGCCAGGACCGGGGCGTGGTAGTTCGCGATGGTGGGAACAAAGACGAGACGCCGGTTGGCGTCGGTGAGCATTTTCTGGCCCATGGTCTACTTGCCTTTCTTGGAGGGGGTTTCGGAGAGGTGCGGGAAGCGGCCGTCAAGCCAGGTCTCAGGGACGGGGCGGTCCAGCTTGGCGCCCGTCAGGGTGTCGTAGACGTAGACCATCGTGCGGGGGTCGTACTTCCGGGCCGGGACGGTGTCCGGGGTCGCGGGTTCGGTGACTGCGTCCACGGGCGTGGCGGGTTCAGTCACCTTGGATGGGGTTGCCACGGTGGGCCTCCTTAGGTGGTGGTGAGTCGCCACATCAGTGGCATGTAAAACCGGGCCGGGACGACCTGGTTGTCTGCGAGCGGGTTGTCGACCCGGGCGCCGAACGGGTCGGGTTTGACGAACCCGGATCCGATGGGCAGGTTGGTGAGGGCGAGGCGGACGGCTTGGGCGACGTCGCGGGCGTGCGCCGCGGTCGGGCCGACGCACGTGGTCTGGAAGGTGAAGTCGATGACGTCGGTCCCGGCGAGGCCGGTCGCGTCGCGTTCCTCGGGGAGGTCCATGCCGGCGGACGCGAACAGCACCACGTAGGGCCGGATCGCCCCGGAGGCGTCCAAGGCGAGCTTGGCGGGGACTTGGGTGTCGAAGACGTTCCCGGGCCACAGGCCGGCCACCTGGGCGATGCCGGTCCGTGCCTGGGCGAAGAGGAGGGCTGGGCTAGGTGCCGCCACCGGCGCTCCTTTCCGCGAGTTGAGCCATGGCTTCTTCAAAGGGGCCGGCTTGGCGTTCCAGCGCCGGGCCCATGAACGGTTGCGGGCCGTGCCGGGACGTGCCGAGTTCGACGTAGAGGCCGTAGTTCGCGGTCGGGCCGACCTCGGCTTCGAGGGAGCCGGAGCGTCCCACGGCGCGGAGGTCACTGTGCCCGATGGAGGATCTGAGGTTTCCGGTGTCGACGGGGGCGAGGTTCTTCGCGTCCCGTTCGACGTCGAGCGTGGTCTTGCGGACGACGATCTGGGCGAGGGCCCCGACGTTGTTCGCGGACTGGGTGAAGGCCGCGGCCAGCGCGGTGATCTCTGAGGCGTCGAACGCGTTCACGGGCGCCTCAGTTCTGGGTCAGTGTGTCGGTGCAGACGAGGTCGCGTTCGAACATCAGGGAGCCGTGCTGGACGTCGGCGACGTTTAAGATCCGGCCGATCAGCAGCGGGTCATCCGTGCAAGCGGTGACCTTGCCGTAGTCGCCGTCGGTTTCGCCGGCGCGGATCTCCGGGGCCCCGTTGATGGGGATCGCCACGAGGTAGCGGCGTTCCGTGACGGGCTGCTCTGCGGGGACTGCCCGGCCGGAGCTGGTCAGTTCCTGCACCCGGCAGGGGGAGGTGTGGAACGGTGCGGGCCCGGCCCATCCCTCTGGCAACGGCCACGGCTCGGGTGTGCCGCGGTGAAACCAGTCAATGATCGCCGTCATGGTCCCGTTCGCCGTGGGGCGGTGGTGTTCGGCCCACCCGGCGGGGATGACCCGGGAGCCGGGGAGCGGGCTCACAGCCGGTACTCCGCGCCTTCGAGGTGGCCGTAGGGTGCGAAGCCGACGACGTCGAACCAGCCGCCGGTATCCTCCGCTGCCGCGGCATCTTCGAGCAGCTGCTTCGCGAGGGCCCGCAGTTCCGCGGACACCGCCGGGCCGTCCGTGGACAGGTCCTGGGTGCGGATCTTCTTGGAGACCAGCACCTCGGACGCGGCGATGACGAGGAGCGCCTTCGCCGCCGTCCGGGGGACGCTGTCGCCTGACATCTCGAGGAACGCGTCGAGCTGGTCGTCGCTGAACAGCCGCTCCGCTGTCACGTCGGAGGTGTCGGTGATGAGGAGGCGGACCTTGCCCAGCGGCAGGGTGTAGTCGATGGCCCCGTCGGTGGTGCTGAAGTCCGAGTCCGGTGTGCCGCCGTCGTAATCAGACACGGTGCCTCCTATGAAAGTTGGGGGTGGTGCCCGGCCGATCGCTCAGCCGGGCACCGGGTCCACTGTTTAGGCCGTGGTGCCGGTGGACGCGTACGCGCCCGTGGTGTCGAGCTTCGCGCCGCCGGTGATGTGGCGGCCACGGAACCACAGAGTGTCGTCGTTGAACGAGCCCTCTTCGATGCCGATCGCGCCGCCGTCGGGACGTTCGCCCTGGTCGCGCTTGACCCGGATGTCGACGGTCTCTTCGCCGACCATCGTGACCTTGCCCAGTGCGGCAGAGTCGGAGTCCTTCGGGGGCAGCAGGTACCACGTGGTGTTCACGTTCGCGGACTGGTCGATGACGGCCAGGCGCCACGAGGACACGACGGTGAACTTCCCGAAGAGCGGGTTCTTCTTCGTGGACGTGCCGCCGTTGGAGACGACGGGTTCGTTCACGAGGGCCTCGGCCGTGAAGAGCAGGGCCGCCGGGACGAGCAGGGTGATCGGGCGGCCGCCGAAGTTGATCGGGATGCCGTCGGCGTCCTTGCGGGCCACGAGGATCTGGTACGCGGCGAGGAGGTTCGCCTCGTTCAGGACCTTGTTCCCGATGACGGAGAAGAACGTCGCGATCGGGCCGGCCGCGTTCACGAACGTACCGAAGACCTTGGCGTCTTCGGTGGCGCGGGCCGAGGTGCCGAAGCGTCCCGGGAAGTCCAGCAGCTGGTAGTACTGGTTGTTCTTCCGCGCCTCGAACGTCAGCCCGAAGCTGTTACCGGTCTTGCCGGCGGAGAACGTGAACTCGGCCTCGGCCAGGGACCGGCCCTTGTACTCTTCGCCCTCGTTGACGTCTTCGAACGCGTCGCGGCCGCCGTTGACGTCGATGACCTTCGCGGGGCGGAAGTCAACGACCTTGCGTTCGGCGGCGATGGCCTGCCATTCCGGGGTCGTCTCCTGGTAGCGGTCGCGGGCTTCGACCTGGAAGGCGGCGCCGAGGAGCTTCGGGAAGTCCGAGGTCGAGAACGCCTCCTTCATGCGGTACTCGGCGGCGGCACTGCGGCCAGCCACGCCATCGTTGAAGAGCTTCGCGGCTTCGAGGATCCGCTCGCGGACCGACGGGGCGACCCGGAAGCCCTCTTTGGCGAGGATGTCGCCGGTGTTCAGAACAGTCATGTCAGTTCTCCTTACGCGCCAGCGGCGGTCTGCTCGGTGTAGCCGATGGGGGCTACTTCGACGGTGCCGATGGTGGCGCCCGCCTTGGTGGTCAGTGCGGTCCCGAAGCGGTAGTTGCCCGTCGAGGTGACGTTCAGGGCACCGGCCGGGGTGATGTACACCGGCAGGCCTTCGGTGGCGACGGCCCCGGTGACCTGGACGTCGTAGGAACCGTCAAGCCAGACGGTGCCGCGCTCGTTGATCGCGGTGTCCTTCACGGCCACGCCGCAGATGGAGCCGACGCGGACGGGTTCACCGGATACGCGGGCGTAGGGGAAGAGGAGTTCGATGTGCTTGGCGTCGGTGTAGCGCTGGTTCTTCATGGTCTACTTGCCTCCCTTGAGGGCCTTGAGGATGTCCGCGTCGGCCACGGTGACGGCTTCGCGGGCGTGGGGTGCGGTGTTGCCGGCGCCGTGGACGTTGCCTTCGCCGCGTTCGGAGCGGATCTCGGCTGCGGCTTCGACGGCCTTGGCCTTGAGGGCTTCGGCGTCGAACGCTTCAGCGGCGAGGGCCGAGTCGACGAGTGCGCCGCGGGTGACCTTGGCTTCGATGTCGCCGAACGCTTCGGCGACAATGGTTTCGGCGGAGGCGCGGAGGCCTGCAGCCTGGGCCGTTGCGAGTTCTTCGCGGGCGGCTTTCAGTTCGGCTTCCAGCGCGGAGGCCCGGCTGGCGTTTTCCTTGAGGGTCGCGTGTTCGCTTTCCTCAATCTGAATGGTGGCCACGGTGGGCTCCTTTCCTTCGGTAACCCCAGCCGGGTCCGGCGGGGAATTTAGGGACTCCACTGCGGGAGTGGTGACGGGGACGTACTGGGTGACTTTGCGGACCTCGGCGGAGTCTCCGGTGAGTTCGGCGACGTCGTCGGTGACGGTGTAGCCGACCTGGTAGGTGGTTGCCTTGACCGGGTCTTCGAGGCTGAACCAGACGCTGGTCTCGTCGTGGTCTTCGAGCCACACGTACGTCTGGTCGTCGCCGTAGGCGGACTTGACGAGTTCGCGGAGCTGGCCCCGGAGGTCGTTGGCGGTGACCTCGTGGGCGCGGGAGGCGAGGGCTTCGATGACCTTGTCGATCTTCCCGCCCCGGCCGGCGACGGTGACGAAGTCGACGCGGTTGAGCTTGTGCGGGTACATCGCTTCGATGATCTGCCCGCGGCGGCCCTCGGCTTCCCCGGCTTTCATGTCGACGCCGACGGCGACGGAGGTGCCGATGTACTTGGCGAACTCGGTGATCTCCGGCCGGTACTTGGATCCGAGGAGCGCGGGGGCGGCGAGGCGGCCCTTCTTGCCCGACTCCTCATCCACGTAGGACGGATCCCAGACGGCGTCTTCCTCGAGCACCGCGGCGAGGGTGGTCAGGGACCCGGCGGGCCGGTCGTACTCGTCCGTGGACGACAGGTGGTCGATGTGCATCTGCGTGCCGGCCGGGAACACCTTGTCCTTCGCGGCCTGCTCCAGGACTTTGTCCGAGTAGTAGCCGGAGGATCCCCAGCCCGGGGTGATGAGGGTGATCATCAGTTTCCCGGTGGGGGATGGGGCGGTGAGGGTTCCGGCTTCGGTGATGAGCTTCGGCATTGACAGCCTCCTATGATGGGTGTGTGACGGCCGACGATGCGAACGACAGCGCGGGGGTGCCGGGGGAGTGCCCCGGGCATGTGTGGAAGGCGAGCGTCATTCACCTGCGCCTGGCGGGTGCCGCGCTCGAGGTGTCGTGCAAGTGGTGCGGCGCGGTGCAGTACGAACCGGACCTAACCGAGTAGGTCCCGCAGCGGGGTGACGGTGTGTGAGTCGCGCCAGCCGGGGGTCTGCTTGACCGTGGACAGGTCAGCCCAGCCGATGCGTCCCGAGTTGAGGAGCTCCAGCCAGCCCGGGCCCATGATGGCGAGCTGCGAGTCCGGGGTGAGGTTCTCAAACCATGCCTGCGCGTCCGGGGTCAGGGACTCCGGTTCGGTGATGCCCGTGAACCCAAGCTCCGCCCAGGTCTTCGTGACCGTGACGCGGGCGCAGCGGCCCTGATGGTGGTCGTTTGGGCCAGTCTCGGTGAGCGGGTGCCGGGTGCCGTGCATGGAGAGGCAGGACGGGCACGTGCGGGCGTCGAGCGCCGCGTGCCATTCCCAGTCCTCAAGGATCTTCGTGTTGGTCTTCTCCGAAGCCTGTGTGGCGTTCCGGTGCGCGTCGAGTGTCTCGGTGCGGGAGATCACGAGGGCCCGGGTGAGGCCGCCGTTGAAGCGTTGCTCCGTGGTGGCCATGATCCGGGATGCGGTGCGGCGCGGGTTGTCCCCGACGGCGATCCCCCGGATGAGGGCGCGTTTCATGGCCCGTTCCGTGTCGGCCGCGAGCGGCAGGGTGGCGGAGTGGATCTGGTGGGTGGTGCGTTCGACGATGGCGGCGAGCGCGTCCGGGGACATCCGGGTGAACGACAGCCCCGGGGCCGTGGAAGGTGGCATCTGGGAGGCGATGATTGCGGCGTGCCCGTCGACCGCGTCCAACACGGCCTGCCCGACGTCGTTGACGACAACCGTCTCCGTGGTGCGGGCCAGCTCCTCCAGCATGGACCGCGACGTCTGCAGGGCGTCGCGGAGCCGGATGTTCTTCGCGACCACGGACCGCGGAACGGTCCCGCCGGCGGCGACGAGTTCGGCGATGGCGGCCTGGAAGTCCGGGGCGAGGGTGGCGTAAGCCTCGACCCAGGCCCGGGTGAGGGCTAGGGTCTGCGCGTCCGTCATCAGGGTCAGCTGGGCCCGGAGGCGGTCAACGATCCGCAGGGTGTCGGCTGTGACCGCCATCCGGGCCTCCTTACTTGTCTGCGGCTGCCGCGATGGCCCGCGATATGGCTTCCTGAAATGCTTCGGCTTCTACTGTCTGCGGCACAGACAAGCTGGCAGTGTCGCCGGGGGTCATGGCGTCAACGAGCATGTCGGCCTGATGGTCGGCGATGTCTTCTATGCCTGATACCTGCGCTCCGCAGAGGCAATTTCCCCAAACACTGTCGGGGAGAATGCGCTGCTGATGCTGGACGAGTATCACCCGGATAAGAGAATGCATATTGCCTCCTACTTGAGTGCCGCTGCGGGGTCTTTGCCCGCCTGGAATGCTTTGGCGGCAACGTCGCCGGCAGTCACGCCCGGGTCGATGAAGTCGCCGTTCTCATCGAGCAGGTCCGCGAGGATGTCGTCGATGTCCCGGACCTTCAGGGCCCGGAGCACCAGCTTCAGCATCTCGGCCTGCGGGATGAGCTCCATCGCGTCGGCCTTCGTGAGGGCTTCCATGAGGATGCCGAGGTCGATCTCGGAGAGGTCCGGCCAGATGACTTCGACGGTGCTGTCTGTCTCGCCGAGGTCGACGAGGAGCCGGTCCCCGTCCCGGACCACAGTGCCCGCGAGGAGCCCGCGGGGGGCGATGACGGCCTGTTCGATGACGTACCCGGTCGAGGCCCGGTAGGCCTGCGCCCAGACTTCCTGCCGGCCAAGCATCTCCAGGCGTTGCGGGAGGTCCAGGGTTTCGGCGGTCGCCCGGGACCCGGTGATGCCCGGATCCGCGAGGAGGATGGTGACGTTCACGCCTAGCGCGGCCGCAGCCATCGCCGCGAGCGGCCGGCCCGATTCGGAATCAAGGGTCGCGCCCGTCTTCGGCACGGCCTCAATGTTCTGGCCCTCACCCAGGGACACGGAGGACCCGGCGCCGAGCTTGTTCAGCTGCTCGAGCCCGGCGCGCTGCACCTGGGAGGCTTTCGCCTTCGAGGACGAGGATCGGAACGCGATCCGCGACAGTGCCCGGCACAGGGTGGCCCAGTCTTCGAGGAACTCCTTGTACGACCTGCACCACGGCAGGGCCGCGAAGCCGTCGCCGACGCCCCAGACCTTGGACCCGGCCGGGTTGACCTTGACGTGCAGGACGGGGGCGTCCCACATGACCGGCACACCGGCGAACGTCTTGGGTTTGGTGAGGGGCTGGTACTTCAGCGCCGGGTACAGCGCTTCCTTCTCCGCGGTCAGGGACCCGAACGTTGAGGTCAGGGTTGTCTCCACCCAGCGGCGGCGGTAATACCAGGGCGTGGTCTTGTCCCCGGGTTCGGTGATGACTTCCGCGATCTCATCGAACGGCAGCGGCCGGACCTTCACCCGGCCCGTGAGGGGGTTCGTGAAGTGGGCGAGGAAGACGTTCCCGTCCGTGCCGAGGTCGTTCTCCAGGGTGACGCGGGCCTGCGCGCCGGTGACGGCGTCGAGGTTGCCCTCATCGTCCAGGTAGGCCTGCACGATGGCGTCGACGTCGGCGTCGCGGGCGTTGATCTCCACACCCTGCCCGAAGACGTAGGAGGCCCGGATCCCGAGGCCGCGCTTCATCAGCGGGTTGGCGATGAACATCACCCGGCACAGTTCGGCGTTGCGGGCCAGCCCGTCCCGGTTGAAGTCGGTCCGCCCCGAGGCGGACAGGGCTTCCCAGCCGGTGTCCTCGTACATGAGCTGCAACCGGGCGAGGGACTCCTGCGCGGTGTCGAGGCGGTAGGCGGCGTCTTCGAGGCGCCACGCCGCGACGGTCGGTTCGCTGGTCTTCTTCCGCAGGCCGAGGGATTCCATGATGCCAGGCACTGGGCCCTCCAATCAGTAGGGGGTGATTGCGTACCCGCGAAGGTCAGCTTCTTCGTATGCGTCAGGTTCGATCAGGTCATCGGCCGCGGTGAGCGGCATGAGCAGGAGCCGGTTGACGGCCTGCGACATCGTGTCGATGGTGTCGTCGTGGGAGCTGTTCGGGAAGTTCCGGGCTTCCTCGAGGAGGTCCTCGACGTTGGGCAGCAGTTCCGCGGACGGGAGGATGACGTTCCCGGACTCGGTGAGCGGGGAGATCGCCGATGCCCTCGCGTACTTGGAGCCTTCGGGTTCGATCGGGATCATCCCGAAGATCCGCTTGGACAGGGCGTTCATGATGGCCGGGCCGTTGGCTTTGTCCTCGATGAACTTCGCCACGGCTTGCGGCCACTTCGCACTCATGGCTTCGACGGCGGTGCAGGATTCGTTGAAGTTCATCCGGCGCCGCACCTGATCCAGCAGGTACGCGTCGACACCGACGCGGAGCCAGACCTGCCCGACGACGTAGTCCGAGGACTTGGAGTCTTTGAACGTCATGTCCCAGGACTGCACCAGTTCGTGGTCGTCCCGGCCCACCCCGGGGACGGTCATGGTGCCGTTGCCCTGTTCGAGCCAGAGCGGCTGGCTGTACCGTGCCCATTCTTCGGGGAACACGCCGCCGGATTCGGGGGAGGGCCGGCCTTGGTAGAGGCTGGCCCAGGTGCGGACGCCGGCGGTTGCTTTGCGGAGCAGCCACTGCTTCAGGGACCGGCCGCGGGCACTGACCATGAACTCGCCGGGTTTGCGGCCGAGCGGGTCCGTTTCGCCCTTCTCCGGGCGGTGGTCGGCTTGGGCGGGGATGTTGAGGACCTTCCAGCCCGCTTCCTTGTCCCTCTCAGTGAGGCGGCCGGCGAGGTCGTCCTGATGCCAGCGGGTGAGGATGACAATGACCGGCGCGCCGGGCGCCAGACGTGCGCTGGCGGCGTCCGTCCACCAGTCCCACACGTTGTCCCGGTACGTTTCGGAGTCCGCCTCTTTGCGGTCCTTGATCGGGTCGTCGATGATCATCATGTCCGCGGGCCGGCCGGTCACGCCAGCACCGATACCGACGGACAGGACCCCGCCTTCGTGGCCGGAGAGCGTCCATTCGTGCACGGCGCCGTTGTCCTGGGCGATGGTCAGGCCCAGATCCGGGGTGGTGGCGATGCGGTTGCGGATGGCTCGGCCGTTGCGGTTGGCGAGGTTCTGCGCGTAGGAGGCGGTGACGATGCGCAGGTCCGGGTTCTGGGTGAGGCACCAGATGGGGAAGTCGTTGGCCACCCTGACTGACTTGCCTTCCTGCGGGGCCATGCAGATGATCAGCCGGGAGTCTGGGGTGTTGAACGCTTCGACGAGGGCGGCGTCGATGAGGTCGAGCGCCGGGGTCTGGATGGTCTTGGCGTTGGTGGCTTGGGCCATCTGCCCGGGCGTGGCCCATTTGGCGGTGCGCGGCTCGAACATGCGGGCGGCGGCTTCCCACATGTCCACGCTCACGGCACCTCCCAAAGGCAAGAAACGTCAGAGTTGACCGGTAAGCTCGTCGGCATGGAACCCATTTACGATGCCAACGGCACGGCCGTTGGTTGGCTCAAAGACAATGTCGTCCGTAACCAGTCGGGAACGACGGTGGCATTCATCAACCGCGAAACCGTCTACGACCTGTCAGGCAGCGAGCTTGGGAAGTTCTCTTCGGGCTTCTTCCGAACCAATGGTGAGGCGTTCGCGTTCGTCCGAGGGGCGACCGGCGGCCCATTGTTGCCACTGCCGTCGCTACCTCCGCTACCGCCGCTTCCTGATCTCACGCCGCTGCGCCCGTTGTTTGCCTTGCCGATGCTCGCTTACCTTCCAACCTTCAGTTGGAGCGCTCATGGCCCAGCTAAGGTAGTCCCCGGCCTCTAGGTCAGTCGCCGGCGGCGAGGGCCCGCAGCTCGCGGGGCACGATCTCCGGCACAAGCAACTGCTGCGCCGGGGACAGGCCGAGCGCTCCAAGGATCCGGCGGATCACATCAGCGACCAGCAGACCCTGCGACTCGGCGAGTTTGACCTTCCGCTCCTCAATCCCGGCCTTCAGCGCCAGGCTGCAGACCTTCGCGAGGTGCTCCCGCTCCGCCATGTACAGCTGGTACCACGTGTTCGGGGCCGCCTTCTCCGTGACCGTGTCCACCGGGCCCTGCGGCCCGACACCCTGATCCGTTTGCGTCCGGCCCCACGTCAGCTCCGAATCCTGCAGCTCCTGGACCTTGGACCGCAACCAGGCCACATGCCCGGCCGTCCAATGGATCTCATCCAGCAGCGCTTTCCCCGGGTCCACGTCGATCGGCAGGCCAAGCGTCGTCACAGCCCGGGCCATCTGCTCCCGCGCCGCAGCCTCAGCCACGCGCCTAGCGGTGGCCGCCATGACCTGCGGGGCCTTCCCGCCATGCATCCGACACACCGCAGCACCCTTGATCGGATGATTACCACACCGCTCACCGGACCGCTTCGTCGCCTTGCACTGCATGGGGTCCCCGTAAGCCTCTCAACGTGCATGGTGTGAGTTGAACGCGTCCGCGGTTTGGGCTGCAGTCCGAGCCATTCAACCGGGGTGCGTAAGACGTCGCCCGGCACCACTGCTTGGCGGACGCGTTCAATGGGTGGACGGGTACCGGCTGGATCGCGTTGCCTCGATGGTTGGTCGATGCGCTTTCCCCGTCAGTGAGCTGCCGGGGTTCGAACCCGCAGACGCCCCGTTATGCGTCCAGCCCTCCGCCCGGCCAGTCCTGAGAGGGTGCCTGGCCGGCGCTATTCGGTTATGAGTCGTGGCCGGCACTTCCCAGTGAGCGGCGTGCGCTTGACCCTGCGCGGGAGATGAGGGCCCCTTTCGGTTGTGTGTCTCATCTATGCCCACGGCGTCAGGTAGCGCCTGCCCGGCCTGTGGGTGGTTGCAGATGAGGCCCGCCTAGTCTGGGGGACACTGGCGGGCCTCAAGTCTGTGTACGTGCGCGGGGGGCTTTTCAGCCACTCCTCGCAACATATCCACTACCTACGTTACAGCGGTTGTGCAGAGTTGTCTACTGTTCCGCATTCTGAATATGCGGCGTGTCGCGTCATAGGCACACTTCCGGGAACTGCCCCTCCCGAACCTTCGGGGCGATCTTTTCGAGGCTGGCTTTGAAGTCGGCGGGACCGTACCCTAGAGCGAAGTTCCGGAGGCTCTTCACCTGGTCGATCTTGGAGCAGGGCCACGGCGTGCTGCATTCGGTACACCAGAGGTTCCGCTTCATCCGGTCGAGGAAGTCCGCCTTGCGGTTATCGGCGCTTGAGAGGCTCACGTCGATCCGGCCGGAGACGTAGGGGACATGGAGGTCCATGGTGCGGTCGGCCCATGCGGCGATCACCTCGAGGCGGCCCTTCAGCTCCTCGATGCTCTCGCTCTTCTTATCCATCATTCTCTGGATGCTTTCCCGGTTGGTGGCGATGTACTTGCCATCGGTGATCCTCATGCGGCTTTCCTTTCACGGCGGGCGGCCAGTGCGGCTTTGGAGCGGTCCCAGAGGTTGCGGACCTTGCGGAGCTGATAACGCTTGGCCGGGATGGGCTGGTCCATGATCTCGGCCATCCACCTGTCCCACTCATTCATGTGGGTGAGCTTGCCGCGGTTCACCCATTGCCGGATGGTGCCCTGGGGGAGGGCTTCGAGGGTGACCGGGTCGGAGAGGATGCGGGAGATCTCGGCGGCCGTCCCGGTGGCGGGGCCGGCGGCGGTGAGGGCCCGTTCCCTCCAGTCGGTGACGTCCCAGGTGCACCCGCAGGTCTGGCAGCGGGCGTCCGGGGTCCCCGGCTTCGCGTAGACCGGTGTCCCACACTCGATGCCGCCGATGTCTTCGGGGCAGATCCCGGCGAACACCCGGGGCGCGGTCCGGTCCATCGCCCTCCGGCAGTCTTTCAACGAGTCGTGGAGTTCCTGCTTCAGATCCGGCGCCCAGTCCGCGGCCCTCACTTCGCGGATCTGTGCGAGCAGCAGGGCCGCGGCTTTGACGGCGTGCGGCTGCCGGTCCCCGAGGGTCGCGGTCCAGCCGGTGAGGATGACGTTCAGAGTCCGGCCGGCGTCGTACGCCCTCGAGTTGGTCGGTTCCATCGGGGCGGAGTGCCCGGACTTCCCAACCGACCCGGCGCCGACGTCCATCCTCGCGGCGGAGGCCCAGAGCGCTTCGACCATGGACTCGACCTCGCGGAGGTCCGCTTCGAGTCCTTCGGTGCAGCGGGCGCATAGTGTCATGCCCTGCCCTGTTCCCCCATCACAAGCGCCACATGTCATACCATAATTGTACCGGAAGTTCCGCACTGTTCCGCACAATCGGGCGTGTCGCCGCCGGACAAGATGCCCCGGATCTTGCCGTAGTCGAACCTCCCCGAACCCCAGTCGAGTTCCAGCGCGTGGAGGGCCTGCCGGTTCCGGCGTTCCGCCTCACATGTGGGCGTCGGACTCTCGTCTGCCAACTTGAACTCCTTGAGGGGCGCATCGTATGGGCGCCGGGCGGCATACAGGTGAGCGTTCTTGGCGGCGACGTCTTGGAGTTTCTTCTCAAACTCCGAATTGACTACGCTCATGCTGCCACCTTCGTCCAGGCGCCCGCTGGGGGGCGGTTGTACAGGTTCACGCCGTCGAGTGTCGCGACGTTGCGGGCGTGGTCCTCGTTCGGTTCGCTCATCACGTCCCCCCAAACATCGGTGCCCCATTCGGTGGCCCCGATAGCACCGATGGCGGGCGCAACGTACCAATCCTCCACCTTGGCCCGGGCTTCCCGTTGCCGGAGGGCGTCGTAGTCCGGCATCCGCGGGCTCACGGGGTCGGCTCCAGTGCGACCCGGATGTGTCGGGCGTTCTCGACCATCTGCGCCCCATTCGTCAGGATCGCGATTGCGATGTCCGGGTCCGGGATGGTCTTCGAGAATGCCATGTCGCTCTCACCTCCCAAGGTCCACCCGATCGCCAGCCGATCGACGGCGTCCAGCTTGGCGGCCTGTTCCCGGACAAGGGCGAGGAGGAAAGCGCGGTCAGCGGGTGCGGCGAGGCCGGGCGTCCCGTATTCGGCGTACGCGGTGGCCCTGGCTTCGATGGCGGCGAGACGGTCGGCCGGGTCCCCGTCGCCGCCGGCCATGCTGATCTGGTACTCGTCGGCGCTCATTGTGATCCTTCCGTCTTGGCGGCGGCCTTAGTCGCAGCCCGCGTCTCGGCGTGGTGGTCTTTGTCGTAGTGGAGGTGGCATCCCTGACACATGGCCTTGAGGTTCTCGTCCTCGCAGTCCTCCGGGGTGTGGTTCAGGTGCGCCGTGGTCAAGACGACGTTGGAGCCGGTGCCATAGGCGGGCATTCCGTGGCGGTTCGGGCAGCGGCTGGCGTGGGTACCCCGGCCACACTCGCCCAAGCACTCGCACTGCCCTTCGGCGCGCTCGAACCTGATGCGGTGGCTAATGGCTCGCCAGTCCTGCGGGTAGCGGAGCTTCTCACTGGCACGGATCGGGCTCATGCTGCGTACCTTGGCGCTTTCGTGTAGGTGGCGCGGGCGTCGGCCCGTTCCTGGTCGGTGAGTGCAGCCCATGACAGCTCGGTGTGGTTTTGGGCGGAGATGACCTTCGCCTCCTGCGGGTCCAGCCGGGGCGGGGGTGTCGGCCGGGTGCGGCGGAAGAGGCGGATCATGCGCAGCTCACCGCCGTCTCGGTCCGGGCCGTGTGGACGGTCACCGGGTGGTGGACCACAATGTTGCCGGTGATCTCGACGCGGGTCTCCGTCTCGGCTTTCATGCGGCGGCCCGGTGTCCGCGGATCTCGGCCTGGATGGCTTCGTACCGGGCGCGGGCCTGCGCGGCGTCCGTGCCGGCCTGGGCGAGGTCCCGGTCGGCGCGTTCACTGGCGACCTTCGCGATGACCAGTTGCCGGCGGAGGATCGCGGCCTCCAGTTCCGGGGGGACTGTGATGCCGCCATTGCTTGTTGCGCTCATGATGCGATCCTGTCTGCGTCGTTGTGCGTGAACAGTTCGTTTCGCTTGGCGATGACCACCGCTTCCGCCTCGTGAACCGTGGCGAATGAACCGAGATAGTGAACGCTTCCCTTGTGGACGACCTGCGCTTTCCAGTTCCGGCGGGACCCGTTCCAGATCACCCCACGGGTGCCCGAGCGGCCATGGCCCTCACTCGCCCGGTTCTCCATGTTTTGCTTCTGGGTCGTGGGTCGCAGGTGGCGCGGGTTGACACACTCTCGGGTCCGGCATTTATGGTCGATCTGCATACCTGCCGGGATGGGTCCGACGTTGATCCGGTAGGACAGCCGGTGCGCGTAGTCGGTGCTGCCGTTCATCCGCGTGCGTCCATAGCCGGTGGGGTACTTGCTGGCAGTCCACCCCCAGCAGTCATCAGGCCTCTTGGCCTTGGTTACTTTCCGCCAGAAGGCCATTACCTGCTTCTGGGTCAGTGCTACAGTTTCCAATGTCCGGTGCTCCTCAGTTGCTTGAGTTGAGTTCGGGCGCGAGGCCTTCGGTTGATTCAGAACCGGGGGCCTCTCTTGCGTTCCCTACTGTTACTTATCTTACCACCAAAGTTCCGTAATGTTCCCTTATTGCGGAACTGATTCCGGCGTGTCGAGTTCCGTGATGGTCAGGACCAGCGCGGCCGGACCCTTCGCCCCGGGCAGCAGGAACGGGCCCTCGACAAACTCATTCGAATCATCCGCACAGAGCCCGAAGTCGATCAGCCCGTCGACCGCGGCCTTCCCCGTCTGGTAAAAGTTCATCGCGTCATACGTCCCGGCGCGTTCCTTCACCACGAGCCCGTCAATCCGGACCCGGGCGAGTCCCTGGGGGAGCCCGGCCGCCGCTGCCGCCTCGTTCGCGTTCGTCCGCCAGCCTGCCGTGATCGGCGCCGTGACCCGCCAGTGGTCCCGGTCGTTCGCGTTCAGCCACGGGCCGCGCTGGAAGATCTTCCCCGTCTTGCGCTTCCGGACCGGCTTCACGAATGGCGCCGGGACGGTCACCTCCCAGACCCTCACGCGATGCCGTGCCGGTAGTCGCCGGGCTCATGGGACATGCTGTTCACCGACGCGAAGTGCGGGCGCCACGCGAGCCGGATCTTCCCCGTCTCGCCATGCCGGTTCTTCTCGATGATCAGTTCGATCTCGCCCTCCATCTCCTCGTCCCGGTGCAGCAGGATGATGTTGTCCGCGTGCGCCTCGATGCCGCCGGACTCCCGCAGATCAGCCATCGTCGGTCGCGGGTCGGTCCGCTGCGTGGATCCGCGGTTGACCTGAGCGAGGACCAGGACGTGGGTGTCGAACTCCTTCGCGAGGTGCTTGCAGTCCTCCGCGATCCGCGACACCTGACGTTCCCGGCTGTCCCGGGTATCAGCCGGCGCGCACAACTGCAGGTAGTCGATGATGACCAGGGGCAGCGGGCCGCGGCGCTTCCACGTCCGCACGGTCGCCCGGATCTGCGCCATCGTGATCCGGCTGGCCTCCTCGATGTACACCGGCCACTCCGCGACGCGGGCGGTGTGGCGGGCAAGTTTGGACCAGTCGGCCTCCGAGAGGTTCATGGAGTTGATGCTGTGCAGGTCGATGCCTTCCGTCGCGGCAGCCATGCGCCCCACGACCTCGTGCTCTTTCATCTCCAGGCTGAAGAACCCGACACCGTAGGAGGACGCCGCGACGGCCGCGCACCCTGCCACCAGTGACTTGCCGACGGCGGGCCGGGCGCCGAGGACCGTCATCTGTCCGGGGTGCCAGCCGCCGTTGAACTTCCGGTCCAAATCCGTCCATCCGGTCGGGTACGACCGGCCCTTCGGGGCAGACCACAGGTTGATGGCGTCCTCCAGTGCGGCGGCGTAGGTCCGGACCCGGATACCGGTCGCCTCGTTCGCCGTGGAGTCCAGGACCGCCCGGGCATCGTCGAGGACCTGCTCTGTTTCGTCCCACGAGGACGTCATGGACATCTGCTGCAGCTTCACCCCGACGTCGGCGAGCCTCCGGAGCCGGGCAAGACCGGTGATGACGTCCGCGTGGTAAGCGGCCGCAGAGCGCACAGGAGCCGCGCTCATGCACTCGTGCAGGTAGATGGCCTCGATGCCGGGGATCGGCGCCGCAATGAGCCTCTGCGCGATCGCCATCGCCGTTATTGGGCGGCCGGCGCGTGCCTCCGTGAGGATCATGTCCCACAACTCCTCATGCTGGGGCCGGTAGAAGTCCTCGCCCTTGAGCGTGAGGTCATCCAGCACCCGCTGATCGAGCATGGCCGCACCGATCACCGCCCGTTCCGCGTCGATGTCCTGCCGTGGCGTCCTGTCATCGTTCATGCCGCTTCCCCCAATTTCCGTTTCGCTTCTTCCAGACGCTCCGCCTTGTGCGTGGCGCGCTGCTGCTTCTTCCACTCAATTTCCCCGGCCACGTCCAACCCCTCCGGGGGTGTGCCCGGGGACCAGACGTCCCGGCCGAGGACCGACTCAACATCGATCAGCCCATCCGGGGATGCCCCGGACTTGTTCTTCTCCCAGTCCTCCACCGCGGCCAGGCGCAGCTGGTCGTACTTGGCCCGGAACTTCGCCATCGACAGGACGTTCTTCCGCCAGAACCCGTTGCCCTGGGCCCAGCGGATCAGGTTCTCCGCCTTCGCCGGTTCGCGGCCGTCGAGGTCGATCATGCGGCGGGCCTCATCGGTCCACGTCTTGGTGATCTCCGGGCGGAGTGAGCCGTTGCGTTCGATCAGGTCCGCCAGGATGGTGCAGAGCTGATCGACGTCTTCCCGGATCTCGCTTGAAGAAGCTTTAGCTTCTTCTTTAGGGGTCGGGTCGGGTCGGGTCGGGTCGGGGTGTCCGGACACCCGCTGGTGTCCCTCCGTCTGTCCCTCACCCGTCCCGCTGGTGTCCCGCAGGGACTTCCTGTAATTCGCCTTCCTGATCCGCTCCTTCTCGCGGGATTCCTCCAGCTCGGCGCGGGTCGGCTGATACTTACCCCAGTTGTGGAACCTCCACCCCGGACCTTGGGAAACGGCCGAGCCCTCTTGTGACCCGTCAGTAACTTCGATCCAGAGCCCGGCCCGGACGAGGTTCGCGACGAGTGCCGGGGTCCCGCAGAGCTCCTCGAGGACGTATTCGGGGATGAACCCGTCGGACTCTTCCTGCGCCGACCACGTCCCGGCGAGGATCCACAGGCCGAGGGCCTGCGCCCGGTAGCGGCGGGGGATCTTCAAGACGGGCTTGCTGGAGTGGAACGCGTCGTCGACTTTGAACCAGGCCATCAGGCGGCCCTCCGTGCTGTTTCGTACGCGACCCGGTGGGCGTTGTGAGCCTCGCGGCAGGGCGTGCAGGGGATCGTCCCGGCCCGGGTGTGACGGTGGTAGGCGGTGTTGGTCCCGCAGCTTGCGGGGTCGTACACACCGACCGGCCGGGGCGGGGGCGGGTTCTTCGCCCTGACCGTGTCCTTCCACGCCCGCAAGTACGCGGTGTTCGCCGACCGGCACGGACCGCACTGCGCCTGATCGTGGCGCTGGTGCTGCCGGTACCCTGCCCGGGTGCCGCACTTGGCCGGGTCGAACGGTACCCACCCCTTTGCCGGGCCGGGTGTGCTCTTCCGTGGCGCGGGCGGGGTGATGACGTCGCGGCCCGTGCCCCGGTAGACGTAGCCCATTACGCCGCCACCTCCAGGCTCCGGAGGTTCTTCATGAGATGCACCACGTCGGCCCGGCCATACCGGAGGCAGAGCCGCTCAAGGGACTTGAGATTCGTGAACCCGGTCCGGGACAGGATCTCCGCCTGCCCCGCGCCGGAACGGATCAGGAACAACACATCGTTCACGCGCTCCTCACCGTGCACCATGGGCGTTTCGGTGAACACTGCCGGGCAGGTCGCCGGGTCGTCGATCGTTTCGTCATCCCACGCCAGTGGCGGGAGCCAGCTGTGCGCCTTGGCGTAGTTCCGGGCCCGTGTCGCGGCGGACTTCGAGTGCCAGTCCGTGCCGGTCTGGGGCTGGTTCCAGAGCTCTTCGTACAATGCCTTGACCTTTCGTGCGGTGTTGGCGTGGACCTGTTCGGCGCGGATCGTGCGGTTGAAGTTCTGCGGGTCCACCCCGATCCGCTGCCCGATGCGGGACTGCGACCAGCCGATGGTGACGAGCGCCTGGATGCGGCGGCGGGTGCCAGTCGCGTCGATATGGCGGGCTCCGGCCATGTTCTCCAGTGAGGGCTTCACGGCGAGGATCTGCTCCGCCGTAGTCCGGTGCACCCGGGGGTAGGGTGCGTGGCCGCGTTCGGGCCGGCCGTAGAGGACCGCGCCGACCGCTGAGAGGGACACGCCCGAGAGCTTTGCGACCTGCTTGTAGGACACGCCGTGTTCCATGAGATAGCGGATGTGGGCGCGGACCGGTTCGGCGTCGACCCGGCCGGTGTCGTAGCGGCCGTAGAGTGTCTGCCGGCGGCGGTTGCGTTCGTAGGCGGTCGCGGCTTCGCGGCAGTCGTCGCAGCGGCACTTGTCCACGACGTAGGTCGTGCGGTTTCCGTGGGTGTGCTGGGCGCGTTTGCACACGCAGTCACGCTTGATGCCGTCGCTCATGAGGCCACCGTCCCGGAGAAGTCAACGGCACCGCCCGGGCGCACCTTCACAGTACGGTCAACCTTCACCGGGAAGCCCGAGCGGGTCACCTTTGGGGAGCCGTACAGTGTGTGGCAGCTATGGCAGTACGAGTAGAACCAGGACTCTTCCTTGTCGGCCGGGTTGCGGCACGCGCCGCCACCCAACATCCCCTTAGCCCCGCACCACCCGCATCCCTTCTCCGCCCAAACGCACGAGTACACGGTGAACGGCGGCACTGGGGCGACCTCGCCGAGTTCCGCGAAAATGTCCGACTGGCCGGCGATCTCCGCGCTCATGCCGCGTCCCGGTTGAGGAGGGTGTGGGCGGTGGACCGGGTGACGCCGAGAGCTTCACCGAGGGCCTGGTAGGTGGCGCCGTCGTCGTGGGCGACACGGGCCGCCCGCTTGCGCAGGCCCTTGAGGGTTTCGTACAGGTGGGACACGTCGCGGAGGATGGTCAAAGAATCTTCGACCGGTGGTATTGCGGGCGCGCCGGTATTCGGGTTACTGTTCATCAGAACCATTCCTAGGTTGTTGTTTGGGACCCGTCGGCGTTACAGCGCACGGCGGGTTTCTTTTTGTTTGACTGTTCTTACAGTGTACCCGAGTGTTCCGTAGTTTTCCCCATTCAATACGCGCTTCTGTGCGTGTCGCTACTTATTTCTTACTCACTCTTCCCGGGAACAACGAAGGACCCGCCCGGCGTGATGCCGGACGGGTCCCAGGTAGTTCAGGAGTAGAGCCTAAAACGGAGGTTCGGACTCCGGTCCGTTGCCCCAGGCGCCCGAGGTGGAGGCGCCGGCGTTAGCCGCTGCCGGGGTGTTGCCGCCCCAGTCATCGCCCGATGCCTGGCCGCCGTTGCCGCCCTGCCCGTTGCCTCCGCCGGAGCGCTGGGTCCGGTTCACCTTCGCGTTCGCGTACTTCAGGCTGGGCCCGATCTCGTCGACCTCAAGTTCGATCACGGTCCGCTTCTCGCCCTCCTTCGTGTCGTAGCTGCGGGACTTCAGCCGGCCCTCAACGATGACGCGCATCCCCTTCGTCAGGGACTCGGCGACGTTCTCCGCGGCCTCCCGCCAGACGCTGGCCCGGAGGAACAGGGTCTCGCCGTCCTTCCACTCATTGGACTGGCGGTCGAAAGTGCGCGGGGTGGACGCGAGAGTGAAGTTCGCCACCGCGGACCCCGACGGGGTGAAGCGGAGCTCGGGGTCGCTGGTCAGGTTTCCGATCACGGTGATGGTGGTGTCATTTGCCATGGTTACGCTGCTTCTTTCGTTGTGATTTCTCGGTTGTAGATGTTGTCGATCAGGTTCCAGGTGCCGGTCGCGAGGTCGTAGAAGGGTTCGTTCTCCGGGACCTGCCAGCGGCTCAACTTCCAGCCGTACTCCCGGGCCGCCGCAGCGGCCTTCGGGTCAGACTCGATCCGGCCGTTCATGTCCGAGCAGAGGACGATGATGTTCGCGGGCCGGTCCAGGTTCTTGGATCCGCCCATGCCGCGGCCGGCGCGGTGCTGGGGGACGAACGTGTCCTCCCGGCCCACACACCCGCAGACGCAGTGCAGATCCCGGGCGAGGTAGAGGGCGAACTGGCGGCCGTTCATGCGGCCATCGCCTGCCCGGCGCCCTGCGCGGCCCATTCAGACTTGATTGCTGAGTTCAGGGACCGGCCGATGTCGAGCCGGTCCCGGAGGACCTGGATGGATTCCCGGGCCGCCCGGAGGACCTGCGCCGCGATCTCCGAGTCCAGCTTCGCCGTCTCCGTCTCCAGGATGGCCGTCTGCTTCCGGAGCCCTTCGGCCCCGGTGGCCGCGATGAACGCCCGGGCATAGGCCACCTCGTGCCGGGCCTTCGACCGGACGGCCGCCTCATCGAGGCGGGCGATCTCCTCCTGTTTCGCGTCCAGCTGCCGTCCGAGCTGGGCCAGCATCAGAATCACGTCGTTCGTCGTCGGGGTGCTCATGCCTTGATCAGCCCGTCCTCGATCACAACACCGACCGTGCCGGACTCGTCGACCCGTTCGATCCACAGCTGGAAGTCGTTCGTCACCGCGAGGTCATCGAGGAGTGCCAGGCTCTTGGTGTCCAGCAGGGACCCGTCGCGGATGTGCATCATGCGCAGCTTCGGGTTCAGGGCCATGCCCATCGCGGTGGAGACGCGGAGCTGCTCGGCGGAGGATGCCTGCTTGAGCGGGACGCCGTTGTAGGTGACTCCGGTGTCGTCGAAGCCGAGGCCGTCCAGGGGGAGCGTGGTTTCCCGGATGCCCTTGGCCTTCATGGCGTCGAGCTCCTCGAGTTCCCGGGTGTGCTTGCCGTACTCGCGGCGGGCGGTGAACATGCGGGCCTCGACGTCGGCGCGGTGCTTCTTGGACCGGACGTGCCGGTTGGTTCCCTCGGCGCCGTTGATCTGTTCCTGGATGGTGGACAGGTCCGGGAGTTCCGGCGCCCATTCCAGCTGTTCGGACAGCGCCGCCTTCGCCGTCTCGATCTCCGCTATCCGCCGGGTGAGTCCGGCGAGCTGCTCCCGGAACCCGTCCAGGCTCGAATCCATTTCCTTGAGCTTGAGGGTGTCCTGGACACGCTGCGTGTGGGCGGCGTCTGCCTGCCGGTATTCGTCCAGCAGGGCAGTGACAGACACTTCCTCCTCCGGGGTTCCTGCCGGTGCTTCCGGCAGGCCAGCGAAGGTCGCCTCGAACTGCTTCACGTCCCGGCCCACGTCGGTGCGTGAGTCGTAAAGTTCCTTCCGGGTCTTCTCCACCTCGGCCGGATCGAAGGGCAGGGTCACGACGTCGAGCAACGACTTCAACTGCGCCTTCTCGTCCTGCTGCGCGAAGGCCAGCGGGTCAAAGGAGAGGCGCCCGACGAGCCCGTCCAGCATCGACTGCGGGGAGCTGAACTTCGCGCCCTCCACGTTCTCCACCGCCAGGGTCGTCTTCTCGCCCTTCCACTTCCGGGTCACTATGATGTCGCCGAGATCCAGCCGCACCGACGCTTCCGTCTCCCCGTCCCGGATGACCCGGGTGTTGGACTTCGCCGCGGGGCCGCCGCCGAGCGCCAGCCAGATCGCGTCCAGAATCGAGGACTTCCCCTGCGCGTTGGCGCCGGCCAGGATGACGGTGTTGCCGTCGGGAGTGATCTCGATGGCTTTGAGGCGCTTCACGTTGGAGGCCTGCAGGTTGATGATCTTCATGGTCATGCGCCGATCTGCGGGAGGGAATGTCCGGGGTTGATGCTGGCGAG
Source organism: Pseudarthrobacter sp. RHLT1-30-1 (assembly GCF_059383415.1). Taxonomy (NCBI): domain Bacteria; kingdom Bacillati; phylum Actinomycetota; class Actinomycetes; order Micrococcales; family Micrococcaceae; genus Pseudarthrobacter; species Pseudarthrobacter sp. RHLT1-30-1. The sequence goes on from NZ_JBWZCG010000006.1 coordinate 80,220, forward strand.
TTCGCCGCCGCGGTAGGCCTCAAGGACCCGCGCCTGGCCGTCCTTGCCGCCGACGTACGTGACGGTGAACGACGTCGGTTCCGCGGCCGGGACGTACGTCACGCCTTCGACGGGTTCGCCGCCGTCCGTGATGTACGTGTTGGCCGCGAGCTTGTATTCCTTGGGAATGATCTTCTCGACGTCGGCGCGCAGCTTCCGCTCCGTCCAAGCCTCAACGGCGGGGTGCTCGACCTCCTCGACGAGGTCCGGCCGGTTCCACTCGCACCACTCCAGCAGGGCCTCCTCGTCGACCTTATGGCCGGGCTTCGGTTCGGCCAAGGTGAACGTCGCGACTTTCTCGGCGCCCGGGATGTGGATGGTGAAGGACTTCGTGCCCGTCTCCCGGTACTGCTCGAGGAGGGCCGGGAGGAGTTCCTTGCGGCCGCCGTCAGTTTCGGTCTTGACGAGGTCGGCGAGGGTCTTGAGCAGCAGGAACCGGAGGTTCCGGTCTTTGAAGGTGGGTTCGGTGGTCATGCTACTTTCCCTTCCAGCGGGATGTCGGTGAGTTTGGCGAGTTCGGCTTCGATGGCCGGGAACATCGGGTAGGTCTCGGCGAGGTTGGCGCGTTTGCCGAGGTTGCGGAGGGCTTCGAGGGCGTTGCGGTTGCCGATGGCGGCCCGGAACTGTGCGTTCCAGTCCGGTGCCTGGTTCTGTGCGGCGGCCTGCCGTGAGTGGAGGGCCGTGGCGCCGGCGTCCTCCGCCAGGGGTGCCGCGGCTTCCGGCTCTTCGACGGCGGCCGGGGTTTCCTCCGGGGCGATGACCGGGGCATCATCGTCCACGCCTTCCTTCGCCGGGTCCGCGTCCGGCATGACGAGCGTCCCGCCGACCAGTGGGCCGAGCGAGCCCTTGTTGTAGAGGGACAGGCCGAACTGGTCGCCGAGGTTGATCGCGGCCCGCTTGAGTGCCTGGGACTCCGCGGTCTTCATCGCGAAGTCGTGGGCGTCGCCGAGCTTGAAGAGCGGGAAGTTCGGGGCATCCCCGGAGGCGTACTCGGTGTACGTGGCGAGCAGTTCGCCGTCGGCGGCCCGGACGGTCAGCCGGTAGCCGGCCCGGTAGACGACCGTCACCGCTTCGGTGCCCTTGTTCGACTTGCCGTAGTTCTCCGCGATGAGGGTCATCTCGATCACGTCACCGGACCAGCGGCCGAATCCGAAGATCCGGTTCAGGTGCGCCCGGATGTCGTAGGCCTCCATGTGGGTCTGGCCTTGGGACTGGTGGACGCGGCGGGCGTTCAGCGGCCGGAGGAGCTGGCCCATCTGCGTCTCGGTCAGGTAGCTCATCGTGTCAGTTCCTTTTTCTCGGTCCAGGCGTCGATGCCGGACTGTGCAGGGTGGGTGTGTGCGGGGAGGGTGGTCGTCTGGGGAGCGCCGTCGGTTTCGCACCGGCACTGGCAGACGTCACCGCCGCAGTCGGGGCAGGTGTACAGCTGCCCGCAATAGCAGGCGCTCACCGGTCGTCCCGTTCGGGCTCTTCGTCGTCGACGTCGTGGACCTTGCAGAGGTCGCCGTCGTCCTCGACTTCCTCCTCGCAGTACTCGGCTGGGGAGTCGAGCGTCTGGCGGTAGGTCTGGGCGGGGCAGTAGATCGTTTCGGCGCTCATGTGCGGGGCCTTCCGGTGTGGGCGATCGGGAGTTCGGCGTCGTGCCGGAGAGCCGGGCGGAGGAACGCGGCGGCCATGACGGCGGCGGCGAGGACAGCGATCGTCATGACTGCTCCCAGCGGGTCGGCACGACGCCGAGGATCTGGACGATCTCCCAGACGAACGCGAGGAGCAGGCCGCCGCGGACGTGCTCGCGGTTGTCGACCGTCCCGGCGCCGTTGACCTCCAGGTTCGGGTGGGTGCCGGCCGAGATCGTGCGGAGCTCCTTGGCGTAGGCGACGAGGACGTCGGTGTCAGCCCAGCGGAGGTCCTTGTCAACGAGGTAGGCGAGGCGCCGGGTGAGGGATTCGAGTTCCATCTCGGACGGGCCGTGAATGCTCATGTCCTGGGCGAAGGCGTTGACCTCGGCGTAGACGATCTTGACGGCGAGGTCCTTGTCGAACAGGTAGGCGCTGCGGGTAGACTGCAGAAGAGTCATCACTTCGGGTTCCAATCGGTAGTGGTGGTGTTGAGGTCCGGGAGTTCGCGCTTCCGGGCCTCTTTGTTGCTATGGATCAAACATACCCTATGTTCCGTACTGTTCCATACATTTGCGGAAGAAAAAGGCAAAAATAAAAGACCCCGTGTCGGAACGTGCGGAACTTCCTCACAGGAGGGCCTCCCACACGCCGACCGGCCGGCGCTCCACCGTGAACTCCGGGGCGCGTTCATGGGCGTACTGTTCGGCCCATGCCCGTGCCTGGCCCTCGGTGTTGAACCCGATCTCCGCCGTGACGTCACCGGCCATCACCGCGTACTCCCAGCCGGCCTGTTTGATCCAGCCGAGCCGGTGCATCGCCCCGACCGCTGCGGCGGCCTGAACGTCGAGCAGGTGGTCCGGGGTGTGCGCGGCGCCCTCGGAGTCGTTGATCGCCTGCCGGACCGCGGCCCGCAGCTCCTCCTCCGGAGTCACGCCTTCACCTCGTTGGCCAGTTCGAGCAGGACGTCGGCGTGGCACGGCTGGCCCGCGTGGCAGCGGCACACGAGATCCTTGCCGCGGAGCTGGGCCCTAATCTCTCCCACCGTCGGGCGGCCCTCCCAGGGGATGCCCATGAGGCCCGTGTTCCGCGTGTCACTGCGGCTAAAGGCGGGGCGGTCAGGCCACTTAGTGATCGGCGTCAAAAGCCACTCACGGTAATCGTTCACAAGATACTGGCGCGTCATCGTCGCTAGGCCAGACTCGCCGCCCTTGAGTTGCGCGGCGAACGGGTTATAGAGCTTGGAGCGCGGGCCGACCCATACTGCGCCCTTGCTTGGCGTCCAGTCCTTGGTGCGCTGGAGTCGCTTCGGCCGTTGGATCTCGATGCCCGGCGCGACAATGGAGAGATGGGTCCCGTAGTGCTCGGCCCGGTAGTGGGCTTCCATCTCGTCATGGTTCGCTTGCGGGTCGATGCCGGTCACCTTGTGGTCGCACCACCGCTGGAAGAAGCAGTTGACGGTGAACGTGTCGAACAGTGTTTCGCTCATCGGTTCACCCGCGGCTGGCGGCGCCGGTAGTCCTCGACGTCGGCCGCTGGGATGCGGATGTGGTTCGACTGCTTCCCCTTGCCGGTCTTGTAGGCGTTGGGGAAGTTCCCGGACCGGGTCATCGTCCTCACCGTTTCGGGGTGGAGGCCGAGCTGTTCGGCGACCTCCGTCACTTTCAGGTCGCTCATGCGGCTGCCTTTCGTTGGGCGTAGGAATCGGCGGTGAGGATGGCCTCGCGGAAGGACAGCAGGACGATCGAGTCCAGTCCTTCCCGGGGGGTGACGAGCCAGAAGTACCGGCCGGTCAGGGCGCACTGGTCGCAATCGCAACGTTTGAGGCGGATCTCACCGGTCCCGCGCCGGAGCGTCGGGGAGGGGCGGTGGCTGGCGGTGCCGCCGTCGAGTTCCCGGACCTGGTAGGGGAAGTCCTCGTTCGGGCGGATGGCGAGGATGCGGCCGATGGTCCCGTGCTTGTCCGCGATCACGTCGCCGACCTTGAACTTGATCGCGCTCATGCCGCGCTCCAGACGCGACAGGCCCCGCCGGAGCGTCCCGGCCGTCTGCTCCGGTGGTAGCCGACGGCCTTGATCAGGCCCGCGTCGTGCGCCTGGCGGAAGATCGTCCCCCACATGTTCGGGTGCGGCGGGTCCCGGAGTTCGGCCTTCTCGGTCAGCGTGTACGCGTCGAACGGGCGTCCCTCCGCCGCGACCTTCAGGAGCGCCTCGTGCGCGTCCGCTGACCAGTCCAGGTCATCCAGCACCGCGGCCCTCACGCCGTCACCTCGTGGATGACGATGGCCGGGAGGATACCCTCCGGGGTGCTGTACGGTTCCTGGCCGGTCCGGACCCACCCCCGCGGGTACTTCAGGTGGGCGTGGCCGTCGTCGTCCTTCACGACCGAGCCGACCGGGAGCGCGTCGAGCTCTTCGGCCGTGGTGATCGGGCGGGGCTTCGCCCACCCAGCTTCGATTAGGTAGTCAAGCGCAGACCTCTCCGCGTCATAAGATGCTCTCCAGTCACGGGCCAGCTCGTCGCGGGCGCTCATCGGGCGACCCCCGCACGGTCGACGTCGTTGTGCGTGAACAGTTCGAGGCGCAGTGCCTTGGCCGCTTTTTCGGCTTCCAGTTGCGTCGCGTGGTTACCGGCGCTGAGCACCTTGCCGTGGTGCCCGACCCGCGCCTGCCAGACGTTGTGCTTCTCATTCCACGACACGCCACGGACGCCCGACCAGTTGTCCACATCCGCGCCCTGTCGGTTCTCCGTGTTCTGCTTGTGAGTCGTCAGGCGAAGGTGCGCAGGGTTCACGCACCCCGTGTTGAAGCAGACGTGGTCCACCTCCATGCCGTCCGGTACGGTGCCGTGGATCAGTTCGTAGGCGAACTTGTGCGCCATACCGAGTCGTCCGTCGTAGCGGAAACGCCCATAGCCGCCCTTGCCTTTTGCGGCTGTCCAGTTCCAGCAGGAGTCGGTCCGTTCGACCTTTTCCCAGAATCGCTCGATATCTACATCCGAGCGGGTCTTCTCGCCCTTGCCGATTGAACTCCGGATCGACGTCGCGTCGACCTTGAGGTAGCGGGCTGCCTTGATGAGCTTGCCGTCCGTGATAGCCCGGCGACCCGTTTCAATCTGGGCGATGCTGGAAGCTCGCTGGAATCCGACGGCGACTGCCAACTCCGCCTGGGTGATTTCGTTGTTGAGGCGGAGCTGGCGGATTAGGCGCCCGGTTCGTTCCGGGTTGTCGTCAGCGTGGCGGCGACTTGATCGCCGGTGTGTGGTTGGTTTTGATGTGCTCATATTGGAAGTATATGGAACAGTACGTAACAACGCAAGGATGACGCACCGACACTACGTAACTCGCTACGGAATCACATCCATGTAATTTTCGAATACGTATTCGAATGGGTACTCGCTTCCCCACAAACGGGTAGTGTTCCGCGTCAAACTCCACTTGTTGGATCGGGAAGTCGGGTGAATCATGGGGCTGTGACCGAATCTGAAGCACTCGAAATTATTGGCCGGCTCATCAAAGAAGGCCGCCTCGAAAAGGACCTCCGACAACGCCCCTTCGCCATCGAGGCCGGGGTCGATACGAAGACCCTCGCGACCATGGAGGCGGGCAAGCGCGTGGCGTGGGAAACCAACCAGCGCAAGGTAGAGAAGGCTCTCGGTTGGCGGGTCGGGTCCATTCAGGAAGTGCTCGACAACGCCCCGGACGCCCCGCCCGAATCGGTCACGCTCGCATCCATGAAAGAGGGCGGCGCGGAAGCCTCCTGGCAGGACCTCGCGACCGAAGAGTCGAAGGTCACGGAACAGCCCGTAACACGCGCTAACCAACTCACCGACGAGGAACTCCTCGCCGAACTTTCATATCGTTTCCGTAACTATAAAAACCGGTTTCTCAACGACGCCTAACGGATTCGTAAGCGTGCACAGGTACAGCACATACCTGTGACAAACACGGAACACTGCGGAACGGGTATACCCTGACTCCATCATCACCACGGCGGTAATGATTTTGTGGCACGGGGGAAGTACCAGATGTTGAAAGACAAATCCTTGGCAGTCGGGGCACCGCCCGATCGTTCCGCACGCATGCACCAGCGCGGGCACACCTACTACGGGACCGCTTGCCCGGATCGGTGCGAGTTGGTGGCCCGGTGGGCGGCGCGGCGCCTCATCACACCCCGGGCTTACCTCCTCGCCGCCCGGGCCTCCCAGGACCTTGACGGGATGGCCGCGCTCTTGGGCGTCACTACGGCCGACTTGTGCGCGTACATTGCCACGCTCGACCCGGATGAGTGGCTGATCATGCAGGACATGGTCGGCCGGCGGCTCCGCTGGAAGGTCTGACATGAGGGTCGAGGACAACTGGGTCCGGAAGGACCGCACCCGGACCGCGCTCTACGGCACCGGAAAACGCTGGCGGGCCGTCTGGACCGAAGGCGGGACCGAACGGAAGAAATCCTTCGACGTCAAAGACGCCGCCCGGGCACACCTCGCCTGGGTTGAGCACAACCAGCGCGCCGGGACCTATGTCTCCGCCGACCGGGGCCGGATCTTCGTCCGCGACCTCATCGACGCCTGGGTCGACACCCAGATCCACCTCAAACCCTCCACGATGGCGGCCACGAGATCCGACGTCCGCGCCACGATCAAACCGTACTGGGGCGACAAGATCCTCGCCGACATCCGCCGCGCCGACGTACAAGCCTGGGTGACCGGGATGACCAAAGCACCGCGGACCGTCGACACCATTTACGGCCGGTTCCGGAAGTTCCTGAACTGGTGCGTCGATGAGGGCCGCATCGTCGCGTCACCCGCCAAAGGCGTAAACCTCCCCAAAGGCCAGAAGCGGGAGCACATTTTCCTGACCGTGACGCAGGTTGGCCGGCTCGCCCGGGAGATCGACGAACAGTTCGCGGACCTTGTCTGGTTCCTCTCCACCACCGGGCTCCGGTTCGGGGAGGCCGCGGAACTCCGAACCCGGGACGTCGACGTCAAGCGCGGCCGGGTCAGGGTCGCCCGTTCCGTCACGGAGGTCGACGGGGCGATGGTCATCGGGCCGCCGAAGAACGGCCGGGAACGGACCGTGCCGTTGACCGCGTTCATGGCCGAGAAGCTGCGGGTTCGGCTGCAGGGCAGGGGCCGGGACGTGCTGATCTTCCCGTCCGAGCGCGGACATCATCTGCGCTCGAACAATTTCAAGACCCGCGAGTACGACACTGCGGTCGAGGCGGCCGGACTCCCTAAGGGGCTGTGGGTCCACGACCTACGGCACACCGCGGCGTCCCTCGCCGTCCACTCCGGCGCCTCCGTCAAGTCCGTCCAACGGATGCTCGGCCACGCCTCCGCTGCCCTCACGCTGGACATTTACAGCGGGCTCTTTGACCAGGAGCTCTCCGACGTCGCGGACCGGATGGACGCCCTACTGAATCCTGACTCTCCCTGATTCCTCCTTGGACCCCCAAAAATCCGCGCCATGACGGGCGGAAGCGCCACGTTTACACCGTGGATGTCATCGGTTCGATCCCGGTAGGACCCACCCAAAGAACCCCGTCAGTGCAGCCCCCAAGGGCTCACGGCGGGGTTTTTGTGTGCGCTGAAACGGGCGCGCGAACCATGGTGCGCCGGGGTCCGTGCGGGAGTGGTCGCGTCCGTGTCGCCCCAGGGGGGGGCGCCAACCAAGATTCGCTGTGCGCGGGTGCGCGTACGCGCGAGCCGGATACTGCCGCACAGCTCATCCGCATCCGTTCCACGGTTCCATCCCGAGTGCGAAAACCGAAAGTGTCGTAGCCAAGTGGCAGAGTTTGGGGCATGGAAGCCATCGGAGGTTTCGTCCCGTTTCAGGCCGCCCGGTCTGGCGCCGAGATGCTCCTTGGATCTAATTGGCTGTCGCCCGCTCCAAACGCGGCGGATGACGTGGACTGTGCCCTGGATGGGGCGTTGGTACTGCTGGGCTCGGCAAAGGGGGCGGCAGTTTCTGATGCAGCGCTGTTCGGAGTGACCGAGGCCTCGGACTTTGCCGGCTGCGTGGAGGAGTTGTCCCGGGTGGTGGACTTCCTGCAGCTTGTGGCCGCGGCGGCGGTGGACCGGACCCGGAGCCAGGCGGCGGCTTCAGCCAGGAACGCGGCTGCGGCGTCTGGTGCCGGTGCCCCTGCCGGCTGGTTGACCGGCTGGAACACTGAGCCGACGCCGACGCCGACGCCGACGCCGACGGCTGCCGTGCCAGCGGCTGCCGGGCGGGAGGACGGTTGGAACGTGCCGGGTGGTGCGGATTGTGCGCAGGGCCGGGTTGATGACGGGTTCCGGAACAGCACGGAGTTCCTGCGGGCGCGGCTGCGGATTACCGCGGTGGAGGCCCGGCGGCGGCTGGCCCTGGCTTCGGAGGTTCTGCCGCGGTCCGGGGTGTCGGGCCAGACCCTGCCGGCGGTGCGGGAGGAACTCGGGGCAGTCCTCGCCGCCGGGGACATCGCCTCACGCGCGGCGACCCTGATCAGTCTGTCCCTGGGCCGGGTCCGGCACGTGGCCGCGCCCGGGGACGTTGCCCGGATGGAAGATGCCCTGACCTGCACTGCGGTGGAGAACGATCAGGATTTCCTGGCCAGGATCGCGAAGCGCTGGACCGACGCCCTGGACCAGGACGGTGCGGAACCCAGTGAGCAGGAACTGCGCCAGCGCCAGGGCGCGTTCATCCGCCGGGTCCACCGCGGGCTGCAGCATCTGGAAATCTTCGCCACACCCGACCAGTTCGAACACCTGCTCACGGTCATGAACACCGCCACCAACCCGCGGACCGGCGCCGGACGCGGCGCGGGCACCGCCGAAAATCCCGGTCCTGAGGCCAGAACTGAAGCTGGCGCCAACGCCAACGCCAACGCCAACGCCAACAACACGGCCGCCGCGAACTCCGGCTCCGGAGCGGCTGTGGACGATGCTGCTGCGGAGGAGTCGGCCGCGGCTGCGCGGCTGGATCAGCGCACCCGGCCGCAGCGGCTGCTCGATGGCCTGGTCGGTGCCTGCAAGGTGGCCCTCGCGGCCGGAGATCTGCCCGCCGCCGGAGGCCTGCGCCCCCAGGTGATGGTCACCATCGACTACCGGGACCTCCTTGAACAGCTCGGCGGCACCGGCCCGCAGACCCGCGGGCCGGGATCCGGCGCGGGGACCCTGATGTTCACCGGACCGGTCACGGCCTCGACGGTGCGGAAAATCGCCTGCGACGCGGACATCATTCCCCTCGTGCTCGGCGGCAACGGCCGCATCCTGGACATCGGCCGGGCCTCACGGGTCTTCCCGCCGCACATCCGCAAAGCCCTCAGCGCCCGGGACGGCGGCTGCGCGTTTCCGCAGTGCCCGGTGCCCGCGCCCTGGTGCGAGGCCCACCACATCAACTACTGGTCCCGCGGCGGAACGACCGGCACAGAGCAAGGCGTGCTGCTCTGCACACACCACCACCACGTCATCCACAAGGAACAATGGACCATCCAGGTCCGCACCGGCATCCCCTGGTTCATCCCGCCACCACACCTGGACCCACGCCAGCTGCCACGCCGCAACCGCTACTTCCAGCTCGAATGAACCCGAAGCCCGCCACCGGACCTGCGGTGTGACCGGCCGCCCACGCCGCCGGGCGTCCGGGTTCGGAGCAAGGCCGCGGAATTGTCACAGCCTCGCCCTACCGTGGCTCGCATGGAACACGTATTAGTGAAAACTGGCCCCGATGGAAGGCCCCAGACGGTGCTGCGCGGCGGTCGCGAATGGCTGGTTGGTGCGGAGCCGGTGCGCTGGTTCGAGCGGGTGAGCTGGTGGGAGGCCGAGCGGCGGATGCCCAAGGGACTGAGCCGCGTCGACGTCGAAGTCTGGCAGATCCAGGCGAGACTGGGCCGGAACCAGGGTTCTGCCCTCACAACCATGGAAATCGTTCGTGACGGCCTGGGCGGCGGCTGGCGGCTCCGGGAGGCCATTGCGGACGCGGCCTAGGCTGAGCATCACCTGCCACTGCGTCCGGACGGACGGGGGCATTGGAAAGGCCTTCCACCGCGACTATTGGGGGATGCCGCGGTGGAAGGCCTGAGACGAATATACCGCGAATATTTGGAAATGAGAAACACTCTCCAGCGATTCCGGGCCTGATAAATGCCCAGTCGATGGCGTTATTGCTGGCCACTCGGGGTAAACCATGGCGAGAAGATGGGGGAGGCGCCCGCCTCCGAGGAACCGGCAGGCTGCCCTGGCAACGAGAGCCCTGGCTTAGGGTCGCTGGACCGCGACAAAGACTCTGGGCTGGTTCTTCCACTCGGGTTCCATCTCGGAGATGGTGTTCCGCATAATCCGGTCCGAGGCCTCGCGGGCCGCCACTGGCTTCCCGTCGGCGATCGCTTCCGCCAGGTCCACGTGCCACTGCAGCGCGGTCGCCCGTGGATGGTCCGGCATCAGGCCGTGCACCGTGCGCCCGGTCAGCGTCTCCGCCACCTGGCCCACCATGTTGGCAAACATTTCGTTTCCGGAGCCTGTCAGCAGCAGCGAATGGAAACGGATATCCAGTTCTAGAAACCTCGGCACGTCCCCGGCCTGCCCGGCTTCGCGCATCGCGTGCGAGACATCGACGAGCTCGCGGCGGATCTCCTCGGGGGCGTTGGCAGCGGCCAATTCGGCGGCGACGGGTTCGACGGCGGTGCGCAACTCGGCGAGCGAACGCAGCTGTACGCCGCGGCCTTCGCCAGCGAGGCGCCAGCGGATCACCTGGGGGTCGAAAGGGTTCCAGCGGGCGGCTGGCAGCACCCTGATGCCTACCCGCTTAGTTGTTTCCACCAGGCCCAGGGACTGAAGGACACGTACGGCCTCGCGGACCACCGAACGGGACACCTTGAGTTCATCTTCGAGGTGCTCCGCCAGCATGATGTGGCCGGGCGGCAGGGCGCCTGCGACGATGCGTGTGCCGAGGTGCTCGATCGCACGGTGGTGGAGGCTGGTTGACATAGTCGTAAGCATAGTGGGGCAGCCGCTGTTCCAGACGATGTTCCAGCGGACGTTTCGGCCGAGGTTGCCCGCCAGTGGCGGCGCGGGGCGCGGGAAATCATAGACTGTATGTGACGTGCCATATTCCGCCACGTGGGCAGGGCTTTCCAGCCGCCCGCGGAAATACATATGGTTTATTGACAGCCACTGATCCCAAGAAGATGGTCCCGCCTTCCGCGCGGGAGGAACTGCACTCGTTGCACAGAATGAATTGGAGTTTTGATGTCAGCACACATCGGTGTCACCGGCCTTGCGGTGATGGGGGCCAACCTCGCCCGCAACCTGGCCCGTAATGGCTTCACCGTTGCCCTGCACAACCGGTCCGTCGAAAAGACCGATGCCCTGCTGGAGAAGCACGGCAAGGACGGCGACTTTGTCCGCACGGAGACCCTGCAGGAACTCGTCGACTCGCTGGAGAAGCCGCGCCGCGTGCTGATCATGGTCAAGGCCGGCAAGCCGGTCGACTCCGTGATCGAGCAACTCGAGCCGCTGCTGGAACCGGGCGACATCATCATCGACGCTGGAAACTCCCACTATGAGGACACCCGCCGCCGCGAAGCGGCCCTCGCCAAGAAGGACCTGCACTTCGTCGGCATCGGCGTCTCCGGCGGCGAGGAAGGTGCCCTCAACGGCCCCTCCATCATGCCTGGCGGCTCCCGTGAGTCCTACGACGCCCTGGGTCCGCTGCTGGAGAAGATCGCCGCCCACGTCGACGGCAAGCCCTGCTGCGCCTGGATCGGCACCGACGGCGCCGGACACTTCGTCAAGATGGTCCACAACGGCATCGAATACGCCGACATGCAGGTCATCGGTGAAGCCTTCGACCTGCTGCGTTCGGGCGCGGGAATCGAGCCTGCCGAGCAGGCCAAAATCTTCGAAGAGTGGAACAAGGGCGACCTCGCCTCCTTCTTGATCGAAATCTCCGCCGAGGTCCTCGGCCACATGGATGCGAAGACCGGCAAGCCGTTCGTCGACGTGGTCGTGGACGCCGCTGGCCAGAAGGGCACCGGCCGCTGGACGGTCATCTCCGCGCTCGAGCTGGGCTCCCCGACGTCGGGCATCGCCGAATCGGTCTTTGCCCGGGCGCTCTCCTCGCAGACGGAGCAGCGCAAGCTGGCCCAGGAGCTGCTCGTTGGGGCCGAAGCCGACGTCGAGATCCCCGAGAGCTTTGTCGAGGACGTCCGCCAGGCGCTGTACGCCTCCAAGCTGGTGTCGTACGCGCAGGGGCTGGACATGCTCACCTCGGCCGCCAAGGAATATGGCTGGGACCTGAAACTGGACGAGATCGCTTCGCTGTGGCGCGGCGGCTGCATCATCCGCGCCGAACTGCTCAAGGAGATCACCAAGGCGTACGCCGCGGAGCAGAAACCGGCCAACCTGCTGTTCGCCCCGGCCTTCACCAAGGCGATCGCCGACGTCCTTCCGGCCTGGCGCCGGGTCGTCTCCACCGCTGTGCAGCTCGGCATCCCCGTGCCGGTGTTCTCCTCCTCGCTGGCGTACTACGACGGCCTGCGCCGCAAGCGCCTCCCGGCCGCCGTGATCCAGGGCCAGCGCGACCTCTTCGGAGCGCACACCTACGGCCGTGTTGACTCCGCAGGAACTTTCCACACCCTTTGGGGAGAGGACAAGTCCGAAATCGAGGCAGTGGACACCCACTAGTTTCGCCCTGACGCCGGCGGCCGGTGCTCCCCGTTACGCTGGGGGCACCGGCCGTTCGTGTACCGCCGGAATCCCGTTGCGGGATCCCGTCCCGGCATCCGCCCCCGCCGGCGTCCCGCCCGCCCGCGTCCCACCCGCCCGCGTCCCAGGAGTTCAGCAGATGACACAGCCCGTAGCATTCGTCACCGGTGCCTCCACCGGAATCGGTTTTGAGACCGCCTGGAAGCTCGCGGCGCACGGCTTCACCGTCTATGCCGGCGCCCGCCGCGTCGGAAAGATGGAGCCCCTCAAGGCGCACGGTGTGACGGTCCTGCCGCTCGACGTCACCGACGAGGATTCCATGACCGCCGCCGTCGAGCAGGTGATGGCCGCCCATGGCCGGATCGACGTCCTGGTGAACAACGCCGGCTACGGTTCCTACGGCTCGCTGGAGGAAGTGGAACTGGCCGAGGGGCGGCGGCAGTTCGACGTCAACCTGTTCGGCCTGGCCCGGATGACGCAGCTGGTGCTCCCCGGAATGCGGGCGGCGGGGCGGGGGAGGATCATCAATGTGTCCTCGATCGGCGGAAAAATGTACGAGCCGCTGGGGGCCTGGTATCACGCCACGAAGTTCGCCGTCGAGGGCCTGAGCGATTCGCTGCGGATCGAACTCAAGCCGCACGGCATAGATGTGTCCATCATTGAGCCGTCCGGAACCGAATCGGAATGGGGCGCGATTTCCGGCGACAGCCTGCTGGCCACCTCCGGCCGCGGGCCCTACATGGACCAGGCGAAAATAGTCGCCGCGGCGCTGGCCTCGACCGTAGGCTCCTCCATGTCGACCCCTCCGGACGTCATTGCCGACGCCATCGTGCACGCCGCGACGTCTCGCAGGCCCAGGACACGCTACCCGGTGGGGAAGGGCGCCCGGGCGATTCTGCTGCTGCGGCGGCTGCTCCCGGACCGGGCCTTCGACGTGGTGATCTGGAAGATCTACCGGCGGTTTCCCGCGTAGTTTCGACACGCATGCCAGCGCGCATGCCGGCACACATGCCGGTCAGACGGCGGCACGAGCCGGCTAGATCCGGTATTCGATCAGGTATTCAGCCGGGTCGACGGCGGGCTTGGTCTCACGCTGCGCGTCCCGGTGACGCCAGGTCGCCGGCACACCGGTGAGGATCGATTCCGCCGGGGCGTCCTTGACCACCACGGCGTTGGCGCCCACGGCGCTGTCCCGGCCGATAGTGATGGGTCCCAGGATCTTGGCTCCGGCGCCGATCACGACGCGGTCCTCCAGCGTGGGGTGGCGTTTGACCTTGGCCAGCGAGCGTCCGCCGAGGGTTACGCCGTGGTAGATCATGACGTCCTCGCCGATTTCGGCGGTCTCGCCGATGACGACGCCCATGCCATGGTCGATGAAGAAACGGCGCCCGATCGTGGCTCCCGGGTGGATCTCGATCCCGGTGAGGAACCGGGCCAGCTGGGAAATCAGCCGTGCCGGGAAGCGCAGCGCAGGGTTCTGCCAGAGCCGGTGCGTCAGACGGTGCGCCCAGATCGCGTGCAGCCCGGAGTAGGTGAAGAAGTTCTCAACGGACCCTCGAGCCGCCGGGTCGTGCGACCGGGCGGCGTCGAGGTCTTCCTTCAGTCTTGCGAAAAAGCTCACAAAGACCTTTCTACGAAATCGGAAACGGCGGGTGGGCTCAGCCGCGGATGTCGTCGTACAGAACGGTGGAGATGTAACGCTCACCGAAGTCGCAGACAACAGCAACAATCAGCTTACCGGCGTTCTCCGGGCGCTTGGCGAGTTCCAGGGCGGCCCACACGATCGCGCCGGAGGAAATGCCGCCGAGGATGCCCTCCTGGACCCCGAGTTCGCGGGCCACACGGACCGAGTCCTCCAGGGTGGCGTCGAGGACCTCGTCATAGACGTTGGTGTCCAGGATTTCCGGGACGAAGTTGGCGCCGAGGCCCTGGATCTTGTGCGGGCCCGGGGCGCCGCCGTTGAGGATGGCCGAGTCCTTCGGTTCGACGGCGATGATCTGGACGTCAGGCTTGCGCTCCTTGAGGACCTGGCCGACGCCGGTGACGGTGCCGCCGGTGCCGACGCCGGCGACGAAGATGTCGACCTTGCCGTCCGTGTCGGACCAGATTTCCTCGGCCGTGGTCTGGCGGTGGACCTCGGGGTTGGCCTCGTTGGCGAACTGCTGGGCCCAGATGGAGTTCTCCGTGTTGGCGACGATCTCCTGGGCCTTCTCCACAGCGCCGCGCATGCCCTCGGAGCCGGGCGTGAGGACAATCTCGGCACCGTAGGCGCGGAGCATCACGCGGCGCTCGGTGGACATGGTTTCGGGCATGGTCAGGATGACCTTGTAGCCGCGGGCCGCGCCGACCATGGCCAGGGCGATGCCGGTGTTGCCGGAGGTGCCTTCCACGATCGTGCCGCCGGGCTTGAGGGCACCGGACTTCTCCGCGGCGTCGACGATCGCGACCCCGATCCGGTCCTTGACGCTGTTGGCCGGGTTGTAGAACTCCAGCTTGACGGCCACGGTGGCGTCAAGGCCTTCGGTCAGCCGGTTCAGCCGGACCAGCGGGGTGCCGCCGACCAGCTGGGTAACATCGTCATAGATCCGTGCCATGGGTGTCTGTGCCTGTCTGTTGTGAGGATACTGAGGTCAGCCTAACGAGAGCCCGCAGGCCCTAGCTAAGCATTAAGCCATGCTGAGTAATATTTCCGGGCTTTGGCCAGCTTCGGATTGATGATCACCTGGCAATAGCCCTGCTCCGGGTACTTGGCGAAGTAGTCCTGGTGGATTTCCTCGGCCCGGTGGAACTCCGGCAGCCGGCTGACCTCCGTGACGATCGGATGCGCCCACAGCGACTGGTTCCGCTCGATGGCCTCCTCATAGAGGATCTTCTCCTCGGTGGTCTCATAGAACATCGAGGAGCGGTACTGGGTTCCGACGTCGTAGCCCTGGCGGTTGAGCGTCGTGGGGTCGTGGAGTGCGAAGAACATGTCCAGGATGACCTCCGCTGGGATGACCTCCTCGTCGAAAGTCACCGCCACCACCTCGGCGTGGCCGGTGGTCCCGGAGCAGACGGCGTAGTAGTCGGGGCTGCGGAGGTGGCCTCCGGTGTAGCCCGAAACGACGGCGCTGACACCCTTGGTTATCTGGTAGACGGCGTCGAGGCACCAGAAGCAGCCTCCGCCAAGCACAAATGTTCTCATGCTCTCTTCAATGGTTGAAGAGCCCCGATGATTCCCGGCGTCCGCGGGGGAGGCCCGACTATAGGGTAAAAATGGGGGTATGGAACCTGTAAACACCGACGTTTCCGCTGGCGTGCCCGTAGGAAACGACGATTCCGGCAGCGGATCCGGGGAAACACCGGAGGTGCCCACGCTGGGCATGGTCCTGCTGGCCGTGGAAGAGCTCTGGCCCGAATCCCTGGCCGAGGACTGGGACGAGGTGGGCCTGGTGGCCGGCCGCCCCTCCGCCGCGGTGAGCAAGATCCTCTTCGCCGTCGACCCGACCCTTGAAGTGATCGAGGAGGCCATCGACTTTGGCGCCCAGCTGCTGATCACCCACCATCCGCTGCTGCTCAAGGGCGTCACCTCGGTTGCGGCCACCACCGCCAAGGGCCGGGCCGTGCATCGTCTGATCGAATCGGGGACCGGCCTGCTGACCGTCCACACCAACGGGGATTCCGCTGTCGGCGGCGTCTCGGATGTCCTGGCGGACGCCCTGGGCCTGCAGAACGTTGCCCCGCTGACTCCGGCGGCGAACGGTCTGCCGGAGGAGGGGATCGGGCGGGTCGGGGACCTGGCGGAGGTCCTGACCCTGGGCGATTTTGCCGCCCGTGTCTTCGGCATCCTGCCCTCGGTCGCCGGCGGGGTGCGCGTCTCCGGGGACCGGGACGGGCTGGTCCGCCGCGTGGCCCTTTGCGGCGGTGCCGGCGATTCCCTCTTCGGCGAGGTCAGGGCGAGCAATGCCGATGTCTACCTGACCGCGGACCTGCGGCACCATCCGGCGTCGGAAGCCCGCGAGGCGGCCGTCAATGACCGCCCGTACCTGATCGACGTTTCCCACTTCGCCAGTGAGTGGCTGTGGCTGCCGGCCGCAGCCGAGGCGTTGGGCAATGTGCTGAGCGACCAGGGGCACGACGTCGAGATCCGGGTCAGCACCACCAACAGCGACCCGTGGGACTTCATTCTGACTCCGGGCGGGGACTAGAGTCTAGGGAGCGCCGAATAGGTGCCCGGCTCCTGCCGGCAGGGAACAAGCGGAGGTAAATAGTGGCCAAGGCAGCACCGGCGGAACAGTTGAAGTTGCTCGAATTGCAGGGACTTGATGCCAAACTCAAATCCCTGTCCAACCGCCGCCGAAGCCTTGAAAGCGACTCCCGGATCACCGATCTTGAAGCCGCCCTCAGCGTGGCCACCGGTGAACTCGGTGCCGCCAAGGTGGCCGTCCACGACGCTGAACTCGAGCTCAAGCGCGCCGAAGCCGACGTGGAGCAGGTTGCCTCCCGGATCGAGCGCGACGAGGCGAGGCTCAACAGCGGCACCGGCCTTTCCAAGGACCTGGTTGCCCTGCAGCGCGACCTGGTGTCCCTGAACAAGCGCCGCTCCGACCTTGAGGACGTCGAGCTGGAAGTTCTGGAACGGTTGGACTCACTCCGCCTGCGCCAGGCCACGCAGCAGCAGATCGTTGACGACATCCAGGGCTCCTTCGGCTCCATCCGTGCCGAACTCGACGAGCAGCTCGCCGAGATCGCCGCCGAGGCAACGGTGGTGCGCGGCAAGCGGGCCGAGTTCGCCGAGGGCCTGGATTCCGGGCTGCTGGCGGTCTACGAGAAGACCCTGGCCAAGCGTGGCGTCGGTGCGGCCCGCCTGTTCCACGGCACCTCCGAGGGCTCCGGCATGCAGCTGAGCCCGGGGGACCTGGCCGAAATCAAGGCCGCGGCCGAGGACGACGTCGTGTTCTGCCCGGATTCCGGCTGCATCCTGGTCCGCTCCGCCGACTGGGTCTAACAACGCCAACCGACTGGGCCTAGCCACCTAAACTGACTCGCAGCAGGGCCGTTCTTAGCACTCAGAACGGCCCTGCTGCGAGTCAGTTTGGCAGGATCAGGTTGAGCATGTGCGGCTTCCGGGCCGTGCCCTCGACCAGTTCGGCGGCCCACTTTTCGGCCGCCGCCTTCTGCAGCTGGGCGGGCGTCTGCGGGGCCTTGCCCCGGCGGCCCAGCAGGTGCCGGGCGAATTCGCCCCGGGTGTGCTTGGCGAAGTGGCTGACCACTTTCCGCGCGCCATTGACCTCGGTGAACACATTAACGGCAACGGTCTGCGCCGGCGGGGGAGTCCACGCCGCGGCGTAGGTGCTGGAGCGGCAGTCCACCAGCAGTTCACCGTCCGCGGCGGCCGCGAGGGCCGCGGCGAGCTGCGGCTTCCAGAAGGACGCCAGGCGTCCGATGTCCGGCAGGGCGGTCGCCATCGACAGCCGGTAGGCCGGTACCCGGTCGCCGAATCGGATGGCACCCCAGAGCGCAGAAATGACCAGCACGTGCTCGTCCGCTTTCTTCCGCTGCGTAGGCGTGAGGGAGTTGTAGTCCAGCGCGTCGTACAGCACGCCGGAGTAGACCTGATGGGCGGGGGCCGCCGGCTCGGCGTGCAGCCGCGTGTTGCGCTCGACGTCGGCCCGCAGCGAGGCGCCGACGCCCAGAAGCGCCAGGGCGTCCTCATGGGCGCTGACCGTCCCCAGCCCCTCCAGCACCTTCGCCCGGTACACGTTCAGTTCGGGGAAGCTCAGGGTGGCCCAGTCCACGGCGTCACCGGCCGTGGCAGGGGTCTTGCCTTCGGAGGGCGGCAGCAGAATCAGCACCGTCCAATCCTAGCGGCGGCCCGTTGCCGGGATTGTACTCAGGCGGCTGTTGCGGTGCCCGCCCAGTGCCCGCCCAGTGCCCGCCCGGTGTCCGACCCCGGGCCCGCTCAGCCGAGGTTGCGGCCGAGGAAGGACAACACTCCGGGCAGGATGGAGCGCCAGTAGCTGTCGTCGTGCCCTCCGGACTGGAAACCGCCCTCGACGGCGCCAGGGAGTTCCGCGACGTAGTCGCGCACCGTGGCGGCGAGGTCATCCCCGGTGCCGCAATCGACCCGTTTGGGCACCGCAGCGAGGCGTGCACGGAGCGCGAACACGTCGTGGGCCGCAAAGTCGGCCGCACTGTCGAAGGCGGTGTCCATGCTTGAGCCGTAGTTCTCCCAGACCGCCGGGCTCATGGCCGCCACGGCCCGGACTCCGGGCAGCCGGCCCTGGGACGCGAGCAGCAGGGCGCCGAAGCCTCCCATTGACAGGCCGAAGAGGCCGATCCGGCCGAGGTCGTAGCCCTGGCCGCCGAGGAACGGAACAAATTCCTTGACCAGCATCGCCTGGGTGTCACTGCCGTCGGCGCGGGGGTGCCACCAGGTGTTCCCGCCGTCCACGGCGGCGAGAGCCAACGGTGCGCCTCCGGCGTCGAGGTGCCGTTGGAGGGCCTCGTGGGCTTCCAACCCGTCCAGCAGGGCGGTGTGGCTGCTGCCGAGTCCATGAAGGAACACCGCCACGGGAAGTTCTGGCTGCGTGCCGCCGGGCGGCAGTTCAGGTGCGACCACCGCCCAATGGCTGGCGACCCCGGGGCGGAAGGCCGAGACGAATGATCCTCTGCTGGTCCGGACCGTCAACGCGCCGGCCGGGACCGGCGGCGCGGCCGTCGTCGGGCTGGACGGCGCGGCGCGGGACGATGCTGGGGGCGCGGTGTCATCAGTGCAGGCCGCGAGCCCGGACATGCCAAGTCCGATTCCTGCGAGCTCCAGCAGCCGGCGCCGGCTCAGGGCGTATTGCTCCATTCCCCGATCATAGGCTCGGCGGACGCGGGTGTCGCCGGACGGGTCAGCCCTGACCGTAGAATGGACAGCGGATGGGTTGACCAGGCGGCCGCGCGTCACGCAAGTGGCTCGAGGAACGTCCGGGCTCCGCAGGGCAGGGTGGTGGGTAACGCCCACTCGGGGTAACCCGCAGGCTAGTGCCACAGAGAACAGACCGCCGGCATGTGGCGTGTGCTTGCACGGGCCGCAGCGCAGGTAAGGGTGAAACGGTGGTGTAAGAGACCACCAGCTTCCCGGGTGACCGGGAAGGCTAGGTAAACCCCACCCGGAGCAAGGCCAGACAGGGCACGTTCGAGGGCTGCTCGCCCGAGTGTCCGGGTAGGCTGCTGGAGGGCGTCGGCAACGGCGTTCGTAGATGGATGGCCGCTACTCCCGCGCTGGTAACGGTGCGGGAACACAGAACCCGGCGTATCGGTCAACCCATCCATTTTCACCGCCGGGAAACCTTGTGTTCCCTGCGGTTTTTGTGCTTATCGAGGCCTTCCCGGGGAACGGACGACGGCGGCAACCGGCATTCCGCTGTGCGTTCCCGCCCCGGCCCGCCGTCGCCGGGCGTGTCCGATTCGATCGAACCCGCTCCTTATCGGCCGCTGCAGACCGTCTGCCTGCGCAAATACGGGCGGGCCGAATGCTTGACATCACCCCGGCGGGACCAGAGACTGCAGAGAACATTCCAAACAACGGCGAAGCCAGCCAAAGTATCCGCGTAAAAGCATAGGAGGCATGGTGCCGGACGACGCAGTTTACGACTATGTGATTGCCGGGGGTGGCAGCGGCGGCAGCGTCCTGGCGGGCAGGCTCAGCGAAGACCCGTCCGTCCGCGTCCTTCTGCTGGAGGCGGGAAGATCCGACCGTCATCCATTTATCCACGTCCCCGCGGGTTTTCCGAAGCTGAAAAACGGGCCGTACCAATGGGACTACACCAGCATTCCGCAGCAACACAGCAACGGCCGCCGCATCCCCCTTGCCCAGGGACGCGTGCTGGGCGGCGGGGGGTCCATCAACGCCCAGGTCTTCACTCGCGGCGTGGCCGAGGACTACGACAGCTGGGTCACGGACTTTGGCTGCGAGGGGTGGTCCGCTGAGGAGGTGGGTGAGTACTTCGTCCGCTCCGAGTCGAACAGCAGGCTCTCGGCACCGCACCACGGGACCCAGGGTCCGCTCGGGGTCTCCGACCTCCTGCGCCCGCACAAACTCTCCGCGGCCTTCGTGAAGGCGGGCCAGGAATTCGGGCTGCCCTACAACAGCGACTTCAACGGCGCCGAGCAGTACGGCGTGGGCTTCTACCAGACCACCACCAAGAACGGCCGCCGGTGCAGCGCCGCCGTTGCATATCTGAAGCCTGCCCGCAAGCGCCCCAACCTCACCGTGTGTGCCAACGTCACCGTCTCCAAGGTGATCATCAGGGATGGCCGGGCCGTCGGGATCGAGGCGATCCAAGGCGGCTCCCTCCGAACGTACCTGGCCGACCGCGAAGTGATTGTCGCTGCCGGCGCTTTCGGGTCGCCCAAGCTGCTCCAGCTTTCGGGCATCGGCGACCCGGAGGACCTCGCCGCCGCCGGCATCGAAACCGTCCATGCCTTGCAGGGAGTCGGCAAGAACCTGCATGACCACTGCGACATCGACATCGTCTACGAACTCAAGGATTACCACAGCCTGGACCGGCTCAGTCAGGTACGCCCGGCCACGGTCCTGGCCGGCGTCGAATACCTTGCCTTCCGTTCGGGACCCTTTGCTTCCACCCTCGTCGAGGCGGGCGGCTTCAGTTACGCCAACAAGGAGGAGAATTCCCCCGACCTGCAGTTCCACTTCCTGCCCGCCGCGCGGGCGGGGGCCGGCGCGGCGGCTTTGAAGCCCGGGTTCGGGGCCACCTTGAATTCGTACTTCCTGAGGCCGCGGAGCCGCGGAACCGTCCGTCCGGTGTCCTCAGATCCAAGCCAGGCGCCGCTCATCGATCCGAATTATCTCGCCGACGACTACGACCTTGAAATGGCAATCGCCGGCGTGCAACAGAGCCGGGAGATCATGGAGCAGTCGTCGATGGCCGAGCTCGTCAAAGCCGAGCACATTGGCGATGGCTCTCGGGTGGAATCCCGCGACGAGTATGTGAAATTCGTGCGCTCCTTCGGCCGGACGTCGTACCATCCGGTCGGCACCTGCGCCATGGGGACGGGTGATGATGCTGTCGTCTCGCCGCGGCTGAAGGTCCACGGGCTGGAGGGACTGCGCGTCGTTGACTCCTCGATTATGCCCCGGCTCGTCAGCGCCAACACCCAGGCGCCGACCATCATGATCGCGGAAAAGGCCGTGGACATGATCCTTAAGGATGCCCGATAGTCCAGGACGCGCGGGCCGATGCTCTTGGGCTCGACCTGGCCCCACAACTTCCACAGGGGAGTGACGGGCCGATTCGAAGAACGAGTCGCCGCTGATGGCCGCCACGCCGGAACATGTCCCCGGCCCCGCACCGCCACGCTGTGTGAGTCATTTCACGTGTAACGGGGCGCCGGACCCCGCCGGGCCAACGGTAGAATGGTCCGTGAACGTAGAAGTTCTGCCGCCGGGTCTGCGTTCGCAGCCGGTGGCTTTTCTTTTGCTTGACACAGGCGCCCGGGGTGGACCGAATCCCCGCCGGCGCCGAGGTTCCGGACACCCTCCGGCAGCCGACTTCCGCATACGACGTCGTATGCAGTGGATTCTAGGAAGGTATTTCTGTGAGCCAGACGTCAGATTCTTGTCTTGATACGTGGATGGGTCGGGAGGCGCTCGCTGAGGCCATGATCCCGGTGATCGGCCGGCTGTACCGCGAAAACAACGTGGTCACCTCCATCCACGGTCGCAGCTTGATTAATAAGTCCACCATGAACATCCTCAAGGCGCACCGCTTCGCGCGCCGGATGAGCAAGGAAGAACTGCGTCTCGAAGAGACAGCACCGCTGCTGGACGCCCTGACCAAGCTCGAGCTCGGCGCCGCTGCCATCGACATCGCCCGCCTCACCGAGAAATACCGGGTCGAGGGCAACGGTGCCAGCCTGGACGAGTTCCTGCGCGCGGAACTCGCCGAGATTGTCGGCAAGCGCGGCGGCGACGACCGCACCAGCACCGACGTCGTCCTCTACGGCTTTGGCCGCATCGGCCGCCTTCTGGCCCGCCTCCTGATCGAGAAGGCAGGTGGCGGCCACGGCCTGCGCCTGCGTGCAATCGTGGTCCGCCGCGGTTCGGACAACGACCTCACCAAGCGCGCCAGCCTGCTGCGCCGCGACTCGGTCCACGGCTCCTTCGAAGGAACCATCAAGCTGGACCTTGAGAACGACACCATCACCGCCAACGGTGTCCAGATCCAGGTCATCTACTCGGACAACCCGGCGACGGTCGACTACACGGCCTATGGAATCCATAACGCCCTCATCGTCGACAACACCGGACGCTGGCGCGATGCCGAAGGCCTGTCCCAGCACCTTCAGAGCAGGGGCGCTTCCCGTGTGCTGCTCACTGCCCCGGGCAAGGGCGAACTGAAGAACATCGTGCACGGCATCAATCACGGCACGATCGCCGACTCCGACACGATCGTCTCGGCTGCTTCCTGCACTACCAACGCCATCACCCCGGTGCTCAAGGCGATCAACGACCGCTACGGTGTGGTGCACGGCCACGTCGAGACGGTCCACTCCTTTACGAACGACCAGAACCTGATCGACAACTTCCACAAGGGCGACCGCCGTGGACGCTCGGCCGCGCTGAACATGGTCATCACGGAAACGGGCGCCGCCAAGGCCGTCGCCAAGGCCCTGCCCGAACTGCTGGGCAAGCTGACCGGCAGTTCCATCCGCGTCCCCACCCCGGACGTGTCGCTGGCCATCCTGAACCTGAGCCTGGAAAACGGCACCACCAAGGACGAGGTCAACGACTACCTGCGGGAGATGTCGCTGCACTCCGTTCTGCGCAAGCAGATCGACTACATCGATTCGCCGGAGGTAGTCTCCACGGACTTCGTCGGCTCGCGGCGCGCAGGTATCGTCGACGGCCTGGCCACGATCTCCAACGACAAGAACCTTGTGCTCTACGTCTGGTACGACAACGAGTTCGGCTATAGCTGCCAGGTGGTCCGCGTGATGGAGGAAATGGCGGGCGTGAACCCGCCGTCGTTCCCCGCCAAGGACGCGGCCGCCACCCTCGAAGCAGCCGGCCTGCCCGTCGAGGTCACGGCCTGACACCACCTGCCTGAACTCTGTTCCGCCTTTCCCGGCCGATCCTCTGGAAACGGCCGGGAAAGGGCACCACAATGGTGCAATGGAACAGAACTCGGCAGTAGAGCACGAAACCACCCTGGAACACGCGCTGGACGTCGCCCGGCTGAACGTCAAGGAAGCCAAACGGCTCCTCGATGATGCCCGGGCGAAACTGGCCGCCGGTGAGGTCGACGAGGCACGGGTCCGGCAACTCGAATCGCTGATGGCCCTCGCCAACGAAGACCTCGTGCGCGTGACCAAGGAGAATTAGCCGGGCACCTGTCCTCCACACTGTGGACAACCCCCGCTCCACCGGAGTCCGGGCCTAGGCTGTTGGGGTGGATAGGATTCGCCCCGCGCCCGAACGCACCGGAGTCCGACGTTCCGGGCTCCGACGCAGCGGAGTCCAACGCGGTCCCCGGGGACGGCGGACCGGGCAGCGTCTTTCCGGGACGCCGGCATGACGCTCACCTGGGCGGACTTCCGGCGGGCACGACGGCGGTCCCGCCAGGCCTGGGCGCTCCTTGCCGCCGCGGCAGTCACCGGAGCCGCCGGATTCATCTGGTTCTTCGCCGCCGGACAGTTTGCCGCCAGCGAGGGGTTCGCCGACGGTCCCCGCGAAGCCCCTGTGCTGGCAGCCGGCTGGATGAAGGCGATCCCGCCCGTGCGGCAGGTCCCCGCCGGCCCCGCCGCGGCGTTGCTGGACACCCTGGTAGTCAAGGGCCGGGCGGCCAGGGACAACTATGACCGGGCCGCCTTCGGCCAGGCCTGGCTCGATGCGGACCACAACGGCTGCGATACCCGCAATGACATCCTCCGTCGCGACCTGCCGGACGCCGAATTCACCGAGGGATCCCGCTGCCTAGTGGCCGCCGGATCCTTCCGGGAACCGTACACGGGCCACCTGGTCACCTTCCGCCGCGGAGCCGCGAGCAGCAAGGAGGTGCAGGTCGACCACGTCGTGGCGCTCGGGGATGCCTGGCAAAAGGGAGCGCAACAGCTGACCCCCGCGCAACGCGAGCACCTGGCGAATGACCCGCTGAACCTGATCGCCGTCGACGGCCCCGCCAACCAGGACAAGGGCGCGTCCGACGCCGCCACATGGCTTCCCCCGAACAAAGCCTTCCGCTGCCACTACGTCGCCCGGCAGGTCTCCGTCAAGGCCGCGTACCGGCTGTGGGTGACCGCGGCCGAGAAGGACGCCATGGAGCGGATCCTCGGCGCCTGCCCGGAACAGCAAACAGTTGTCGCCGTCGCCCGGTAAGCGCCAGCCAACGGAGTCGAGGGCGGGCGCAGTGCAGAGCAACCGCGTGCGGTTAGACGACGAGCGTGACCGGGCCCGAGGTCGCCGGGCCGCCGCAGGCCCCGCTGCCGCCCACCCGGGTCCAGCCCAGCTCCAGCCCGCGCCGCGCCAGGACAGCTCCGTCGGCGGAGTACGCCGTGAGCGTCACCGTCTTCGGGGAGCGCATCAGCAGACTGACCCGCCAGGTTCGCTCGTCGACCCGGGATGCCGTGAACGGGCTGTAGACCGGCTCGGACGGGGCCGGGAGGGCCGTGATCAACGCGGACGCGGACGGGAGGGCGGTCACCGACCCAGACGCAGACGGGGCGGGGACGAGGGTGACCGGCAGGGTTGAAACCGGCGCGGGCACGGCGCCGGCGCTGACGGAGGTCTCAGGAACGCGGACCGGGCCGTCCGAGCGCACCGAACAGACGTCGTCCGCGCAGAGCTCCACCAGGTGGACCATGCCAGCGTTGCCGGCCAGCGATACCGTCACGGAATTGAACCAGGCAAGGGCGGGACAGGCGTTCGGCACGGAGCCGGAGCAGCCGGCCGTACCGGCGGCAAGCAGCATGGCCACGGCCAGGACACCCGGTCCGCGCTTCACGGTGCCGCGCCTCCGTCGTAGGCCCGGGCGCCAAGTTCGGCTTCCAGCCGCTCGACGTCCGCGCGGTGGCAGAGTTCGGTCGCCCGCGACGTTACCGTGGCGCTTCCGGCGGCGACGGCGGCGCGGAGCGCCTCTTCGAGCGTGCGGCCCTGTGCGTGACGGAGCACGAAAGCAGCCAGGAAGCTGTCGCCCGCTCCGACGGTGCTTTGGACCTGCACCTGCGGCACGGCCATCCGCAGGATCCCGGACTTCGAGGCGAGCACAGCTCCCTCTCCGCCGAGCGTCAGGGCGACGTGCTCCGCGGAGCCGTCCGCGACCAGCGTCCTGGCCGCCTCGACCTGGCTTTCCGGGCTCTCCAGGGCTGTGCCGAAGTGCAGCCCCAGCTCCCGCCGGCTCGGCTTCACCAGGAAGACTCCTTCGGCGAGGGCTTCGGCCAGAGCCGGCCCGGAGGCGTCCACGATGCAGCGCGCATCGTGCTGCCGTGCCAGCCGGGCCACCTGGGCGTAGAAGTCCTCCGGGACCCCCGGCGGAAGGCTGCCGCTGGCCACGACGTACCCGCCCACAGGAATCGAATCCGCCACCAGCGCCAGGCACAAACGCCACTCGGGCTCACTCAGCTCCGGGCCCTGCAGCACAAAACGGAACTGCTTGCCCGTCGCCGTCTCATCGACCGTGAAGTCCTCGCGGGTACTCCCTTGGATCGGCACAGCCAGGGTGGGGACGCGTTCGGCTTCGATGAGCCGGCGGTAGGCCTCCCCGGTCGGCCCGCCGGCGGTGTAGACCGCCAGGGTCCGCCCGCCGAGGCGCTGCACCACCCGGGACACGTTCACGCCCCCGCCGCCTGGGTCGAGCCGGCTGGTGCCGCAGCGCAACTTGTGGCCGCTGATGACCTGCTCCGTGGCGGTGCTGACGTCCAGGGCGGGATTCACGGTGAGCGTGAGGATCGGCTGCAGCGCCGTCGGTCTGGAGGCTTCCATGGCCCCAGCATAGGAGCACCGGGCTGCCGGTGTCCCTGCAGGACGTCCCCTTGTGGGCAGCCGGCCGCTCCGCGAGAATGGGCGCGGCAGGATCGGCGGAACGGAGGTTGGCCGCCACGAGTGGAACGGAAACCATGGCACAGGGCAAGGATGGCACCGGCAAGGCAGAGAAAGGCCGGAAAGGCGGCAAGGGACACGGGTCCAGGCGGCGCATGCGGCTGGACCTTGACATCTATGAGACCGAACTCCTCCGGCTCCAGGCCGAGCTCGTCGCACTGCAGGAATGGGTCCGGAGCACCGGGGCGCGTGTGCTAGTGATCTTTGAAGGGCGCGATGCCGCCGGCAAGGGCAGTGCGATCAAGCGCGTGACCGAATACCTGAACCCCCGCGTTGCGCGCATCGTGGCGCTGCCGGCCCCGACGGAGCGTGAGCGCGGTGGATGGTATTTCCAGCGGTACGTGCAACATCTTCCCGCCGCGGGGGAGATCGTCCTGATGGACCGCTCCTGGTACAACCGCGCCGGCGTCGAACACGTGATGGGGTTCTGCACGCCCGCGGAACACAAGCGCTTTATGGCCCAGTGCCCGGTCTTTGAACGGCTGCTGGTCCAGGACGGCATTCTGCTGTTCAAGTACTGGTTTTCGATCAGCCACGCGGAACAGGAGCGGCGCTTCAAGTCCCGGCTGGATGATCCGTTGCGGCAGTGGAAACTCTCGCCGATGGACCGGGAGGCGATCCTCCGCTGGGAGGACTACTCGCGGGCCAAGGACGACATGTTCATGCAGACCGATACCGCCGAAGCGCCTTGGTACGTGGTTGAAGCAGAGGACAAACGCCGGGCCCGGGTCAACATGATCGCCCACCTGCTCTCCAGCATCGACTACACCGAAGTCCGGGCGGAACAGGTGACCCTGCCGGAAAGGCCAAAGGCGGTCAACTACACCCGCCCGCCGCGGGACCTCTACCGCTACGTTCCGGACCACGCCGCCATCCTCCAGCAGGCTGGCGAGGGATAGCCGTGGACCCGGATCGGGCACCCGGCCAGACGGCGCCAGCGCCCGGGCAAGCCTGGGTGCCGCCGGCCGGTCCGGGCAGGAGGTAGGGTACGGGCATGGACATTATCCTGGTACCCGGATTCTGGCTGGACGCCTCCTCGTGGGATCAAGTGACCCCGCCGCTGGTTGCGGCCGGGCATCGGGTCCACCCGCTGACGCTGCCCGGACTGGAATCCGCCGGCGCGCCCCGGGCCGGCATCGGGCTGCGCACCCATATTGACGCTGTCGTGGCGAAGATCGACGCCTTGGATGCCACGGTGGTCCTGGTCGGCCACTCGGGCGGCGGCGCCATCATCCACGGCGCCGTCGACGCCCGCCCGGACCGCGTGCTCCGGGCGGTCTACGTCGACAGCGGTCCGCTCGGCGAGGGCGGAGTGATCAACGATGACCTGCCGGCCGAGGGCGATGAGGTGCCGCTGCCGCCCTGGGAACTGTTCGACGACGAGGACCTCACCGATCTCGATGACGCGCTGCGGGCCATGTTCCGGGCCCGCGCCATCCCGGAGCCCAAGGGCGTGGCGCAGGACCAGCAGCGGCTGCATGACGAGCGCCGCTACAACGTCCCGGCAACGGTCATCGCCTGCGAGTTCCCATCCTCCATGCTGATCGAGATGATCGGCGGCGGCCACCCGTACGTCGCGGAGCTCGGGCGCGTCCGGGACGTCGAGTACGTTGACCTGCCCACCGGGCACTGGCCGCAGTTCACCAGGCCGGCAGAGCTGGGCGCGGCGATCCTTGCCGCCGTCGACCGGGAGTAGCGCCGCCCGGGATGTAGCGCCGCTCAGGGACCCAACCCGGGACAGGAACCAGTCGGGGCCCTGTTAGTGGCCGAACGGGTCCGGGTCCACACCCGGCATCCAGGTCAGCCCGGGAACGCCCCAGCCGCTCTTCTTGGCCTGTTTCATGGCCTTGCGGGCGTAGCGGTCGATCAGCCGGTTGACGTAGAGCGTCCCGTCCAGATGGTCGTACTCGTGCTGGATCACCCGGGCAAACCATCCCGTCGCCTCGAAGTCGACCGGGTTGCCGTCGCCGTCGAACCCCTGCACCCGGGCCCACTCCGCGCGTTTGAGCGGGTACGCCCCACCGGGAAAGGACAGGCAGCCTTCCTCTTCCTCGTCCGGATCCGGCAGCGCGCCGGAGATCTTGGAGAGGGTCAGTACCGGGTTCACGACGGCGCCGGAGGGCGGCGCGGCGTCGTCGTTCTCGTACCGGTAGATGAAGATCCGTTTGCCGACCCCGACCTGCGGCGCGGCGAGACCGACGCCGTTGGCGGCGTCGTTGGTCTCGAACATGTCCGCGATCAGGGTCCGGAGCTCGTCGTCGAAAGCTTCGACCTCAGCGGCCCGGCGGTGCAGTACGGGCTCGCCCCAGATCGTGATGGGCAGAACTGTCATGTCAGCTGTTCCTCCGGTGCTTTGGTGTGGACGGGTCAGTCGGCGATGGAGCGGCCGACGACGTCGCGCATAATTTCGTTGGTGCCGCCGAAGATGGTCAGCAGCCGGGCAGCCAGGTAGGCCTGGGCCACGGGGTATTCCAAAATGTAACCGTAGCCGCCGTGCAGCTGCAGGCACCGGTCGGTGACGGACTTGGCGCGTTCGGACGCCCACAGCTTCGCGCGGGCGGCGGAGGCGGCGTCGAGTTCGCCGGCGTTGAAAGCCAGAATCGCCCGGTCCACGTAGGTTTCGGTGACCTCAACCTCGGTCAGGATGTCGGCCAGTTCGAAGCGGGTGTTCTGGAAATCGATGATCCGCTCGCCGAAGGCGTTGCGGTCCTTTGTGTAGCGGACGGTCTCCTCGTAGACGGAGCGGACGACGGCGGAGCTCGCCACCGCGATCGCGAGCCGGCCCTGGGGGAGCTGCCCGGCGGCGTACTGCAGGCCCTTGCCCTCCTCGCCGACGAGGTCCGTGTGCGGCACCCGGACGTTGTCGAAGAACAGCTCCGCGGTGTCCGAGGCCTTCAGGCCCATCTTGTCCAGCTGGTTGCCGGTGCTGTAGCCCTCGCCCTTGCGGACCATAAACAGCGAGAAGGAGTCGTGGCTGCCGCGGCTGCTGCCGCCGTCGGTGCGGGCCAGGACCAGGGAGGCGTCGCCGGAGATGCCGTTGCCGATGAAGGTCTTCTGGCCGGTGATCAGCCAGTCGTCGCCGTCGCGGACGGCCTTGGTGCGGATCCCGCGGAGGTCCGACCCCGCGCCCGGCTCGGTCCAGGCGATCGAGGTGACCGTCCCGCCGGATACCATGCCGGGAAGCCAGCGGCCCTTGAGCTCGTCGGAGCCGTAGGCGAGCAGGTGGGGGAGGACCAGGTCATCGTGGAGGTGGAAGGCCAGGCCCACGGCGAGGTGGTTGCTCTTCGCGAATTCCTCGTCCAGCACGGCGCGGAAGCGGTAGTCGGTCATGCCCATGCCGCCGAATTCTTCCGGCACGGCCAGGCCCAGCAGTCCCTGCTCGCCGGCTGCTGTCCACAGGTTCCGGGACATCATGTGGTCCTGGTCCCACTTGGCGTAGTGGGGTGCAATGGCGCGGGTGTTGAACTCGGTGGCCATCTCACGGAACATCTCGTGGTCTTCTTCAAAAAGCGTGCGCTTCATCGCTGTTCCTTCCGTTCACGGTTCCATGGACAGACAACAAAGGCCGCACCGGATATCCGGTACGGCCTTCGTCTAAGGTCGGACAAGTACTGCCGTCCTTCATGAGGGTGAGCGACGGGGGTTGAACCCGCGACCTCCTGGACCACAACCAGGCGCTCTGCCAACTGAGCTACGCCCACCATGTGCCCTTGCATGCCTTCCGGCGAACCGGCGGGCTGAAAAGGCAACGACATATAGCTTACCTGCTCTTCGGGGCCGCTTTGGCCACTTTGCGGGTTTTCGCCACAAATTTCCGTAAAATGTGGCGCAGATTACTCGGCCGGGGCCGGTTCCTCCGCGGTTCCCATCACCTTTCGGGCGATCAGCTGCGCCGTGGCGCTGTCCGGCCCCGGTGCGGGGACGAAGACTGCCTCGCGGTAATAGCGCAGCTCGTCGATGGAATCCTGGATGTCGCCGAGGGCTCGGTGGCCGCCGAGCTTGGCGGGGGACTGGAAGTAGGCCCGCGCGTACCAGCGCCGGGAGAGTTCCTTGATGGTGCTCACGTCGATGACGCGGTAGTGCAGGTGCTCGACGAGTTCGGGCATGTCGCGGACCAGGAAGACGCGGTCGGTACCCACCGAGTTGCCGCCCAGCGGGGCCTTCTTGGGCTCCGGCACCCACTTCTTGATGTAGTCCAGGACGATGGTCTGGGCCTCCGCCATGGTCTTGCCATGGGGGAGTTCCTTCAGAAGTCCGGAACGGGTGTGCATGTCACGGACGAAGTCGTTCATCTGCGCCAGCGCGGCGTCATCGGGTTTGATCACGACGTCGACGCCGTCACCGAGGATATTAAGCTCCGAGTCCGTCACCAGCGCGGCGACCTCGATGAGGGCGTCGTTGATGGTGTCCAGGCCGGTCATTTCGCAGTCGATCCAGACGATGCGTTCATTAGATATAGGCACGCGCCCAGCCTACCGTTTCGTCGCCGCCGGGCGGTCCGGTGCTAGGATTTCGGGTACGCGGGCGGAGATAGTTCTTCGCCGCCGCGGCGTGCCCCGGGCCGGTTCCCAGGCCGGCTGAGGGTGGAGAAGAGCCCCACAACAGATTGGACGATCCTGCGATGACGGTGCCTGCGCCTGCGGCGGGGAAAACGGCGGCCGGCACGTCCGCGACGGCTGCCCTTGCTGAGGTGGACAATGCCCGTTCGCCGCTGCTGGCGGGATTTGTGGGCTCGCTGTTCATGGCAATCGGTTCGCTCGGTGTGGGCTGGCTCGCGCCCGCGTCCGAGCTGCGGCGTGTGCCGTTGTTCATCTGGATGCGCACCGAGGCGGTCGGCGTCGCGCTGTGCATCGTGCTGCTGGCCGTCGGCGGGATGCTGCTCGTCCGCTCCTGGCTCAGGCTCGGCCAGCGCGTCCGGGTCTGGGGTGCGGAGGCCCGCAAGGCCACCCTGCAGGCGGTCGTGCTGTGGGGACTGCCCCTGATGTTCTCCGTCCCGCTGTTCAGCCGCGACGTGTACGCCTACATCGGGCAGGGCCGCCTGATGGTGGAGGGCTTTAACCCCTACGAAAACGGCATCTCCGCGCTGTCGAACTATTTCCAGCTCGGGGCCGACAAGATGTGGACCGAGGCGCCGGTGCCGTACGGCCAGTTCTTCCTCTGGATCGAGCAGTTTGTGGTCTGGTCCACGAACGTGCACCCGGAAGCCAGCATCATGCTGTTCCGCCTCGCCGCGCTGGCCGGGATCGTGCTCTGCATCATTTACGTGCCGAAACTCGCCGAGCTGCACGGCGTAAACCCGCACCGCGCCCTGTGGCTGACCGCCGCCAACCCGCTTTTCCTCACCAACTTCATCGCCAGCGTCCACAACGACGCGCTGATGATCGGCCTGGCCCTGGCCGGGCTGTACTACTGCGCCACCCGCCGGGTCATCCTCGGCCTGGTGCTGGTGACCCTGTCCATCTCGGTCAAGCCCATCACCATCGTCTTCCTGCCGTTCATAGGCCTGCTCTGGGCCGGAAAGAACGCCAGCTGGCCGCGGAAGTTCGTGTACTGGGGGCTCACGGCTGGTATCAGCCTGGCCCTGCTGTACGCCATGAGCCTGGTCAACGGTTTCGGCTTCGGCTGGATCAACGGGCTCTCCGCGCCCGGCAGCATCTGGATCTGGTACGCCCCGGTCGGGCTCCTGGGCCTGGTGGTCGCGTCCATTTTCAACGCCTTCGGGCTGGACGGTTGGGGGCTGGCAAAGTGGGTGTACGACGCCGGGAAGCTGCTGGCCCTGGGCATCATCGGCTGGCAGATTTTCCGCGGCGACTATGACCGGCTGATCCGCCGCCTCACCCTGGCGTTCGCCGCCGTCGTTGTGCTGGCCCCGATGATCCAGTCCTGGTACGTCGTCTGGCTCATCCCGCTCTTCGCCGTCACCGGAATCCGTGACGACTGGCAGGTCAAGGCCCTGTACTTCATTGTGTCGTTCTTTATGGTCTACGCGATCTCGGACCAGCTGGAGGTCTTCCCCTACCTGCAGACCGCGGATCTCGGCCTGGCCCTCGCGCTGGCCCGCAACGCCGCCGCGATCATTGCGCTGCTCTTCGCGCTCTACCTGATTTTCCTTGACCCCAAGACCAAGCTGCTGTTCAGTAAGTCCGAGGAACCTGTCACTACCCGCCCGGTTATCTGAGCTTCCGCAGGGCCTCCCGGCGGGAGAGCGGGCTCAGTGAACCGCCGTGGCGCGCCGCGAAGTCCCGGACCCAGTGCGGATCGGTGGCGGCGTAGTCACGCAGGGCCCAGCCGATCGCCTTTCTGATGAAGAATTCCGGGTCGGCCAGATTGGGTTCGATGACCGCAGCGAGCAGGGCCGGGTCCGTCGCGGATTTGGCGCCGAGCTGGGACGTGATGGCGGCCCTCCGGATCCAGAAGTCCGGATCGGTACTCCAGCGCCGGAGGACGGGGGACATGTCCTCCCGGTGCGTCTGCAGCAGCCCGCATAGCCGGTGCGAGACGCCGTCCACCAGATCCCACCAGGCGCCGTTGCGGATGATTTCCTCGTAAAGCGGGAGCATGCTCAACTCACCGGCGGCCAGCCGCAGCCCGGTGAGGTCGATGGCGGCGTAGCGGTCCTCCCGCCACTCGGCGCCCCGCCACAGCTCCAGCACGGTGGACTGCAGGTCCTGGAGCGAACCGGGAGGCAGTTCGCCGGCGGCGGCCCTGACAATCCTGCGGACCTCCGGGACCCGGACCCCCAGCGAGGGCATCTCGGACTTCAGGTAGGCCTGCGCCCCCGCTCCGCGGACAGGATCTGCGGCAGCCCGCAGCCGGGTCCGGATCGCGGACAGCAGTTCAGCGTTGGCCATGGGGCAACTTTAGCCACGCTCTGGCTGGCCCTAGAGTTAAAGCCATGTCGATGATCAAGAGTCCTGCCGAAATTGCCCTGATGCGTGAAGCCGGCCGGGTGGTGGCCAGCACGCTTGAACGCGTCCGGGCGGCTGCCGACGTCGGAGTGTCCCTGAAGGAACTTGACGGGCTGGCCGCAGCGACGATAGCCGACGCCGGGGCGACGCCGGCCTTCCTGAACTACAAACCGCGCTGGGCATCGGTGCCGTTCCCCGGGGTCATCTGCACGTCCGTCAACGACGCCGTCGTGCACGGCATCCCCAACGACTATCGGCTCCGGGACGGTGACCTGCTGAGCGTTGACTGCGGTGCCTTCCTTGACGGCTGGTGCGGCGACGCGGCGATCAGCTTCATCGTGGGTGCGGCCGACCCGGCGGACCAGGCCCTGATCGACGCCACCGACGCTGCACTGGCCCGCGGCATCGAGGCTGCCCGGATCGGTAACAAGATGGGGGACCTCGGCTACGCGATCGGCGGGGCATCACGCCGCGCCGGCTACGGGCTGCTGGCGGACCATGGCGGCCACGGGATCGGCAAGACCATGCACGCCGAGCCGTCCGTTCCCAACGACGGCCGGCCCGGCCGCGGCATCAAGCTTACCGAGGGGCTGGTCATCGCGATCGAGCCGATGCTCATCCTGGGCGGCAAGGATGACTACTTCCATGACGACGACGAATGGACCCTCCGCTCCAGCAACGGCCGCCGGGCGGCCCACAGCGAGCACACCGTGGCCATCACCAAGGACGGTCCGGTCATCCTGACGCTGCCCTGAGCCACGCGGCCACGCGGCCACGCTGCCCCGCTGCCCCGCGGCCACGCGGCGGGAGTCTGTGGTGACTGCTGCCGGCCGCCGGGGTGCTTCCTTGACCTTGGGAACCGGATATCGCCGGTTGGCGTCAGCGTCTGCGGGAACCCTTGCCGGGCTGTCGGCTGACGCGCGCGCGATGCGCGGCGAGCCGCAGCTGAATGATGCGTGCTGCTCCGGCGATGGCGACCAGCACGCCGCCGCCGACGGCCGCGATGAACAGGGCAATGCCGAGCGGAACCGACCCCGCGAGGCCGAAGAACTTTACCTGCACATAGTCCTGGTTCTGCAGGATGAAGGCGATCAGCAGGATCAGCACCACCAGTGCGCTGGCTACTGCGGCCCAGACCATACCCGCACGCGTGACCTGGTGGGATTCCGGTGCCGGGGAAGGGGCAGGTGTTTCCGGCTCCACTGCCCGGGGAGTTTCGATACCCGGCGCTGCGGTCGGAGCCCCCGACACAAGGTCGGTGCCGGCCGCCGGCGCCCCCGTGTTGTAGCCCTCCGCGGCGGAGCCTGCCGGGGCGTCAGCGGCCGCGGGGTCCAGGGCGGGAGGAACCTCGTTAGGGCCGTTGGGATCGTAGGGATCGAATCCGCGGGGTGTCTGGGTCATGGCGGCCGTGCCTTTCGGTTGCGGCAGGGCGATCAGGATCTCCCTGGAATGTCCTGCCTGTCCACCTAATAATAAGTGGGCTGACGGCTTGCCGGGCGTATTCGGCCCGAGGGCGCGCTCCAGCCCTGGTAAAAGTATGGGGCTGTTGGCACCGGGCGGGCGAGGGTATAGCGTTCCAGCCAAGGGATGCCTGGTGGAGGAGGCGCTTCGGTGACCATCGTTGACAACGCGGTGTACGTGAACGGTCGCCGAACCGCAGACCCGGAGAGTCTGGACGAGACCTACTTCATCCTGCGGCAGCGCCAGGGCATGGCCTGGATCGGGCTGTACCGGCCGGATGGCGACGAATTGCGCTCCGTCGCCGAAGAGTTCGATCTGAACCACCTGGCCGTGGAGGACGCGCTGGCCGGGCACCAGCGGGCCAAACTGGAACACTATGGCGAGACGCTCTTTATGGTCCTACGTCCGGCCCGTTATTTGGATGACCTGGAGCAGGTCGAATTCGGCGAAATCCATGTCTTCG
Source organism: Pseudarthrobacter sp. RHLT1-30-1 (assembly GCF_059383415.1). Taxonomy (NCBI): domain Bacteria; kingdom Bacillati; phylum Actinomycetota; class Actinomycetes; order Micrococcales; family Micrococcaceae; genus Pseudarthrobacter; species Pseudarthrobacter sp. RHLT1-30-1. The sequence goes on from NZ_JBWZCG010000006.1 coordinate 115,475, forward strand.
CCGGCGAGGATTTTGTGGTCACGGTCCGCCGGGCAGAGTCGCCGGACCTAGCCCGCGTGCGCCGGCGGATGGAAGCCGAGCCCGAGTTTCTGGCCTTGGGGCCGGATGCCGTGCTTTACGCGATCCTGGATCAGGTTGTGGATGAGTACGAGCCGGTGGCCGCCGGTTTGGAGAATGACATCGACGAAATCGAGGACGAACTTTTCGCCGCGGACCCGGGCGTGTCCCGACGGATTTACGAGCTGTCCCGGCAGGTCATCATGTTCCAGCGGGCGACGGCGCCGCTGAACGCGATCCTGCAGTCACTGATGACGGAGTCGCCTGACCACCACCCCGGCCCGGAGTTGCAGGACCATTTCCGTGACATCCTGGACCATGTGCTGCGGCTCAGTGAGCGTGTCACGGCCTTCCGCGCCCTGCTGCAAAACGCGCTAGCTGTCAATGCGGCGCTGGTGGCGCAGCGGCAGAACGACGAGATGCGCCTGCTGACAGAGTCCAGCTTCGCCCAGAACGAGCAGGTCAAGCGGATCTCCTCATGGGCGGCCATCCTGTTTGCGCCGACCCTGATCGGCACCATCTACGGAATGAATTTCCGCAGCATGCCGGAATTGGACTGGGTCTTCGGCTATCCGATGGCGCTGGGTCTGATGGTTGCCATGGGCCTGGCGCTGTATGCGACTTTTAAGCACAACAGGTGGATCTAGCAGTTGTTGCCCGACTGCCGGTGCGCCAGTGGCCGTCCGCCCATGAAGGTGATTCGTGTACAGAACCTGGCACAGCGCCCGCAAACAACATTCTCCTTATGAGTAAGGCTTTAGGTGCCTTGGTTTGCAGCATTCCCGCTGCGGGCAGTCCCCGTCAAGGCCGATGCGAGCCGCCGGGTCGGGAGATCATTTGGTCGAACGGGCCGAAGCAAAGCGGTGGGTATGCGGTGGATTCGTGAATTCAGAGGCTGAAATAGAAGCGGCTCAAACCCGCATATTCGCAGGTCAGAGCCGCTTCTTTGGTGCCCCAGGAGGGAATCGAACCCCCGACCGGCGGATTACAAGGTTGCAGGTTCACCCACTGATTCAAACGTCTTACCGCTCCGCCCGCTGCGGCGCGTCGAAGGCCTGCCGCAGTGGATCGCCGCGTGAGCGCCATGCACCTCGCCCCTGTCCCCGCCCAAGAGCCCGGCAGTGAGGCACTAACGTCCTTCCGGGAGTGGCGCGTCGCCGTTGACGCCGCCGCTGCCCTCCGCGACGCGATGAAGGGCCGGCGTATTCGATTCGTCGGCATGTTCCGCAACGCCACCCACCAGCCCACGGGCCGGATCAAGGACGTCACGTCCGCCGGCTTCAAAGTCCTGTGGGACGGGTCCACCCAAACAGAGTGGATCGACCCCGACAGCGTGGTGTTCATCTAAACGCGCCCAAAAAAAGCCGGCCTCGGATGCGTCAACATCCAGACCGGCAGGCAACCAGCTCCCGGCTACGGATCTTCTGGTTACGGCATAAGTCTAACTTCCGCTGTTCAGAATCTCCATACCTCCAGCTGTGCTGCCCCCTTTCATACCGAGGCGGTACGGCTACCCCGCCTGGCAGCAGCCACACAACACGCTAAGCCCGCGAATCCATGGGCTGCTTACTGGGTCAGAGCCAGTTCCAATGTCGCGTGTGCAGGCAGGGTGTTCACCCATGACGAGCAATCGCAGCAGGAGGAGCAATCCTCCCGGGAATCGAAGAAGTGCCAGCACCTACAGTGGGCCCAGCCGGGCCGCCAGATCTGCACACATACCGCCCGGCAGCCCAACGCTGCCGGATGCCGCCACTGCCCAGGAGTAATGCCCTGAGCCTGATGACGATACGACCGACGACCGACGTGACTGACGCGGTGTCCTAAGTTCTGATTTCTGTCTGATAGTCCGCCCCACCCAGCACCACCGTGTGCTTGTGGGACGGACCTTCAGGCAGAAGTCTCTCCTCTCCCAACTCCCTCTGCTCTCTCTGCGGTATCAACAAAACCAAAGACAGGGCCTGCACAGCGGGCCCCAAAAGCTCGAAAACATTCCAGCCTATCCACCGGCAGGAACCACCGAACCCGTGTAAAAACAGAGCGACAACGACGCCGAATCAGTGGGGGAGACAATGAACACCGAGGACACACTCGAATACTGGACAGCCTGCATGAAAGCAGCCGACCTGACACCCAAGACCATCCGCGAGCGCCTGATCTTCATCCGGCAGCTGGCGCGCGACATCGAGTCCCTGGAGACCGTCACCCGCCGGGACCTGGTGCACTGGACTGCGCTGCAGAACTGGTCCAACTCCACCCGGGTGCACCGCCGCTCGGGTCTGCACACGTTCTTCGCGTGGATGCAGGATGAGCAGCTGCGCCTGGACAACCCGGCGTACCGGCTGCCGAGGGTTGCCACCCGGAAGCGTGAACCGAATCCCTTCAGCGTCGAAGAAATCAACACCCTCCTGGCCTGCGGGATCTACCGGAAGACCAGGACCATGGTCGCCCTCCACTATTACCTCGGATTGCGTGTCTCCGAGATCGCGGCCGTCAACGGCGCTGACATCGACTGGAAAGCCCGAACCCTCACCACCATCGGCAAAGGCCGCAAAGAAGCCACCCTGCCCGTCCCGGCGACCGCGTGGCCGCTGTTCCTTGAGATGCCCCGGACCGGGTACTGGTTCCCCAACAGGACAGCCAACAAACTCCACGCCGCGGGAGAGGGCCACATCATGGGCAACTCCGTGTCCGGCCTGATCGGGGAAGCGATCAAAAGGGCCGGCCTCAAACACCGCCCCCACGATCTGCGGGCCTCCCTGGCGACCGAGATGCACGAGGCCGGCGTCAGTGACTTCATCGTCCAGCGCAGCATGCGACACTCCAACATGGACACCACCACGAAGTACCTGCTGCTCCGGCCCGAGGGCATCCGCCACGGCTTCGACATGCTGCCGGCGCTCACCATCCCCGAACACTCCGGACGCCGTAGACCACTCGCGGCCTGAGAACGCAAAAGGGGCCGGCCACCCGAAGGTGACCGGCCCCGCTCGTGCCCCAGGAGGGAATCGAACCCCCGACCGGCGGATTAGAAAGCCGCTGCTCTATCCCCTGAGCTACTGGGGCCGGGCGGAACTCAGTGTATCCCCGAGCCCCGCCCCGCCAAAATATAAGGAGTTCCTTATACCGGCATATAGAACCTTATAGCCGGGGTGGCTGGCCACCAGCTAGGCAGGCAAGAACCCGGGAAGCCTGCCTGCCCAGCGGACCCCGCGAAGGTTGACCGGGCAGCGGCGATACTCTTCGATGTCCCACTCCGAGTCGTTGACGCGGCGGACGTTGCCCGCGGGAATCCATGCCCAGTGCGCGTGCCATTCGTCGTCCTGCCAAGACACGAGAATGAAGGACGGGTTCCAGCGCTCGGCGACGGCGTAGACGTCCACTGTGCCGGCCGTGAGGGGCAGGGTGGCCATGACTTTCGGGTACAGCCCGTAGGTCCACGAGTGAGCGGCCTCGGGATCGTGGCCCGGGTCCGGGCGCAAGTACTCGTAGGAAATCCCGTCAAGCATGAACGATGCCATGGCGCCATCGTAACGGGACGACAAAAACGCCCCGCCCTCCGGGATGGAGGACGGGGCGGTTTTGTGGAGCCGTTGGCCTATCGACCGGTGATGGAGAGGACTGCCCCCAATAGCTGGACGGCCGCTCCGGCCACAACCAGCGCCGCAACCCCGCGCTGGTCCCGCATCAGTTGCGGCAGCACCTGTGACCGCTGCACACCCGGGTAAAGTTGCCCGTCGTCGACGTACTTCGGATTGTCGGGGCTGAAGCCCACGAGGAGCCATACCGCGGCCACAGCACTCACCGCGCATCCCGCCATGGCGAGCCACAATCCAACAATTTCCATGCCATCCCCCGAATCCGCATCACGCGCCCTCTGGCGCTAACGAATGCAAGCCTACGCGGCGACTTCACCTGGGGAACTTAACCGGTCTTATGTAGCACTATGCGGGGTCCCGCATATCGCGGATGAGCGTAGTGTCCTCCGTGGCGATGTGCGCGAACTCCCCGTAGCCGTACTTTGCCTTGAGGTTTTCGACGAGCTGGAAGAAGCGGAGGTCGGGTGACGCCTCCCATTCGGCCTGAACCAGGCTAAGCAGTTCAGGGATGCGCTCAGGATTGCGAGCCATTTACGGCTCCCTTCTTGTGGTTGTGAAAAGCCGGTCTTACGTGCCCCTAGAATCAGTCCATGACTATTGGGGAAAAGCTTCTGGAACTGTCCGCCGAATACCACCAGGCTAAGGCTGTCCGCGAGAACTGGGGCGAGCAGCACACTGGCATCCCCGCCGGGCGTGAGCCTGTCGTGATCGCCGCGGAGTACGAGGCTGCGTTGCGGTCCCTCTTGGCATGACCCCATCCTTTTTCAGCATGCGCGTGCGGTACCTCAGTTGGCGGATGCGACCGCGCAAGTGCCTGACGTGCAGGGGAGCCATCGAGCAAGGGCGGGGCGTTTCGCGGCACGAAGACATCCCTGAACAGTCCGTCTTTTGCGGCGTGCCGTGCCGGAATGAATGGGTCGAGACGATGACGGAGATTTAGCGGGTTGTGTTCCACTCGCCCGTACAATGGCGTTTGACTTGTAAATGTTCGACCCAATGGGGGACTTCTTGCGCGTGAAATTATCCGGGCCCAGGTGGCAGTACGTGGCTCTTGCGGTCTTGGCGGCGGTGACGGCTGGCATAGTTGCATTCGCCGTCGTTGGTACTCCTGCGCCGGTCGCCGTGACACCCCAGGTCGCTTCCTATCGGGCCAGCCCGGCGCCGGTAGTGGAGACGAAGCTTGTTGTGGCTATCGGCGATTCGTTCACGGGCGGTTCGCCGGCTGGCGGCAGCCGCGGTACGCCGCAGAACTGGGTAGCGGTAGCGGCCGCCACGCTCCGAGCCGAGGGGCACAAGATTAGTCCATTCGAGGGCGGCATCGGCGGTTCCGGCTACGTCTACCGCGGCCCGGAAAAGAAGGTCTTCGGAGACAACATCGCGGAGAACTTGAACGCAAACACTGATGTGGTGGTGTTCTTCGGCAGCATCAACGACATGTCCATTCCTATTGACCAGGTCAGGGCGGAAGCGGACCGGGTCTATACTGCGGCTCGCGCCAAGGCGCCGACCGCGAAGTTCATTGTCGTCGGCCCAGCGTGGATGAACCCGAACGTCCCGGCCACTGTCTCCACGATCCGCGACACTCTAAAGGAGCTGGCCGCGAAGCACGAGGCGGACTGGGTGGATCCTATTGGGGATGGGTGGTTCTTTGACCGGCCGGATTTGAAGGGCAAGGACAGCACGCATCCGACGGACGAAGGCCACGCCTATATGGCCGAACGCATCGTGCCTCACATCCGCAAAGCACTTACCGCATAGGCCAGGCGAAGGCCCGGCCCCGCATTGGCGGGGCCGGGCCTTTCTACGCTGTGCCCTGATACGGCCACACGCTGTCGGCGGCCTGCTGGATCTCCCCAAGGTCGAGGAAGTCGTAGTTCCAGACGGTCACGTTGTAGGCGGGGGTTGCGGCGCTGCCCAGGAGCCGGACGCCGAATATGCCGGTCGCTGACAGGCCCGGCGGAACGATCACGTCAGTCTCGAACGTGCCGTCAACGTCGCGCTTCTGTGCGTGCCAGGTGAACAGCGGCTTGAGTCCGTTGCTGTTGTCCCCGAGCCAGAGCTTTAGCCCGCCGAACGCCGCATCAGCCGCTGCGGCGGCGGTGATACCCGCAGTCTTGATGCTGAATCGGAGCCGGTAGCGGTGCCCTGCTGTGAGTGTGGCGGCGGGGCTGGTCTCTATGGCTGTGACGTTGGCGTGCCCGGCTGACCGTTCGATCTTGATGGCGTTGCCGATACCGTCAGGCGCGGCGACGGTTGTCGCCTGCCCCTCCACGCCGGGGATGCCCGCAATCCATTTGAGCGGGATGACGCTCGTGGTCCCGGTCCCGAACACGGTGCCCCCTGGCGTGAGCATGCGGGCGTTCAGCCGGGACGCTTCGAATGGGCGGACGGTGGCCGCGACGTTGTACCCGTTGAGCGGGTGGAACGGTGCGGCGCGGGTGTTCAGTGTCCCGTTGATCGCCGTCCAGATTCCCGCCGCCTGCAGCTCGCGCCCGTACTCGTTCGGGTGCGTATTGTCTGCGCCGTTCTGCACGGTGGTGATGTAGTTGCCGTTGGCCGGGTCAACGACGCGGGCGTGGAAGTCATCGAACGGAATGCCGCGCTTCCGCGCCTGGGTGCGGATAATGTCGTTCAGGATCTCATCCTCGGCGCGGGCGGCAGCGGTTGCGGCGGTGACGGGCGGGATCGTGGACGCGATCGGGGTGATACCCGCCGCGAGCAGGTCGTCCCAAATTTTGACGACGCGGGCCGCGTTCCCGTAGATGTCCTCCGGCTGGTAGCGGTTCCGACCCGCCATGACGTAGCAGTAACCGGGTTTCGCGGCGATGACCTTTGGCAGGTAGAGGCGCTGCATCTGCTCCACGGTGTAACCGCCATGGCCCCAGTTCCCGGCGTAGCGGAGACGCCCACCGGACAGGAGGCACGCCCCGCCTGCTGCGCTCAACTGGCCGGCGAACAGGGTGCGGACTCCGTAGACCTCAGTATCGACCGCCTTAGACGACGCAAGCCCAGCGGCAAGGGTCAGCGTGTAGGGCGCGGACGCCCCTGCGAATGCCGTGACCACCGCGTATTCGCTGCCTACTCGGATGATGGTGTTCGCTTCGAAGTCAGCGGACATCGTGACGCCCTGCGCTTCCGCTGCGGTGACCGTGATGGTCGTGGCCCCGGCTGATGCTGCGGCGGTGAGCTTGACCATAGCCATGCCCCACGCGCCGTTGCACGCGATTGAGTCGCCGATGGACGCCAGTGTGTTCGGGGATGCGGCACGCTCGAAGAACTGGAGAGCCTTCGCAGCGTAGGTTGTGGCCGCTTCGGTCTTGTCCAGCTTACTGGCGACGTTGGCTGATGTGTTCCAGTTGGCGGCGTCGTAGCTCGCGCCGGACGTGAAGTTGACCTTGGCAGTGACCGTATCGCCAGCGGGCGACAGTACAGCATCACCCGCGAGGTACGCCGTGGTGGCTTTCCACTTGGGAACAAAGGTGGCATTAAGTGCCCCGCGGGTGGCGGTCCCTGCCCCGTTGATCGCGGCGGCCATAGCGGCATCCGCCGGAGCCCCGACCAGGTTCGCGGCGGCCTGCGCTGCGGCGGCGGACGCTGCGGCAGCAGCTGCCACCGGGGCCACGCCGGCCGACGCCGCTGCGGCGGCGTTGGCGCCCGCCGCGGTCGCCTCCCCGACTGCCGCCAGGGCGGCTTCCTTCGCGGCGACGGCCTCGTTGCGGAGCCCGTCGTAGGAGTAGAAGAACCCGTCGTAGGTCCCGGACTTCCACTTCACCTTCGGGATGGTGGCGATGAAGGGGGAGGTGAAGCCGTAGGCGTTGGACGGCAGCGGGTTCGGCAGCGGCAGCCCGGACGGGTCCTTGAGCGTGATCAGTGTGGTGCCGGCGGTGTCGGCGGGGTCGTAGAGGGCGACAGCTCCGCCGCGGACCACGTTCTGCGGCGCGAGCGGGTCAACGACGAGCTGCATATCAAACGGGTAATCGGTCATGGTGGGGTCCTCTACTTCTTATCGGGGGCGAGCCAGGGCAGGTAGTGCCGGGTCCATTCGATGACGCCGGGGACGGCGCTGATCCGGGCGAGCGTCGCGGACGCCGCCGTGATGACCGCCGCGGCGCCGGTGAGCCAGAGGTAGATTGACGGCGGCAGGTGCTGGCCGAAGCCGTCCACGATGGCCTGGATGACCGGTGGCAGGATGACAAGGAGCCCGACAAACGCGGGGATCGCCGTCTGGATGGCGGTGCGGAGCGCGGCTCGGCCCGGGTTCGCCGCCTGCGTGCTCGGGACCGCCTCGTGCTCGCCCATCAGTTACCGCCTGCCAGCCGCTTGGCGAGCGCGTCGACGAGTGCTTCCGCGTCCGCCTGGGGCAGCTGTTCGGCGAGCGCCTTGGCGACGGCGTCGACGTCGAACTGGCCGGGTTTGATGTTCACGACGTCGGCGCGGATCTGCTTGAACCAGTCGAAGAGGTTCCGGCCGTCCACGCGGGTGTCGTATAGGACGGAGGCGGGCAGGAGCTTCACGAGTTCGCTCATGCCGGCGACTTCGGCGCGGATCTGGATCAGCTGATCGATCAGGTTCCGGTTCTCGGGGAACCGGCGGACGTTCATCGACCAGCCGTCGATAGCTTCGGTGACGATCCTGCTGAGCTCTGCTTCGGTGTAAGCCATGTCATCCTCCTCGGATGGTTGCGGGGTGTTGGTGGTGGTGCCCATCGCGGCGATGCCCCCGCCGATGGCGGCGGCGTAGGTGGTGAGGAACAGGTTCCAGTCGAAGTTCTGGCCCGGGTCGTAGCGGCGGCCGGGGTTGGTTTCCCCGTGCCCGTAGAAGCCGGGCCGGGTGCCGGCGATCGCTTCCGCCGGGGTGATGCGGCGGGCCGGGGTGGGTGTGGACAGGAGGCCGGCGGCGACGGCGTCCTTGACGAGCTCCGCGGCGGCGTAGGCCATGTTCCGGGTGATGGCCGCGGCGCGGGCCGGGGTGAGTTCCCGCCAGCGCGCCGCCTGCATGGCGCCGGAGACACTCATGGCGTGGGCGTTGTTCGTGGTGTCAGCCCACGCCGCATATCTCGGGTGCACGAGCTTGATGCGGGAGTCCGCGTCGGCGATGGCATGGTAGCTGCCCGGGTCGGCCCGGCGGGTGAGCCAACTGGCCACGTCTTCCGCGCCGGGGTCTGCGCCGTCGAAGTCGGTGTTGTTCTCCGCGGTGTGCACGCCGACGACGCCGGATACCTTCTTGCGGAGCCAGCCATACTGGCCAAACGTGGGGTTGGGGTTGTCCTGCAGGTAGTAGGTCATGGGAGCTTCCCGTCTGAGGTGCAGGTGTAGGTGGAGGACCCGGGCGGGTTCGGGCTGCACACGTAGCTTGTCCCGGCGGCGTCTTTGAAGGTGAAAGAGGACGGGGACGCGTTCGCCCCGTCGGCGCCTGCGGGCCCCGGAGCGCCCGCGGGTCCGGCAGGGCCGGGGACGGTGGAGTCGGCGCCCTGCGCCCCGGTGAGGCCCTGCGGCCCGGGGATGATGGAGTCGGCCCCGTTCACGCCGTCAAGGCCGGGGGGTCCTTCGGGTCCGGGCGGGCCCGGGACGGTGGAGTCGGCGCCGGCCTTGCCGGGGACGCCCTGCAAGCCCTGGACGCCCTGCGGGCCGGCCAGCGGCGAGGAGGGTTCCGCGGCCGCCGTCGCGAGGCTCTGGCAGAAGCTATCCTCGGCCGGGGACTTCTCCGCGTCCCCAGGCTGGCAGACCGCGTCCATCCCCTCGACCGCGAGGTTCTGCTTCTCCTGCTGCTGCTCGACACCGTACGCCTTATTGGCTTCGGCGAGGCGGCCGTTATCGTTCGCGAGCCACGCCGCGACCGCGACCGCCCCGATCAGGATGAGCGACAGGAGCGCTAGCCCGAGCATCGTCCACTTCGCCATCCTCCGGGACCGGGCGGCCTCCTCCTGTGCTGCTTGAAGCTCAAGATCAAAGTCACTCATGGGGTTCCTCCGGCCATTCGGCGGGTAGCGGGTCGATGTCGTTTGCAATGAGTTGTTCCCGCCATTTCGTGGCGGTTGCGTGCAGCCGGGCGTACCGGCGTTCGGCCTTCGCGGCCTGGGCCTTCAGGAGCTCCTCCACAGCCGTCTCCCGTTTCTCGCGCTTGCGGTCCATCCGGTCAATGAGGTACTTCGCGCCCGTGCCGAGGACCGCGAGGGCGCCGACAATCGCGGTGATGAGTGCGGCGTCCACACGTTGGTCCTCCCGTTCTTCGTTACTTGTCGACTCAGCCGATCTTGCTGATCCGGGTGCACGTCACCCGGGAGGCAGGGCGGATGGTGCAGGCGCTGTTATAGGCGGTGGTGGTGAACCAGAACGCCGGCCCGGTCGGGCAGATGAACGTGCCCGAGAAGGAGATCCCGCCATACGCGGCGCCCGGGGTGTCCTCCGTCCAGGTCAGCGACCCGATCATGTCGGCCCGGTCGGCGGCGAGGTACAAGGTGCCATACCTTCCGGCCGCACCTTCGGTCAGTAGGCGGCCGCTGATGAAGTAGACGCCCGGCACGGAACACTCAAGGCCGGACCCGCGATGGTTCGTCCACGGCCCGGCGGGGTTGGCGTCGATATCCACCCGCAGAATGGTGTCCCCGGCGTTGATGTTCGCGGTCCCGTCCGAGCGGGCCAGGGTTCCGCTGGCCGCAGGGGGGGTGGAGTCGTCAATGTGGGCCCGGACCCATTCCGGCAAGTCGTTAGTGCCGAGCCGCCGGACCCAGTCGATCCCGTTGATGAAGACCCGGGTTCCCACCGCGTCCATGTAGGACCGGGCGAGGTCGTCCTTGGCGAGCAGTCCGCCGTGGGAAGCCCAGCAGCGGAGGTCGATCCGCTGGCCGAGCAGTGTTCCGGTGATTTCCTGAAGGTAGAGCGGCTGGTCATCCATGATTCCCGGCCGCCGGTTCCAGTTCGTCCCCGCGGTACCCACCGTCGGGTAACCCTTCGCCGCACCGCCCTGAATGATCACAATGGAGGACGACCCGCCCGGGGGCTGCCAGTCACGCCGGAGCGCCACCAGGTCCCAGCGCGTACCCGCCGCCGCCGCGAACTGGACAGTCGGCAGCACCGTGGCGACATCGACTGTGCCCGGGCCCAGCGCGGTCCCGTCACTGATCGCCACAATACGGTCGCCCGCCTGCGTCGTGGCCCTGAAATCATCAGGCCCCACCACCGAGTAGCGGTGGAGGAGCTTAGCGAACTGCACCTCATCAACGGTGCCGTCATAGCCGGCAGAAATAACAGCCACGGTTCATCTCACTTTCAAGTTGGTTAGTCCCCGCCACAGGGTTTTGATGGCGCCCGCGACCTTCGCGTCCGAGGAGTTCTCGATTTTCCCGGCGACAGGCTGGACTTTGAGGCCGCCGGCGCGGGTCCAGGTGATCGTTGCCGAGCGCAGCACTTCGCTGATTTCCAGGGCACCGGCGCGGATGGTGACCCGGTCTCCGACGATGACGGTCCCGTAACGGAAGTAGGGCGTCTCGGAGAGCTCCAGTTCAAGACCGTTCCGGGGCTTGCCCTCGAACAGGACCTCGGCCAAGGACTGGTCGAGCTCCGCGGTGGTTTCGCCGTTGCGGGCGTCCGCGAACACCTCGACCTTCCGCCCGTACAGGGCCGCGAGCGCATCGTCTGAGGCGGTGCGGAACATCCTTAGCGTTCCTTCGCCCTGGCCGCCGCCGACCACATGGGTGGCTGTCGGGTTGGTCCGGTTCCACGTCCAGGACCGGAGTGTGCCGGCGGCCTCGCTGATGACCTTGGAGTAGGTGCGCGGCTCGTAGACGTCCAGGACGAGGCCCGGCCCGGACTGGTAGATCCGGACGCCGAGGCCGGCCTGCTCCACGGCGGGGAACAGCCGTTCGGCGAGCGCGTGCATCCTGATCTTCACGCCGCCGGGGATGAGGGCGCCGCGGAACAGGTTCGGGGCGATCGTCAGCGGGTGGCCGAACCGGGTTACGGCCTGCTCGGCGGCCATTGTTTTGAGGATGGTTTCCGCGTTCCCGGTGTAGGTGCGGTACTCGGCCGTGTCCTGGGCGCTGATCGCCGCGGTTGGCACTTGCCAGCCGAGGGTCTCCCAGAGCAGGCTCAGGTCATCCGTGACGGTCACGGTGACTGTGCTTTGCCCTGCCGGGCCCTGCCCCTGCACTGCGGTGACCGGCCCGGTGATCAGCGGCAGGTCAAGGCCCGGGTATTCGATGACGAGGCGGGCGCCCTCGGTGAGGATGTCCGCCGCCCGGTTGTGGTCCGAGGGGAACGTCACGTCAGCTTTGCCGACGATGTTGAAGCCGACCGTCACGGTGACTGACTCGGGGTTGCCGAGCCAGCCCTTCCGGACGAAGGCCCGGTCGTACACGGTGATCCGCAGGCTGTCGTTCATGGTCACCAGGCCTTGTAATAGCGGGGCGTGATGGCAGCCTCGACGGACCCGGTGCCGGCCATGGTCAGCGACAGCGGCATTTCATCACCGGCGGGGATCGGTGCGAAGTCCGCCGTGCCCAGCTGGTCGGTCACGTCGGTGCCGTTCAGCCAGGCGCACTGAATCGTCGGGTCGGTATCGATCACGAGGATGTCCGCCTCCGTGAGGGCAACATTCCATTGGACCGTTGCCCCGTCGACGCCCACCGTCACGGACGTCAGCGGCCCCTTGATCGTCCACACCGGCCACGCCTCGAGGTCGCCCTCGTTGGTCATCTTCGCGGTGGACAGTTGCGAGCCGCTGCTGATGTGGAACACGGGGGCCTTGGAAGCGCCGCCGTAGAAATCGGATGCATCGGACTGTGCCCAGGTTCGTCGTACCGGCTCACCCGTCCAGAACGGGTTGTCGGCAATAAGGCTCACGCCGTACAAGGCCCAACCCCTCATCATCGGGTCGTGCTGCACCACGTGTTGGCCGTCATCGACGAACCGGCAGGACAGTGACCGCTTCCCGCCGCCCGGTGTCGTGACGGACCATTGTCCGTGTTTGCCCGGCTGCAGGGACCGCCAGAACTTGCGGTCCAACTCCAGCCACCCCGCCGAGCCCGCATCCGAGTAGAGGTAGATCGGCCAGAACACGGGCCGGGGCTCGACGACATGGCCGCGGTAGGACTGGCCGTGCACTGCCGGTGACTCACCGATCCACACCTGATGGGTCGGCATCCCCAACCCCTCCACACCGGCGGCGGTCACAAACACCCCGCCCTGGGGTTTCGTCAGTTCCCACATGCTCCCGTCCCACCCGGTCCAGACCATCACGGATCTGCCCCAGGGCGAGACGGGAGCCGGGGGTGCTACCAGCGGTACTCCGTAGGCCAGTCTCACGCGAATACCACCCCGTCCATGCCTGCCATTGTTTGGTTCCTGCGCTTCTGCACTTCGATTTCCTGCGCGACCCGCTGCGGGTCCCAGCCGACGTTGCCGTTGAAGACCACATCGCCGCTGCCGCCCTGCGCACCACGGGCAGCGAGCGCCTGCAGCGCCCGGTTCTGCTCGTGGTTGTAGATCGCCTCGGGCCGCCGCGTCCGGTTCAGGACCGTTGACAAGCCCGGCGGGAGGACCCCGCCGTTGTCATGCAGATACGGCACGGTCTGGGCAGCCGCGGCTTCGGGCTGCCCGAAGCCGAGCTTCTCGCCCACCCAGTTGGCGGCCCCGTCGAAGAGCTTCTTACTTATCCCGATGGCGAGGTCAGCGATGAAGCCGGCGCCGGCGAAGAGTTCCTTGAATTTCTTCACCAGCCCGTCGATGAGCCCGGCGAGCGGGTTGAACCCGCCCCTGCCGCCGTCGTCCTCAACAGGCCCGGGCCCGGAGCCCGGAAGCCCGTAAAGGGCCCGCAGGTTCGCGGTGTCATAAGCGGTCGGCCACACAGCGCCGCCGCCGCGGAGCATCGGGTGCATGATCGAGGCGTTGCCGGTGTTGTGGTGGATGCCGAGGGCGTGCCCGACCTCGTGGATGACCGTCTCGCGCTGCAGGGCGTTGTTCCGGCCCATCTGGATCATCTGGCCTTCGTAGAAGCCGATGTTCTGGCCCTGCATCTGCCCGTAACTGACCGACACGGCGTTCGGCCCGAAGCTGTCGTGGCTGTACCGTTGCGCGCCGATGGTCACACCGGCGCGCCCGTTCCAGGCCCGGGCGGCCGTGAGCGCGTCCGCCATCGGGAACCCTCCCAGCGGGACGAGCTGAAGCTGCCGGGTCCGGGCGATGGCGTCCTGCAGCGGCCCGGTTATGAACGGCAGCGACCCCCGGCCCGGGCTGCCCGCATAGGCAGGGAGCGCCCCATACCGGTTGATGTGGTCCAGCGTCCCGGGGTGGTTCGCTTCGAACTTCCGCCGGGACTCCGACCGGATCACCTGCTCGTCGCCGTGGACGAATCCGGCGACCTTGTCCTTGCCGATGTTGCCGGTGTAGCCGCCCTTGCGGAAGCCGTCCGGCAGCGGGATGCGCCCGATCTTCGGCAGGCCGAGGAGCCCGCCGATGTTGTTCAGACCGTTGATCAGGCCGTCGTTGATGACCGACTCGATAACGAACCGCACCGGCTTTTTGGCGATGTCCATCAGACCGTCCCACGCCGACTTGATGAAGCCGACGCCGTCCTCGAAGGCTTTCGGGATGGTCTTCGTGATGAAGTCCGAGAGCGTATCGAATACGGGCTTGATGACTTGTTCCCAAACCCACTTGATCGTGTTGCCGATTGAATCAAAGGCCGGCTTGATGCCGTTCTCGTAGAGCCACTTGACAGCGTCGGGGATTACCTTGGTGAAGAGGTTGATCCAGAAGTTGAAGTAGGGGCTGACTATCGAATCCCACAGCCACTTCACGACCGCCGCGATGCTGTCGAACGCAGGTTTGATCCCACCTTCATAGAGCGAAGTAGCCGCACTCGTGACCCACGTGACGATGTTGTTCCAGGTGTCCCGCAGGAAATTTCCGATGTTCGTGAAGATCTCGGTCGTCACGCGGACGATCGTGTCCCAGTTCGCAATAATCAACGCCACGAGCGCGACGACCGCGATGATGATCCAGCCGATCGGGCCCATGGCGAGGACCCACGCTGCGGCCATCTTGGCTCCCTGGATGAGCGACTGCACGCCCATCACAACCCAGCCGCCGACGACGGTCCCAACCGAGATCATGAAGGCAACGGCGCCGATGGCTGCCTGCCGGATGATCGTGCCCGTCCACACCGCTGCCGTCTGGATCCCCGAGAGGATCGCGGCCGCGGACATAACGACCCAGCCGGCCGCGACGCGCGCTGCCTGCACGCCGTGCGCGAGGGCTCCCTTGACCGCTTCGATCGCGTAGAGACCCCACACGTAGACGGTCTGCGCGCCGGAGACGAGCGCCGCGGCGCCCATCGCCACCCAGCGGCCGATGATCAGAAAGGACTGCGCGAGGTAGACGACGCCCGTTTTGATCGCCCCGCCCTGCGCCATCACCCACGCGATGACCTGCTGCGCGCCCGAGATAAGCGCGGTCACGCCCAGCCGGACAAAAGCGGGCAGCAGCAGCACGGCGATGCCGGTCGCTACGTTGATCAGCATGTCCTTGTTATCCAGCAGCCACGTTGAGAAGTCCCCCAGGGCCGGGATCAGGTCGGTCACGAGGAAGGACCCGACGTCCTGGAGCGCGGTGAAAGCCTGGCCGCCGAGTTCGCCGCCGAAGCCCTGCACCCCGGGGACAAGGGTGTCCCTGATGAAGTTGCCGACGCGCTCGATGGACGGGCCGAAGGTCTCCGCGAGGAGCCCGCCGAAGTCCTTGATCGCCGGGAGTGCGGTGTTCTGGATGTAGTCGAACGCCTGCCGGCCCCAATACGCGAGCTGCTCCATCATTCCCGGGATACCGGAGCTGGTGATGTCGCCGTCGTTCGCTTCCCAGGCCGCGCCGAACGCGGTAACCCCGGCGGTGACTTCGCCCATGAGGGTGCCCATGGTGCCGAACACGGCCGTGGCCATCGGTTCGAGCCAGACGAGGACCTTGTTTTTGAACATCAGCCACTGTTCGGCGAAGTCCGCGGTCTCGGTGCCGACGTCGAGGATCGAGTCGCCGGTCTGCCCGGCGACCTTTCCGAGGTCGGACATGTTCAGTGCACCGGACTCCAGCGCCCCTATGAACTGGGTAGCTCCCTTGGTGCCGAAGACCTTCGAGGCCAGGTTCAGCGCGCCGGCGGTGTCGCCGGCTTTGATGAACCCTTCGATCTCGGTAACAGTCCGCTTGAAGGCCTGCTGCGGGTTCTCGCCGTCCTTGGCCAGCGTCACGAGGCCCTTGGACATGGAGGCCATGATCGCGCCGGAGTTCAGGCCCGCCTTATCGAAGGAGCCGACCAGCGCGGTGGTCTCCTCAAAGGAGAACCCGAGGGTCTTCATCGCGGGCGCGTTGCGGGAGGCGGCGGCGGCGAGTTCGTTCATGCCCACGCCGGTCGCCTGGCTCACCTGGAAGAGGTGATCCATCGCGCCGACGACGTTCTCACCTTCGATGCCGAAGGCGTTGAACGCTGCGGACGTCGCGGCGACGTCGACTTCTTCGCCGAGGACCCGGCCGGCCTCGAGGTACTGGCTGGCCACCTTCTCCAGGGTCTCGCCGGAGAGGCCCATGCGGGTGTTGACGTCCGCGACGGTTTTGCCGATCGCGTCGAACTCTGCGGGGACGGTCGAGCCGACCCTTTTGGCGACGTCGACGAGGCCGGTGAGGGCTTCGCCCGTCGCCCCGGTCCCGGCGCGGATCGTGTCGGAGACCTCGTCGAACACTTCGCCGACCTTGTAGAGGGCAGCGCCGGCGGCCAGGGCCCCGGCGCCGATCGCGGCCGTACCAACCACGAGGGCCTTGCCGAAGCGTTCCCCGACCGATTTCCCGGCCTTGTCAGCATCGGACCCGGCGCCCTTGATAAGCGCCGGGCCGAAGCCCTTCATCGAGGGGAGTACCGGGAGCCATACGGCGTCCGTTGCCTGTGCCAAAATGGGCCTCCCGCTATCTCTGTTTTGTTATGTGGTCGGAGCCCTTTGCTGGGCGGCTTCGACTTCTGCGATCAGTGAACCGAGGCGCTGCTCGGTGCGGCGCTTCTCAGCGCGTGAATATGCGGTCTCCGGCCGCTTGGCCGGGCGCATCCGTGGCGCTTTGCCACCGGCGACCTGAATGGACACGGCGATCAGATCGCTTATCCGGTCAACCAAGACGTCCAGGCGCGCGACTTCCGGGGTGTACTCCGAGACCCTCGGGCCGGTGTCGGCCGTGGCGGGCTGCTCCGAGTACATCTCCGCTAGCTCGTCGTCGTTTGCCATCGCCTCCGTGGTCAGGGACGTCGACGGAAGCTGCTTGATGAGATTCAGCAGCTTCCGCCATGAGTACCGGCCGCGGAAGAAATCGAGCAGGTCCAGCCCGTTGTATACCCGGGCGAGGTCCGCCTCGATTACGTCCCCGTATCGATCAACGAGCGTGATCAGATACGGGAGGCGGCTTCCCCCTCGGGACGGTAGCCCTGCTTGAGCATCGCCCGGATTTTACGGGGGTCCTTCTCCGTGACCTTGCCGCCGCCGGGGCCGACGAGCGTGATGGGCTCCGCGAGGTCGAAGAAGATCATCATGTCCGTGATGAGGTTCTCCATCGCGGTGTGCCCGGCCTTCGCGAGGAGCTGCTCCACCCGGGGCCACTGCTCCCCGCACAGGGTCAGGAGCATGGCCTCGATGTCGTTGGACCGGTAGGCGCGCGCCCACTGGATCAGGGACGCACCGGTCGGCGGCTCGATGACCAAAGTCTCGTCGGCGGAAACGGGCAGCTGGAACGCTTCATGCTTCGCCTCGGCGGTGTACTGATCCCAGGTCTTGAACTGCTGTGTCATGGCGGTGGGCCTTTCGGGGTTGGGTTACTTGTCGGACTTCGGGGCGGCGGCCTTGTTGGCCTTGGGGGTCCAACCGCGGGCGCGGAGGTTCACGGCCTGCGTGGCGTCGTCCGGCGTGTATTCGGACTTGCCGTCAGGGGAAACATGGACGGTCTGCTTTTCAGCCATGAGGATCTACCTTTCAAGAGGATCGGGAGGTGGTGGGCCGGGGTGAAAGGCGGCGCCGGCTGGCCCACCAAGGAGCCGGCGCCGCCAGTCAATTAGACGGGCGGGGTGAAGCCCATCGCGGCGTGGTCGAGGCCGGGTCCGCCCCAGATTTCGCGGAAGCTCGTCCCGAACTTGTCGTCGTTGTAGGCGGTGAACGACGCCGGGTACTTGATCTCGTCGCCCTCGGACCAGGCCTGCTCACCGTTCTCGGTGATCTGGGCGTTCGGCAGCCAGCGCGCCTGGTAGATGGCATCGGGGCCGTCGCCGTCCTTGCCGAGGGCCAGCACGCGGTACTTGCGCTGGGCCGGGCGGGACGCCTTGTCGAAGAAGAAGTTGCCTTCGCTGTCGGTCGCGATCGCCGAGAGGTCCAAGCCATGGAACAGCTCCATGGTTAGCTTCTTGGATTCCTGCATCGTGAACGACAGACCGGTCACGTCGGAGAGGATGTCGCGGCGGACGGGCTCGGCGTAACCGTAGGACGTCACGTCGGACGATTCCTGGTCGCGGGACCAGCTGGCGCCGTCGTCCTTGGTGACCATGCCGACCGGGACGTACCCGACCGGGATCGTCAGGCCGGTGACCGCGGCGTAGACCTGTGTGATCGCGACGTCGGCTTCGTCGACGGGCTTGACGAAGATCGCCATTTCGAGGATCTTGCGGATGTTGGAGCCCTTGTGGCCCTTAGCTTCGGTGAATGTTGCCATGACGGCGACCTCCTAGGTATTGGATTCCTGACGGAACTCGATGCGGTATGAAGCCACGAATCGGTTCGTGGCCGGATTGCGGTAGTCCACCCAGGAGGGCGACATGGTGGTGCGGACACGGTCGATGAGGACCGGCCCGACCCTTCGGCCGGCGAGCGCGTGGAAGATCTGCCTCACGTCTTCGGCCAAATCGGCGGCGTCCCCGAAGTCGGGGGCGAATGTTTCGACGTCCACGGATGGCGCGTCGGTAATGAGGTCGTCCGTGCCGGGGCCTCGGACGATGCGGATGAAGGCTGGGAGGGTTTCGACGTCGGCGGGGATGAGGATTCCGGTGCGTTTGCCGCCGGTCTCCGTCCGCAGGTGCGCGACGAGTGCCTTCTGGATGTCGGGCCAGCGGCTCATCCTGCCTCACCGGCCCGGCCGAGGATCCGGCGGCGTTTGGTGCGGGAGGAGCCGAACTCCTGCTCGGCGTTGTCGGCGATGACGTTCACGAAGGGCCTGCCGCCGGGGCGGACCCCCGCCTGCGTTGCGACCTGCATGTCGACCTCCTCGTCGGACGCGATGCCCTCGACGCGTGCCTTGATGCGTGCGGCGACGACGGCGAGCTGCGTGACGACGCCGGGGTGGTTGGCGGCCATCTGGATGTACTCGGGGGTGAGTTCAAGCTCGGCCACTAGCCCCGGATCCTTTCGACGGCCGCTTTGATGAACCCGGGGACGATGAAGCCGCCGGGCTGGCGGCCGGGTTCGCCGACCACCCGGTAGGCGACGCCTCCGATCAGCACTGCGTCGGCAGCGCCTAGCGGGGCGTCAAGCGGGAGGTTCACCCAGTAGCCGTCAATCTGCTGATCCTTGGCGACTGTGTCTTCGGATGAGCCGCGGGGTTCGTACCAGGCAAGCCAGGGCGTCTCGGTGGGCTCGCCCGTTATGGGTGTCCCGTAGTCGTCGTACTCGCCGGTCGGTGCTCCCGCGAATCGAAGGGTGACAGTCTCGGTCATGAGGTTCATCTCAGGGCCTCGGTCCCAGCTTGTAGGTGTTCAGAACCGGACCCGTCACGGGGTCGTAGCCGGAGTCCAGCGAGACGGACCGGCCCGCCAGCGATTCGGACTTGACCCTGCCTGCAGCGCTGGCCGAGGCCCGCTCGGCGATGATGCCGAGCAGATCCTTGGGGCAGCGTGCGTAGCCGTGGACGAAGCTGATCGTGACGACGTTGGGGAAGCCGCCCGGGAGTTCCAGCACACCGTTCTCCCAGACCTCCCAGCCGGTCACCGCCGCGCCGTCCCGGTCAACCACGGACGACACGGCGAGGACCTTGAGGGAGGGGAGGAGGACTGTGTCCGCGCCGCCCGTGCGGACCTTGATGGTCTGCTCGAGGTGCGGTGCGATGTGCCAGCCGCACTCGGCGCGGATACTCTCCGCCGCCGCCTGCGTCACGGCCTCCGGGAAAGGTGCCCCACGGAAGCCCACAAGGTCTGTGCCGGCGGCGAGCGGGACCATGTCGGGGATGATTGCGTAAGCCACAGGCATGGGCCCCTCCTCCTGCTACTTGTTGCTCGGCGTTGCGGCGGCCTTGTTGGCCGGCGCGGGTGCTGCCTTGGCCGCGGACTTGGCAGCTTCCTCGGCCGCGAGCGCAGCTTCAGCGGCGGCTGCCTGGGCTGCGGCTTCTGCTTCCGCGACCGCGACCGCCTTGGCCTTGGCTTCGGCCTGCTCTTCAGCGACACTCTCCGCGTCCCTGCCGGTCAGCCCTCGGACCTTGGCGTCCTCGTCGGAAAGCTGAATCGTGGTCTGGTACCCGTTGACGGTGACGTCGTAGGCCTTGAGTTCACTCATGGGGTTGCCCTCTCGTTGGGGTGCAACCCAAGCGCCGGCCTCCATGGAGGCCGGCGCCCGGGCTGCTACTGCATTGGTTAGGCGACGGCGGTCGAAACGAACGCGGTCGGGCGGGTCACGCCGAACGCGACGCGCTCTTCGGCGAGGATGGCCACGAGGTTGCGGATGAAGAAGTCCGCGTGCGAGTCCGTGATGCTGATCGAGGTCTGCTCGCGGTCCCACAGGACGGCCTTGCTGAAGTCACCGACGAGGCCGGTGCCGGCGGCGACGCCTTCGGTTTCGAGGATCGGTTTGCCCCAGAGGGTGCGCGGGCCCATGGCAAATGGGCCACCACCGTAGAACTTCCCGGTGCCGGCCTCGCGGGCGAGGTCCACACGCTCGACGTCGACCGGGTTCAGGGCGATCGCGTTCGGCACCACGCGGCCAACGACGCTGGCCTTGGTCAGAGCCTTACGGGTGGAGACGAAGATGTCCGTGTCGAACGCCTGCGTCTGGATACCCGACGTCGACAGAATGCCGGTAAGGTTCTCGCCCGTGCCATTGCCGGTGAGGATCTGGTTCTCCTCGGCCTCCGCGATGTCGGCCCGGAGCTCGTCGTTGATGAGCCCCTCCAGCTGCGCGGCGTCCGCCAGGGCGCGCTTGGTGGCGGGGACCCACTCGGCGATGGTCTTGACCGAGGTGGTCTTCCGCTCGAAGGCCCAGGAGCCCTCGGGCTTGTACCCGCCGTTGGCGTTGAGGACCAGCGCGCCGGCGGTGCCGGGCGAGGTCGGCGCTGCGGAGCTGGTGGCCTCGGCGACCGGGGCGGCAGCGTTGGTGTGGGAGAGCTGGCGGACGTACTCGACGGTGTCCGATGTGGTGCGGCGGACACTGATGAAGTCGCGGATCGTCAGCGGGCGGCGGCCCAGCATCTCGATGATGCCGGACTGCTCCGGCGTGACGAACGCGCCGGCGGACGTGGCGGACCCGCCGACGAACAGGCCCTTGACCTGGATCGGATCGGTGGAGAACTTCGCGCGCTCCGGGATCCGGCCGCCGGGGAAGGCGCCCATGGCGGTCTTGAACTGCGCGGAGTTGACGACCTCAAGGCCGAGGTTCTTCACGCGGCGGACGGCGTTATCGGCGTCCTTCTGCCCGTCCAGATCGGCGGCGGCGTCCGGGCCGATCTCGTTGGCCAGGGCCTTTGCCTGGTCGAGGATCTCGGCGTCGGCCTTGGCGGTCTTGATCTGCTCGAGCAGATCCCGGCCCTTGGCCATGGCGGCGGTGTAGTCGGTGCGCTCGGACTCGGAGAGGGATCGGCCCTCGGCGTCGGCTTTGGCGGCGATGTCCGTAGCGGACTTGGCAGCCGCCCGAGCTGCGTCCTGCAGCATTTTCAGCTTGCTCATTTTGCTTGCCTTTCGTGGCAGAGGAAAGGCCCCGAGGTTCGGGGCCCTGTTATCGGGTGGTTAGTCGCTGATCTCGATTTCGAGAGCGAGCGCTTCTGCCAGGTTCGTAGCGGACGGGTCGGCTTTGGGCTCCTTGGACTTGGCTGCGAGCAGCTCCTTGTCCTTGGCCGCGAGCGTGTCGCTGGCTTTCTCCTGGTCGTTGGCCTCGGCGGCGGTTATGACGACGCCGATGGCCTCCTGCGCGGAACGCAGGGAGTCGATGTGTTTGGCCGCGAGTACGCGGCCGGCTTTGCTGCCCTCGGTCAGCGCGTCCGTGAGCGCCTTGACGGCGACGACGGAGGTGTCCTGGTTGGCGCCGATGGGCACGAACGAGAACTCGTAGACCTTGAGCTTGCGCAGCTCATTCGCCTTGACGCCGTTCTCCAGCTCAACGGGCCCGGAGTCCTGATCATCGAAGGCGAAGGAGAGCTGGTTCAGGCGGCGGCCCTTGACGAGCCGGTACACGTGGGGGCCTTTGGGGGACTCCATGTCGAACTCGCCCTTGACCCACCAGCCGTGCTCGTCCTCGCCCATCTCCGTGGCGCCGGCGACGTAGAAGTCCGGGTCATCGAAGCGGTGACCGAACAGGCCCGGCATCGTGTTGCCCGATGCCTTCCATTCCTCGATGGTGTCGAGGAACGCGCCGGGTGCGACGACGTCGCCGTAGCTGTCGGGGGTCTTGGTGAACGTCGAAGGGTAGACGATGAACTCGCCTTCCTTCAGCCCGTCATCCGGCCCGGCCTTTACACCCTTGAGAGCAATTGACTTGGTCTTCATGTGCCCTCCTGGGCTAGCTGGTGATGATGGTTACGGAACACTGGCAGCCGGCGGTCTCGTCGGCGTCTGCCCCGAGCCCGCCGGGCCACTCCAGCCCGTTGCTGAATGGCTCGTCGATGGCGACTTCTTCGCCGTCCACCGACGCGTGGGATGCGCGGGGGTTGCCGGAGTTGGTCTGCCATCGCTTGCGGGCCTTGGGCTGTGTCTGCCGTGCGGCCTCGACCATGCCGAAGCCAACGAACGCTGCGGCTGAAGCCATGCCTGACTGCTCGGCGCGGGACTCCTCAGCCACATCGAACACATGAGCCATGGCCTCGGCCCCGCCGTCCGCGAGCGCGGTCTCCAGTGCGGCGACGGTCGCGGCGTTGACCTGCCCGGCGATGCGCCCGGCAACCTTCTTGAGGAAGGCCTTGGTGCGTTCGGTGCTGTACTCGTCAGCGCCGACGCCCATGCCGGCCAGCGCCGTGAGGGCCGCCGCCTTGCTGATGGTCAGTGACTCGGCCAGTAGATCCTCGGCGAGTTCGTCGTCCCAGCGTTCGGTGTCCCACCAGTCCGGGGCTTTGGCCCCGGCTGCGGCGAGTACGGAGCGCCGCTGCCGGGCGAAGAACTTGGCGAACACCGCGGCCGTGGCCTTCTGGTGCTCCTCCGGGATCTCCTCGGCGGTCGGCGCCTTGAGTTCGTACTCGCTTGCCTTTGCTTTGGACTTGATGGTGCGCAGCGGCGCGGCCGATTCGCCGGTCACGTTCTGCGAGCCGGAGTCCTGCGGGGATGCCTGGCCGCCCGTGATCACGTTCAGCGGGACGATCAGTTCGTCGCCGCCCTCAATCGCGGGGAGGTTCCGCATGGCGCGGGCCTCGTTGCGGGTCATGAAGGGCCCGCCGACCGAGGCCTGCAGCTGCACGGCCTGCTCCTCGAAGGAGCCGCGCATCTTCTCCTCGAGGTTGAACTCAAGGTAGAGGTTGCCCGAGTCTTCGAAGTCGCCGAACAGCTGAAGCTCCAGGGACTGCGAGATCCGCTGAAGCCACGGCCCGAGCGTGTCCTGGTAAAGGTGTTTGTGCTGCTCCTTGATGTTGGAGAATGTCGCCTTATCCAGCAGCCCGATCATGG
The DNA here is from genome assembly GCF_059383415.1 of Pseudarthrobacter sp. RHLT1-30-1. Lineage (NCBI taxonomy): Bacteria > Bacillati > Actinomycetota > Actinomycetes > Micrococcales > Micrococcaceae > Pseudarthrobacter > Pseudarthrobacter sp. RHLT1-30-1. Next base: position 138,982 of record NZ_JBWZCG010000006.1, read on the forward strand.
GCGGCGGGATGAAGTAGGCGGACGCTACCTCTTCGCGGGTCAGCTTGCGGCTCTCGATGTACTGGAGATCCCGGGCCGACTGCGCAGCTGGCACGAACTCCATGCCATCTTCAAGGATCGGTGTGCCGCCAGCCTGCGAACCTCCGCCGGTGTACTGGGAACGCCATCCAGCGCGGAAGCGGTCACGTGCTGTATCAGTCCACACGGTGCCTGCGGGCCTCGTGATGTAGCCCGACATGCGGGCACCGTTGCGGAACGTCTGCGCCCGCATGCGGGCCGCCTCGTACTCCTCAGCCAGGACAGAGCGCAGGGACTCGATCGACGAGACACCGCCCAGGTCACCATCGGGCGAATAGCCCGAGACGTAGACGACGTCGGCGGCCGCGTAAATCTTTTTGCCCTTGCTGCCCTGGACTTCGAAGCCCTCGGCCATGAACCAGGTGCCGCCGACCGGGGAGAACATCGTCGGCGCGATCCGCATCAGCGCGACCTTGCCGCTCTCGCTCTTGAGCTTGGCTGCGAGGAAGCGGTCGTAGATGGCGAGGTCGCGGACCATGGCATCGAAGAAGTCGTAGTGAGTGGTCCACGGGTTAGGCGTGGACATCAGCTGCGCGAGCGGGTGTGCCGTCACACGCCGGCGGTCAGTGTCTCCGACACGCTCGAACAGGTGCAGGCCGAGGCTTGCGATGTTGCGGCCGAGGAAGTTCACGACCGTCTGCACGCTCGCGTGATCTTTCCAGATCTTCGCGTAATCGGCAGAGTAGTCATCGGTCAGCCGGATCGAACCTGCCGAGGTGAAGGTGGGCCGCGAGAGTGAAGCTAGCTGGCCTTGGGAGACGACGAACGCCATGAGTCACCGCCCCTAAAGTATCTGGATGAAATCAACGTTTGGCCGCTCGACCACGGTCTGTCCGTCAATCGGGACGGGGCTTTCGCCGCCTTCGTGCAGCCGGGCCTCAGCGATGAACAGCAGCGGCCCGGCCTGACGTACCAGTAGGCCTTCGAGGGCCTGCCCGGAGTGGAGGTTGACGACGACCCTGCGGGCCCGCACCAGCCGCCACGGGGCGGCGTGGAGCCGCCAGTACAGTGCGGCCCCGGTTGCGGCCGCCAGAGCCGCTACGAGTGATACCCACTCCATGGATGCCGCCTTTCCTAAACGACCATCAGGTCTTCGTTTTCGTAGTTGCTCACCGCCTGGACCACGGTGCCGTGCACCAGGAAGCAGCCGGCAGCGCCGGTCACGCACACCAGCGGGGCGACGTCGTTGGGTGACTTGCCGCGGTCCCAGAAGAACGCGTCGCCGGAAGGTTTGGCCACGGCGGTGGCGGCCGCGATGTTGAGGGTCGGCTGGCCACGGTGGCGGATCAGGGGACGAACATCCTCGGGCGGGATCGGCTTGCCGTTCTCGTCTTCTTCAATGCCGCGGACCCGGTCGTAGAACATGCCCGTCCACCGGGACAGATCGGCGCCGGCCCACGGGATGACGTTCAGACCGTCAATGGCTTCCAGTTCGGCGAGCAACGATGACACCGGGGCACCGTTCGCCTGCAGTGTTACGCCGACCAGGTCCGGGTTGTCCTTCGGCGCCACTGTCTGGCCCTCGGGAGGGGACAGGAACCAGTCCTTCACCCACGCCGTGCCGGCACGGGAGGCGACCACAGCGACGTTCAAGAGACCATCCGGACCGAAGCCTGCAATGCCGATGTGTGCGGTGGTCCGGTCGTGGGAGACATCCACACAGAATGCGAACTTCCCCTCGATCCGGGACGCCTTGTCTGCGCCCTTCTCCCACCGCCCTGGGGGGAACGGTCCGTCCGCAGTCGTGTCCAGCCACTGGCAGAACACTTCTGTGCGGACGAGTCCTTCGGGCTCACCCTTGACGGCGGCTGCGATGGCCTTCTCAAGGCTCGCTACGTGGCCCGTGGACGGATTGGATTGCGCCCATCCGCTCCGATCCCACATTGACGAGCCCGGCGCCATCGACCACTCGAACAACCCGAGGGAGTCGCCGTCCGCCTCGTCGTCTTCGTCCAGCTCAGGGAGCACGACGTCTTCGAGGTTGTCCGGGTTCCCCAGCGCCATGTGGGCCATGTTCCGCAGGAAGCGCAGCACGATCGACGCTGCGTCGCCGGCGTTCGATACCGCCCAGACCTGTGCGTAGAAGCGCGCCATCGTGGTCTTCGAGATTGCGGCCCAGGCATCCCAGCTGGAATGCTCGCGCAGCTCATCGAGGACTACGAAGTCAGCGGACAGCCCGCGGCCGCCACGGCGGTTGGCGGCCTGCACCTTGTACCGTTCGCCGGTGGTGAGCTCCATCGCCTTCTTGCCGTTGGTCTTGTCTATCCGCTCGATCTCATTGCTGAGTTCGGGGACTCCCTCGGCCAGTTCTACGGCGCCGCGCCAGACCTCCTCGGCAATGTCGAGGTTCTGCGCGGTGCCGATGGTCAGCTTCGCGCCGTCCATGTACATCCGCCACAATGCCAGCACCTGCATCAGCGTGGACTTGCCGTTCTGGCGCGCGACCAGCAGCACGACCGTCCGGAACCGGAACGACCCGTCCGGGTTCAGCTCCAGCGCGTGGATCAGCAGCCACTGTTGCCAGGGGAACAACGTAATGCCGAGGATCTGCTCCGCGAACTCGATGCATTCGAAGCCCTTCGACGTCTGCCGGGTCAGCGGTCGCAGCTCGGGCGTGTAGATCCGTGGTGTTTCACAGCCGTAGAGCTTGTCCCTGCCAGCTGCGTTCGCCATCGCCTAGCCCGTCTCCCGTCCTCCGCGGAGCAGCTCGAGGCGGCTCTTGGGTTTGTCCCCGGGTTTGCCGGTCCCTGCGCGCTGCATCGGGGTGCCGCCCAGCTCGCGGAGCATGTTGTAAAGGTGAGGGCCGAGGTACATAACCGAGGTCGCTTCCTTGCCGCCGGACTTGGCGACCTCGCTGATCTGGTGTGCGTACCGTTCGGCGAGCGCGACCAGGCCCTTGTCCTGGGGGAGTATCTCCATGTGGCCGATGGCCTCACGGACTTCCTCGAGGAGCGATGGCCCGTCGAAGGCGACGAAGCCCGCCAGGTCGGGCGGGGCCGGCGCCTTGAAGTCCGGCGTACGCGGGGCCCGGGGATCTTCGCCGGCTGCTTCCCTGGCGTCGAATACCCACCGCCCGAGGGTCTGCTCCGGAATGCCCAGCTCCCGGCCGACGTCGGCTATGGCCCGGCCTGTGTTCATCACCAGGAGCGCCGATTCCTTCTTGAAGGCGGCAGTGTAGGAGCGTCTGATGCGCGGCATTGCCCACCTCCTGCAGGTCGGTCACGGGGTGGACGGCTACTGGCTCAACCGGGTGCCGTCAGTGGTTGGTCGGTGGCGGTTGCCGTCAGAGAGCTGGTGGGTCATGATCCCGCGCCGCCTACGCGGTCCAGCCCTGCCGGGTGAATAGTCCGGCGGCCGTACTCATGGGAGCGACATAGGGTCGCCGCGAGCAGCACAGGATTTGCACCCGCTGTCCGAGGGGGTTCACGAGGTCACCCGCCGGCATATCTTCTCTGCCCTCCGCCCGGACACTGAGAGGAGCCAGGGCGGCTATTGAATTTGTACTCGGAGGGATGGGTCTTTGCCCGCCCGGGGTGGCGCGTCCTCCACCCGTATGCGGGACATCCTTGAGGCCAGACCGGGGAGGATCTGCAGCACTCCCCGGCCCGACGGAGTGACGGTCTTAGCCCGCCGTCACGCGGGAGTCTTCAGTAGCCGGTGAGGACGCCCTCTTGGCTAGTGCATAGCGAGGGGACGATATCTGCCAGGGTGTCCTGGTCCGTTGAGATGGGAACGAATGCCCGATCCAACGACAGCCCGCGACCGCTCTGCTCGGTGGAGATGAAGCGGATGCTTCCCCCGCCATGGAAGTAGATGGCCCGCCGGCCGTTAGCGCGGGCTATCTTCTCCGCGTATTCGCTGGTCATTACTTCCTCGACATCATGCGCCAGCTGCCCTGCATGCCGGTTGTTCTTGGCGAAGATCGCAACCTTGCCGCCTGCGGCCGCTGACGAGATGGCTACCTCAATGTGTTCACGGTGCATGCCGATTGATCCTCTTCATTCACAGATGGGGCAGTTCTCGGAGAGCGTGTCGAATGACCATGCGAACCGACGACACCCGCCGCTCTTTGGGTTATGCCGGCGCCACTGCCACCAGCGGCGGGTGGGGCGGACGACCGTGGTCGGAATCTTGACCGCAGGCGCTACTTGTCTGGGCGGGGTGCCCTGCTTCTGGAAGCTCCACTCAAGCGCCGAGATGCCGCGATCCCTTACCGACTCAACGCGGTAAATCTTGTGGCAGTCGTCGCACTCCCACCTGGTCCCTTCCTGCAAGGCGATTGCTGGCTGAGGGAAGCTGCACCCGTGTGGCGTTTTGTCGTGCTCAGGCGGTAGGAAGCCCATCGACTCGCACTCCTCGGGGTCTGTGTTTTCGATAAGGGGGGTAGGGGGTACGGGGAGGGGGAGTCTACTACCGGGCGAAGTCGACTAGGCGATATTTACCCAGGTATCTCGACCCCCCCTACCCGGGGGAGACAGGATCGCCCGGCTACCAGAAGCCCGACGTGTCGCCGAGGTCCGGCGGGGCATCTCTGTCGCCGCGGGATTTGTTGCACCGGAGATGCGAGCTACGGAGGTTGTCCGGCTCTTCCGCGAGGTGGGGATGAGTGGAGCGATGCTTGAAGTGGTCGACACTGAATGAATCGTCGTCGTTCGAGCTGGCCGCGTAGTTGATCGGCTGCGTGCAGATCCAGCAGGGCAGTCGCTTCGCTCGTTGGTTGGCCTTCAGGTCGCGCCATCTGCCACCCGAGCGGCCGGCGTTCTTGCCCACTCTTCGCCTCCGACCTCGGACATGACGAAGGCCCCGCCGGATACCGGCAAGGCCTTCAGCTCTGTGGCTGGGTGCGAAACACCAGCTCACCCCATAATCTAGTCGACTAAGTCAAGGATGTTTGGGACGCTGGTGTGTCGGCGTGTCACAGGGCCCACTCCTGCAGGTACTCCGGGTGGTCTGCGTAGACGGCGGCCAGGGCGAACAGGATCGCGTCTCCGGTCCAAGGCTCAACCCGTTCGGGTCCCGCGCCTGCCCATTCGCGTTCGTCAAATTCTTGCTCGACCTCAGAAGCCTGCTGCGCCAGATCCAGTATCGCCCGTTTCGCGGCGCACTCGGCGAGGACGCGGGATGGCCACCACTTCCGCACGTGGGCGTCTTGGTCCTCGGTCGAGTCGCGCTCGGAGCTAAGGAGGTTCCCCGCCCAATCCCAATCTTTGGTTATCGTCTGCCCCCACCTGTCAATGCTTGCTGCTTCAGCCGCAACCTCATCCTCGGCGATGCGAGCTTCAAGGAACTCGGTGATGGTCATGCCACTGTCCGTCACTTTCATGGGGTGTTGACCTCGATGTACAAGGCGAGCCGATTGCGCTCTGTCCAAATGCCCGTGGACTCCACTTGCTCCGCCTCTGCTGCGTCCTTCAGGCGCACGTACTCCAGGTCGTCCGCGAGTCGCTCGTGGGTGCGCGCGTAGGCTGCCTCCACCTTGGCGATGACGCTCGACTTCATGCCACGGTCATTTGGATCATGCATGGTTCTTCCTCCCGGTCATGTACTTCTTCTTGAGTGTATTCATTGCCCGGGCAGGGCGAGGGGCTCGGGCGGCGTGGGTTCGGAACCACTGGTCGGCCCGCACCCTATGGGTTACATCCACGCTGCACCGGACAACCTTCGTCCCGTCCCCCTGCTCCCAGCCGACCACTTGCCCAGGGCACGGTATCCGTTGGCCTGCCGCGTTGGTCGTGGTCTGGTGGCAGGTCCCATCGAGCGGGACCTCAACAGGTGGCGACTCATAGGCGGCGGCCTTGACCGCCGGCACGACGCGGGCGAGGTCCGTTCCGACTGCGGTGAGGTGAGCGGCCGAGGGATGGGACGCGAGGTAACTGACGTGCCAGCGGGCCAGCCAGTCGGCGAGGACACCTGTGCCATGATCTGCGGGCAGACGGACGTCGGGCCGGTCCTGCACCAGCTGGCCGACGGCGGACCAGATCGCGGCCCTGGCATCGCGCATGACATCGGAGACATCGCCATTGATCGGCAGCGGCGGGAAGAGATCCCCGGTTCCGGATACCCGCTCGGATGAAGCGGCCCGCCCGCCCGCTGGTGCCAGGGCGTCTTCAAGGTCGGACCAGTGTTCGCCGATAGTGTTCAGGGATTCCCGCAGCCACTCGGTGCACAGCCAGCAGAGGTGCGTCCGGTCGATCGTGGGGGCCGGCTCTTCATGGTCGAAGATGCAGTGCTCCGGGTAGGCCGTGTACTTCTTCGCCATAGTGAACGGCAGGAGTAGTGTCTGCCCGGCGTAATTGACCCGGTACTTGTATTCGAGAGCCAGTGTCGTGGTCATGATTCGCCCTTCAGGTCTTTGATGATGCGGCCGGACTTCAGATCGGACGGGCGCCAGACGCCGACGTTGAGCTTGGCGAGGATCATTCCCGAGATCCAGCTGAACTGTGCTGGGGTGACTCGGCCGGTGTCGGTCTTCAGCTCCCGGAAGAGTGCACGTCCGCGGTGCTCGGACACGAGGACCAGGTCAGGGAAGCCCGGCTGCGACCGCCGGCTGTCATGGGTGTGGTAGATCAGCGTGTAGCCGTGCAGCTTAGCCAGGTCGATGACCTGCTGCTGGAACTGAGCTTCTGAGAGTTTCGGAATGAAAGCAGTTGAGCTGGGCATGTCTAGTTCCGTCCTCGGGTACGGGGGCGTCTGCGTTTGGGTTTGTTCTGAGGCTTGGCTTTGGTGATCGGCTGGGCTTCCTGCCCACTGCCTCCCTTACCTACCTGACCCAACCCGTCCCTACCCGTCCCGACTAATCCGGATCCGGGATACCTATGTCCGGGTTCAGGATTCGATTTGGTGGTCAATCCGTTGTCGGTCGCAGCCGGTGGTTCCGTTGCTGCTGGGGCGTCCTGTGCCGGGTCCGGGCTGGCCGTGGAGGCGATGGACGGGCCGGTGTGTGCCGTTGCCGTGTCCTCTTCCGGAGTGGCCGTTGCCGGCTGCTCGACGGTGTGCTGCTCCATGGTCTGCGGGCCGTTGTCCGGTGCAGGTGCGGTGGGGGTGCGGGTGTAGCTGGGTTGGATAGGTGAGCCGTGCTTTTCGAGGAAAGCGACCGTTGCGGGGCCGTACAGGGGCTCCGCCGGAACCGGCAAGGTCTTCCACGTGCTGTCGGGGTCGTCGCCCCGGCGTCCGTTGCACTCGCGGCAGCAGACCACGAGAGTGGCCACCGTGCCGCCTTGGCCGGGGTTGACGTGGTCGTAGGTGGCGCCGCGGCCGGACTTGTTGTCTCCCCAGGCAACGGACTTGCCGCAATAGCGGCAGGCGTCGCCGTCGCGGGCCCGGACCTTTGATGTCAGGGAGGTGTCCCTGGCGTCGCGTTTGCGCTGGTTGTTCCACTCACGCTCGGCCTTCAGAATCATGTGGAAGAGGTCGTTGTCCTCGACCAGCTTGAACGCCTTGCGCTGCTCGCCGTCGATCTCAACCTGCACCTCGGTGAGGTAGCCGCAGTACTTCGCGGCGGCGACCAGAGCGTTGTAGCGGGAGAGCGAGCCGGCCATGTGCCGGGCGGTGCCGACCGTGATGATGTAGTCCTGCTCATACGCTGCGGCCTGGGTAGCGCAGCGGCCGACGAACCCGAAGCACTCGTTGAGGATCCGATCATCAGCATCTTCCATCTCGACTGCTGCCAGGACGATAGGGTGATTCGCTGCCGCGTCGCCCTGCTTCAGCCATGGCACTGGGCGGACCTGCTTTCGTTTGGAATTTCGGGGCGTACGTGATGTTCTCGCGGCAGGCCGCGCGTTCCTGATCGGTGAGCTGGTGCCACCTCGTGATGGTCAGCCCCCACGCTCCGGCCGTGGCCGCGTCGTGAAAGTTGACCGTGGGGGCGGCGGGCGGCTTTGGGCGGCGGCGGTGGAACCAGCGAAAGCCGGTCACAGCCCGCACCTGGGGCACTTGTTATCCTCCGTAGCGATGTGGTTCCCTCTGGCCCGGCATTTGATCAGGCGGCTGGTGTTGATCGCCCGGACCAGATCATCGCCGTCTGTTCGGTCTTCCGTGAGCGCCGAGATCAGCGCCGGCACACCTACACAGCCAGCGCTTCGCCCGTAGTCAGCCGCGTCCTTCGCCGCCTGACCGGCGAGCGCGTGGACGGCCAGCAACGGGCCGTAAGGAGCTGAGAGTAGCGGGATGGCTGCTTCAAGGGTTGCGCGGGCCTCGGCCAGTGCGTAGTCGCGGTCTTCGGGTTCGAGGTCTTCCACACGGGACCAGAAGCCATCGAACCTCATCCCAGAGGATTTGCTGATGGCGTTGGCCGCGGCTTCGACTGCTGCGTCGGTGATCATGGTCGGCCTCCGTTGTGGATGAGCGGTGCGCGTTTAGGCGGGGTGATGGTCCCGAACAGGAGGTCGAGAAACGCTTGTCGGTGCTTTGCCTTGTTCCGCATTGACGAAGGGCATGTGATGCTCACGCTCGCGCTGGTTATGGTCCGGATCGGCTCGTCGGAGCCGTAGGCCTGGAAGGACTCGGTTTCTTCGTCCATGACGAAGGCGCCGAGATTGCCGATGGGCCGGAATTCGCCGAGGTGGGTTGCGCCGATGGGGCCGAGCAGCACTTTGCCTGCCCTGCGCTGGATCGCGTCGAGCGGGGCCCCGTCGCCGGCGGCCATGCTGATCTGGTGCTCGTCGGAGCTCACGGTGCTACCACGCTGAGTACGCGGTTTGCGAGGCGGTCGCTCAGCTTCTGGAGGTCGGCTACTTCGAGGACGACGCCGGTGCCGTGCTTCAGGAAGTCGGAGGCGGAGGGCGGTTGCTCTTCGGGTCTCTTCCCGCCACCGGCGTGGGTGATTTCTGGGAGGCGGTTCATCCAGCCTTCGCGCCAGGCGTTCAGCTCGTTGGCGATGGTCGAACCGTCTTCGGAGCGGATGGGCATCAGCAGGCCGAGGAAGGACTCACCGCAGCTGATGAGGATGCGGCGGGCGTCTTCAGTGGGTTCGATGACCAGGGGCTCGCCGTAGGCTGCGGAAGCGGTGGCGAAGAGCCGGACGAGGCGGCCAGCGGCGACGAGGCGTTCAGGCATGACTCGTTCGGAGAGGGCTGCCTGGATGAGGAGGCGGCCGAAGGCGATCGGGTACTCGTGGTCGTCCTCGTGGGGGATCTTGAACTCTTTGCCGGGGAAGAGGCCGGAGACATCCAGGAAGGTTATGGCGTCATGCCTGACCGTGATGCGGAGGGTATCGCCGATCTCGTCCTCTGGCTGCTTGCCGTTGGCTTTGAAGATCTGGAGCAGCTCCTTCGCGACGTCGGTCGGGAGGTTGAAAGCGTCGTCGTTGACGTCGCCGGTCAGACCCTCGGCGTCCCACACGGAGGCTACGGCGTGGCCGAGGGTGACCGTGTTGCTGGCGGTCACGTGCACCATGCCGTCCGTTGCGGTGAAGTGGACGACGGCGAGCGCTGATGAGAGTTTGGCGTCGGCGGCGTGGGGGATGACGGACATGAGGGCCTGTCTGAGGTCCAGGGTGTTGACGGTGAGTATCATCGGTTCCTCTTTAGTTGGTTGGTGGGCCGGAGCATGCGCAGCGGCGGGCGCCGCCGGTTTCGGTGGTGGTGATTGCCAGGCACTTGGCCCAGCCGTCGCCTTGGCCGTGGTGGTGGCCGCAGATGGTGCAGTAGTGCATGCTCTGGCTCCTTTGCCGTCGATGGTGTTCGTGGACCCGCCACGATTCGAACGCGGCCCGGGTGCTTACTTCCGCAGGGGGACTTGGTTTCAGCTGTCGGTTGCCTATCGGGCCCGGGGGGTGCCGGTGGTTATCGGCACCCGGTGTTATTGGCCTTCGGGTGGGACGCCGCGTGCGCGGCGTGCGGCGAGGAACTGGCTCATGCCCATGTCGTTGGCGGGCCGGACAGGTTCCGCGGCGGGGGCTGTCCGTTTCGGGACGGCGACCGGCGGCGGGGTGAGCGCGGTCCCGGACTGGATGGCCTGGCGGACCTTCGCCTTCTCCTCGGCCGCCGGTGAAGCCGGTGCCGGGGTGACCTTGGCCAAGGGCCAGCGGGCGTAGACGCTCCAGGTCTTTGACCCTTCGTTCCGCCGGGCCGTGGCCTCGCATCCCTTCTGCCTGAATGCTGACGGAGGGGTCGTGGTCTTCCACTCAGCGGTGATGAGTGCCCACTTGCCCGGGTTCGCCTTCAGCACCTCGATAATCGCGTCGTAGTCTCCGTGCCTGCCGCCGCGCCTTCCGGGCGGATCCTGCCATGTGAGTTCAACCATGTTCGTGCTTTCCTTTCAGCTGCAGCGGCATTCGCCGTTGTGGGGGTCCATGACGGCGTTGCAGGAGTTGCAGCGCTCGAGCTTTTCCGGGCGGTCGGTGATCTTCTTGGGGTCGCTCACTCGGCAGCCCAGCCGTTCAGGTTTGTTCCGGACTCGCGGCAGGCGCCGATCGTCACGTAGCCGTAGTCGAAGGCCGTCAGACGGTTATCAAAGATCGGTTCGTCGATGACGTGGACGATGCGGTCGGCGTCCCAGCAGGAGAGGAGCCAGCGGCCATCCTCCGTCTGGCGCACCCCTGCCCGCGGATACTCCGCAGCGTGGCGGGCGCGGAACGGCGCTGCCGGCGAGCGCAGCGCGGCGTGGGCTTGGGCCATGGCGTCGACGTGGCGGAGGACGTCGGCTTTTGCTTTCCACTGGACGCCGACGATTGCTGCGCCGAAGTCGTCCAGGATGTCGGGGCGGTAGCCGCAGAGGCAGATGGGTTCGTTCTCGGGGTTGCGGGTGAGTCCGTGGTTAGTCATCGTTGGCTTCTTCTTCCTGGTGGTAGGTGATGACGGCTTGTTCGGCTTCGGTCCACTGGTAGCCGTGGACCGTGGTGAGCCTGCCCCGCCATTCCTCGGTGGACTGCCAGCCTTGGCCGGGCGCCCAGCCGCCCACGGCGTCCATGTACCTCTCTCGTTCGAACTGGTCGACGTGCATGAGGGCCACGAGTTGGGGGATGTTCAGCTTCGCTAAGGCGTCGATGACTTCCTGTTGGTCAATGTCTTCGTCGCCGAGGTCGAGCCACGGCGCGAGGTCACCCAATCGGTGGCGTTGGATCACGTAGTCAACGAGCATCTCGTGCGTCTTGTCCGCCGCCGGCTTCTGGATGGCTTCCTTGAGGAATGCCGTGCGCACGTCTGCCGCTGTGGCGAGGCCCCGGGTGAGCTCCTGGACGCGGAGCTCGTGAGCGAGCTGCTCCGGCGTCCGCTGCGGGGCGACGTGGGCCGTGCCCTTGGGGCGTTCCCTGATCCATGTGATCTCGTCCTTGGTTTCGTCGCAGATCGCGGACCAGCCATCAGCTACCGCTTCGGCGACAGTCATCACCTGGTAGGCGACGCGCCAGTCTGTCCACTCCCAGTGCTGCCCGGCCGGCCGTTCAACGATCTCGACGCCGGCGCCCTGCAGCTCGGCGGTCAACTGGGGGAGGTTCTCCAGCCACGCCTTCGCCTTCGTTTCCTTGGCAAGCTGGAAAGCCCACTCGTTCGGCACGCTGGCGACCTTGAGGAGCCGCTTCGTGGCCTCCTCATTGTCGATGAAGCCTGCCAGGACGATGGCCTGATCAATGTTCAGGGTGTTGTCCTCGATGCGGGTCTTCGCCTCGTCCGCGAGCTTGTTCAGCACGAGCCGCTTCCGGATGTGGCTCTGCGAGCGCCCGAGGGCCTTGGCGATGGATGCCACGCTGTGGCCCTCGAATTCGAGGACGGTCTGGATGCCGGCGGCTTCCTCGACCGGGGTCAGGTCGGTGCGCTGGGTGTTCTCGACCAGCATCGCCTCGAGCTGCTTGGCTTCGGTGTTGAGGTCCTCGCGGATCACGCAGGGCAGGATGTCGAGGTTGGCGAGCTGGGCCGCGGCGTGGCGGCGGTGCCCAGCGATGATGACGTACTGGGCGGATGCCAGTTCCGGAGCCTGGGTCCACGGATTGCCCACGGGTGCCGGTGCGGCGACCGAGGGTGCCGGCGCAACGACGAGGGGCTGCATGATGCCCTGGGCGGTGATGCTGTTCGCGAGGTCCGTGACAATGCCGACGTCGTTGCGGACGTTCTTCGGGTGGATGGCCAGCTGGCCGATCGGGATTTCCTGAAAGCGGGTGCTCACTGGTCTGCCACCTCTCGGATGAATGCCATGAGTGCTTGTTCGGCGTTGCCGGAATCGATCTCCGCGAGGTTCTCCACGGCGAGCGCGGCGGACAGTGCATCCTCCGCCTGGGCGGATGCGGCGCGTGCCTGCTGGAACTTGGCGGTTGCGGTGACGGATTTGCGGAGCAGGATGCTTGCCTGGGCGATGTCGTAGGGGCGGGACATGGCCACGACCGGGGCAGGGTAGAGGAGGGTCGGCGGCGTGAGCCTCTGCGCGGGGAGTCGGTGGGCGTTGGCGGCGTAGTGCTGCGCAGGGACTTCGGGGAGCGGGCCCGGGTCGTTCTGAAGCCACTGCTGCTCGGTCTGCGGCTCTGCTGGCTGTTCGGTCATTTCTGGTTTCCTGTCTCAAGTACGAACCCGGCAGCGCCGGTGAGGAGTAAGAGGACGCCGGCCAGATAGCCGGCGTTGAAGATCGGGAAGGTAGCGAGCATCAGCACCGCGCCGAGGGCGAGCGCCGGGGTGTAGAGGCAGGTGCGGCGGCGGTTCCGGCCGACCCTTACTGACGGGGCCTTCACAGCGCGGCCCCTGCAGCGGCCGCGTTCCACTCGGGCGTGCCGCGGTGGATGTGCAGTGAGTAGTTCGCCCAGATCGTGCCGTTGAGCAGGATCTGCCCTTCTTCTTTGTTCTTGACGGACACGTCGATGCGTTGGGCGTCGACGTCGACGTCTACCTTTGATCTGTTCTGCCAGAACCACTTCAGCCACGTGGTCATCCCCTCGGCCAGTTCCCTGGCGTCGCGGAACTCAAGGTCCGGGTATTCCTTGAACGGGCGGTGACCGATGGGCTGCACGACGGCGAAGCGCTTGATCCTGGTCTTAGTCATTACCGGCCCCCGTATGCGGCATCGAGGCGTGCGTTGATCTGCGCGGCCACGGCGGCGGGGTTCGGCAGGTGATGGATCACGGAGCCGCGTGTGGGGATCTGCGCGGCGGTGGCTTCCCTGGCGGCGGCGATATCGGCGAAGGCGAGCTTCTCGGCCTCGTCGGCGTGGCGGTCCACGGAGCCGGTCACTTCGTTGACCAGGTTGTTCGTGTACTTCTGCAGGTCCGCGAAGGTCTGCTCGATATGATCCAGCGCCATGTCCGCGTTCCCGGTCCGGTCGAATGCCCGGAGGGTGCGGACGGCGTTCGCCAGCTGGTTGGCGGTGTTGATGACGTGTTCCGCCAGCTGGTGCCGGCGGGCCTTCTCCATCGACAAGTACTTCTCGTCCAGCCCGGCGCGGCCGCCCTGGCGGCGGTCCTCGGCGCCGAAGAACAAATGCCGGGGCGGATCAACTACCGGGCTTTCCTGTGCAGCTTGAGCGTCCATTGCTAGACTCGATTCTGATTCGAGAGCCAGGTAGACCCGTGACAAGGGCCTGGCTCTTGGGTTCGGAATGGGCGGTCCAGTGAAGTTCTTGGCGGAATGAACTGGACCGCCCTATTTACTGCCCGCAGGCGGAGCCTGGCGGGACAACTATTGGGATCAGGCCGACTTAGGCGTTCTCTGATCTGCTCGCGACGCAGCGTGCGCCGCGGCTAGCTCCTCGACGTTGGCCTGGGTGAAGCGGTGATGGCCTCCAGGTGTCGTGACGTCCGGAGTGACGATGCCGCCGTTCACCCACCGACGGACAGTGGCGATGTTGACGCCAAAGTGATCCGCAACCTGGCGAGTGGTGATATGCACCGGCTTTTTGTTCATGCCCGTAGCTTAGCACAGGAGACAAGTAGTGTCAAACTACTACAATAAGTACATCTAGCGTGTCGGGCGCGTAGTCGTTGCGTACAACCGCATATCCGGCGTTGACATGCAGAAACTGCGCAGCGGGTCCATGTTAGGTATTGCGCTTTATGCACTACTTGTGCAAGTCTTTCCACTATGAGCACACAGATGCATGAGTCGTTTGTTCCTCGCACCAACAGTTTCGGCGCAAGACTGGCGCTGATCCGCTGGCACATGGGCTGGAACATGAAGGAAGCCGCACTTGCGTGCGGCTTTTCCCAGCAATCCTGGCGCGGATGGGAGCTGCTCGGGCACGACCCCCGCGGCTTCGCCGAGGTCGCCGAGCGGATTGCAGAGCGGACCGGAATCGATGAGTACTGGATTCTGACCGGCAAGGAGCTGCCTGCTGGAGGGCCGACCGGGCCGGGGGAAAGCTCCCCAAAACTTGAAATGGTCTCGAAGCCGGAGCCTTTGG